>JBHHXO010000162.1:0-7544 GCA_046757125.1 Thiogranum sp.
TCGAGCGTACTGGGACTATTCCCCCGCGCGAGGTGTAAGCCGCCCCCCGCCCGATTCCTGCACGTTTGCAATAGAAAGCCCAACGCTGGTGGCCAGATCGACAAAGCCGGGGAAGGACGTATTCACATTCGCGCAATCGTCAATACTGATTTCACCCGATGCCCGCAGTGCCGCCATGGCAAACGCCATGGCAATGCGGTGGTCGCCCTTGCTGTCCACGTGACCACCGGACAGTGAACCACCCTCGATGACCATGCCGTCCGGCGCGGGTTCAGCCTTGATGCCCAGCGCCTGCAAACCGTC
The DNA here is from genome assembly GCA_046757125.1 of Thiogranum sp. Taxonomy (GTDB): domain Bacteria; phylum Pseudomonadota; class Gammaproteobacteria; order DSM-19610; family DSM-19610; genus Thiogranum. Next base: position 304 of record JBHHXO010000162.1, read on the forward strand.
CGCCATCACCTGGATACGATCACTTTCCTTGACACGTAATTCTTCTGCGCCGGTTAACACCGTCCGCCCTTCCGCACAGGCGGCCGCGACAAACAGTACCGGGAATTCATCGATAGCCAGCGGCACCTGCTCCACCGGAATATCGATACCGTGAAGTTGTGCTGAACGGACACGCAGGTCAGCTACCGGTTCACCACCCACTTCACGAGGGTTGATTACTTCGATATTGGCGCCCATGAGCCTGAGTATTTCCAGCACCCCGGTACGCGTCGGATTAATGCCGACATGTTCGAGCAGCAAATCCGAGTGCGGCGCAATACTGGCACCGACCAGAAAGAATGCTGCCGACGAGATATCGGCCGGCACATCGATGCTCGCCGCCGAAAGTTTCCCGCCACCGTCCACACAGGCCGTAGCGTCACTCCGGGTTACCGGGTAACCCATCCCCGACAACATGCGCTCGGTATGATCGCGGGTCGGCGCGGGTTCCCGTACACAGGTTCGGCCGTTGGCATACAAACCGGCCAGCAGCAGGCAGGACTTCACCTGCGCGCTGGCTACCGGCATGTCATAACTGATGCCATGCAGTTTTTGCCCACCCCGGATCTTCAGCGGCGCGGTTCCGTTTTCGGTGGTACCGATAACCGCGCCCATGCTCGCCAGCGGCTCGGTAACGCGGCGCATGGGACGGCTCATCAGGGAATGATCGCCGACCACCTCGACATCGAACGCCTGCCCCGCGAGCAAGCCCGACAGCAGCCGCATCGAGGTGCCGGAATTACCCAGATCGAGTGCTGCCGAAGGCGCCTGCAGACCGTGCAGCCCGACACCGTGCACGACCACCCGCCCTGCGTCCGGCCCTTCGATATCGACGCCCATGGCGCGAAACGCCTGCAACGTTGCCAGGCTGTCCTCTCCTTCCAGGAAACCGTCCACTTCCGTTATGCCTTCGGCAATCGACCCCAGCATGATGGAACGGTGGGAGATCGATTTGTCACCCGGCACCCGGGTCCGGCCCTGGAGTGAACCGCCGGGTTGAGCTACATATTCAAGATTCGCGTTATCAGTCACAAATATTCCCGTTTCCAGTAAGTAGCCGCACGGATTGAGCGTCCTTGCAAGACTCTCGGCCGCAAGGACGCGGCCGTGAAGCGTACAGGGAGGTATTCACAGCGCGTCTTGCAAGGACGCTCAATCCGTGCGGCTACGGTGCCAGTCACATCAGCCATCAAAAGCATCCCGCGCTTTTTTCGCGTCCTGGAATATCGAGAGGATTTTACTCTCATCCCGATCCTGGATCGCCGTGGCCAGGTCATCCAGATCACTCCTGAAAGTTTTCAGCATGACCAGCAGTGCATCACGGTTGGCGACGCATATATCCCGCCACATCACCGGATCACTGGACGCAATACGTGTAAAGTCACGGAAGCCGCCCGCGGCATATTCGAATATTTCCCGCTGCTCACTCATACGCGCCAGGCTTTCCACCAGCGCAAAAGCCAGCATGTGCGGGAGATGACTGGTGGCCGCCAGCACCTCGTCATGGTGACCGACATCCATCTCGTTCACTACGGCACCGGCCGCTTCCCACATGGCGCGGACTTTCTGTGTCGCCGCTGCACCGGTTTCCGCTGTCGGCGTGAGAATGACCCTGCGTCCCTTGTACAGATCCGGGAAAGAAGCTTCTACACCACTACGCTCGGTACCGGCAATCGGATGCCCCGGCACGAACCAGGCCGGTATTTCACCGGTCGCCGCCCGGACCGCCTCGACCACGCTGGCCTTGGCGCTACCGGCATCGGTCACCACCGTATCCGCTCCCAGCGCATCCTTTATGGCGGCAAACACCGCACCCATGGCACCCAGCGGCACGGAAACAAAAACCATGTCCGCACCTTCCACGGCGCTGGGGAGATCCGTGTCATAACGGTCGATAACACCCAGCTGCACCGCTTTCTGCAGGTGCTCCGCGCTCCGGCTGGAGCCGGTAACCTCGCCGACATAACCCGCCTCGCGCAATGCGCGCGCCAGCGAGCCGCCAATCAGACCTACCCCTATCACACACAGTCGCTCGATCATGCCGCCAGCACCCTGTCCAGCGCCTGCAGAAAACGCCGGTTCTCCTCCTGCAGGCCGATACTGATACGCAGGTGGCCCGGCATGCCGTAATTATCAACCGGCCTGACGATGACGCCCTCGCGCAGCAGGCCTTCGTAGACCGCGCCGGGATCACGCCCGACATCCACGGACAGGAAGTTACCCACCGAGGGAATACAGGACAGGTTCATGGCCTCCACACCGTCGACCAGCTGCTGCATGCCGGCCCGGTTGATGCGCACGCTCTCCTGCAGGTGGGCAATATCCTGCAGTGCGGCAACGGCCCCGAGTTGTGCAAAACTGTTGACGTTGAAAGGCTGGCGGACACGGTTCAGCACATCGGCGAGCCCGTCCTGCGAAACGCCGTAACCGACGCGCAGGGACGCCAGGCCGTAGGCCTTGGAAAAGGTGCGCGTCACCAGCAGGTTCGGAAAATCGGGGATCCACGCCATACCGTCCGGGTAATCCGGCTCGCTGACGTATTCGAAATAGGCCTCGTCGATCACCACAATGACATCTGCGGGTACCGCTTCGACAAAGGCGCGCAACGCCGCCCGCTCCAGCCAGGTCCCTGTCGGGTTGTTCGGGTTGGCGATGAAGACCACGCGCGTATCGGTAGCGATCGCCTCGAGCATGGCATCCAGATCATGTCCGTAACGGGGTCCGTTACTGCCATCGTGTGCGGCCGCCACCCTGGCGCGCGCGCCGATGGCCTGTGTTACCAGCGGGTAGACTGCAAAGGCGTGTGCAGAAAAGACCGCGGATGCGGCGGGTGACAGGAAGGCACGCGCGACCAGCTCCAGCACATCGTTGGAACCGTTCCCCAGTGTGATGGCAGCAGGCTCCACACCGTGCTTTTGCGCCAATGCGGCCTTCAGTTCAAAGCCGTTGCCGTCCGGATAGCGCGCCAGGTCATCGAAACCGGCGCGCAGGGCATCCAGCACACACGGACTCGGCCCGAGGGGGTTTTCGTTGGAGGCCAGCTTTACCGCATCAACGATACCGTATTCCCGTTCCAGCTCGGTTAAGGGCTTGCCCGGCGCATAAGGCCGCAACGCCTGTACGCCGGCGGTAGCAAGCTGTGCAATCGAACGGCTCACTAGAGCTCACACTTGGGGTAGGAACCCAGAACCTTCAACTGGGATGCTGTCGACGCCAGTTCCTTCAGCGCGGCTGCCACGTTCTCATCCTCGACATGACCTTCGACATCGACAAAGAACACGTAGTCCCATTTGCTGACCCGTGACGGGCGCGATTCGATGCGCGTCATGCTCACGCCGTGACGTGAAATGGGTTCCAGCAGGGAATACAGGGCGCCGGCCCTGTTATGTGCAGCGAGCATCAACGATGTCTTGTCCCTGCCGCTGGGTCCGACCTTCTGGTCCCCGATCACCATGAAGCGCGTGGTGTTACCTGGATCATCCTCGATATTTGCCACCAGGATATCCAACGCATACATTTCGGCAGCCACATCACTGGCAATCGCCGCACTCGTATGATCCTCGCTCGCCAGGCGGGCCGCCTTGGCATTACTGCTGACCGCAACACGCTCGACGCCGGGCAGGTTGGCACCCAGCCATTCGCGGCACTGGGCGAGGGACTGCTGGTGAGCACGCACGCATTCGATATCTTCCAGGCTGTTCGCCGCGGAGAGCAACTGGTGGTGAACCCGCAGCTCCACGTCACCGCAGATTTTAAGCGGTGAGCGGATAAACATGTCGAGCGTATGGTTGATGGCCCCCTCGCTGGAATTCTCGACCGGTACCACACCGTAGTCGGCGCTACCCGCCTCCACTTCGCGGAAGATCTCGTCGATAGCGGCCAGCGGTTTGAGCTTCACGGAATGACCGAAATGCTTCAGCGTAGCCGCCTGGGAGTAGGTCCCTTCCGGACCCAGGTAGGCAACGGTCAACGGCTGTTCCAGCGCCAGGCAGGCCGACATGATCTCGCGGAACAAGCGCACCACTTCGTCATCGGGGAACGGCCCGGTGTTGCGCTCGCGCACGCGCCTGAGCACTTCGACCTCGCGCTCCGGCCGGTAGAAATCGGCATCGTCGCCGCTATCGCGCTTGACTCTCGCCACCTGCTGCGCGCATTCGGCACGTTCGTTCAAAAGCGCCTGGAGCTGTTCGTCCAGTTGATCGATCCGCCTTCTCAGTTGAACCAGCTTGGAGTCAGACATCAGGCTTCCGAACCCTATAGCACCCGCACTGCCAGCACACCTTCGGTTGCGGCAATCTTGTCCACACACGACTGGCAGACTTCGCTGTCCACATCCACCAGTGTATAGGCCAGGTTACCGCGCGACTTGTTGATCATATCAAGAATATTCAACCCGGAGTCAGCCAGCGCCGTGGAAATCTGCCCGAGCATATTGGGTACGTTCTCGTTCACGACTGCCAGGCGGTACCCCCCGTTGCGCTTCATGTACACCTTGGGGAAATTCACCGAATTACGCACATTGCCGTTTTCCAGGTAGTCGCTGATTTCATCCGCGACCATGATGGCGCAGTTGTCCTCCGCCTCCTTGGTGGAAGCACCCAGGTGCGGCAGGGTCACCACGCGTGGATGATCCTTCAGCAGGTTGCTGGGGAAATCACATACGTAGGCATACACCTTGCCATCGTCCAGCGCCTTGACCACGGCTTCGTCATCGATAATACCGTTGCGCGAGAAATTGAGCAGCACCACGTTGTCGCGCATGGAACGCAGACGCCCGGCATTGATCATGTGCCGGGTGCCCTCAACCAGCGGCACGTGAAAGGTAACGAAATCCACCTGCGACAGCAGGTCATCGACACCGGTGGCCTGCTCGACATCCGAGGACATCTGCCAGGCGCTCTGCACCGTGATATCCGGGTCATAGCCGATGACTTTCATGCCCAGCGCGTGCGCGGCATTGGCGACCTGCACACCGATAGCACCCAGCCCGATCACGCCCAGCGTGCGCCCGGGCAGCTCCATGCCGGCAAAGTTCTTCTTGCCGCTCTCGACCTGCTTGCTGATCTCCGCGTCATCGCCGCTCAGGCCGCGCGCAAAGTTCCAGCCCTGTACCAGGTTGCGCGCCGCCATCAACATGCCGGCCAGTACCAGCTCCTTCACCGCGTTGGCATTGGCGCCCGGCGCGTTGAACACCGGCACGCCGCGCTTGCTCAGCTTGTCGACCGGGATGTTATTGACGCCGGCACCGGCGCGCCCGATAGCCCGGACCGATGCGGGGATTTCCATGTCGTGCATGTTATAGGAGCGCAGCAGGACGGCATCCGGATGCTGTATCTCGGAGGCAACCTCATAGGATTCGCGCGGCAGCCGTTCCAGGCCGGCGACGGAGATATTATTCAGTGTCAGTATCTTGTACATATTATCTTCTTTATCATTCCGGGAACTTGATTGCCTCCGTCATTGCGAGCGCAGCGTGGCAATGACGGGTACACATTTGCAGTGACGGACATATAACCGGTATCAGGCCCGTCATCAACCGCGGCTCTTTTCGAATTCCGCCATAAAGTCCACCAGCGCACGCACGCCCTCTTCCGGCATGGCGTTGTAGATACTGGCACGCATGCCGCCCACTGACCGGTGGCCTTTCAGTGTTACCAGGCCGGCCTGTTTGGCTTCCTCCAGGAAAGCACTATCCAGTTCCGGGTCGGCCAGTGTAAACGGCACGTTCATCCACGAACGGCAATCCGGGTCGACCGGGTTGCTGTAGAAGTCCGAACCGTCGATGGCGTCATACAACAATTTCGCCTTGGCGTGGTTAACCATCGCCACCGCTTCCAGACCGCCTTTCTGTTTCAGCCAGTCGAACACCAGCCCCGCCAGGTACCAGCCATAGGTCGGCGGTGTGTTGTACATGGAATCATTGTTGGCATGGGTAGCATAGTCGAACATGACCGGCTGACCGTCGACCGGCTGACCGATCAGGTCTTCGCGCACGATCACCACCGTCAGACCGGCCGGGCCGATATTCTTCTGCGCACCCGCATAGATCACGCCGTAACGGCTGACGTCGACCGGCCGCGACAGGATAGTCGAGGACATGTCCGCCACCAGCGGCACATCGCCGACATCGGGAATCCAGTGGTATTCGACGCCACCAATGGTTTCATTCGGCGTGTAGTGCACGTACGCAGCATCACTGTTCAGCTGCCAGCCGGAAGGATCGGGAATGGTCGTGAATTTGTCAGCCTCGGAACTGGCGGCGACATTGACCTTGCAGTAACGCTTGCCCTCGGCAATCGCTTTCTTGCCCCAGGCACCGGTCCATATATAGTCCGCGCTGTCCTTGCCGCGCAACAGATTGATCGGCACCATGGCAAACTGGCTGGAGGCACCACCCTGCAGGAACAGCACCTTGTAATTATCCGGGATTTTCATCAGTTTGCGCAGGTCGGCTTCCGCCTGCTGCGCGATGGACATGAATTCCTTGCCGCGGTGACTCATTTCCATGACCGACATGCCACTGCCGTGCCAGTCCAACAGCTCGTCACGCGCCCGCTCCAGCACCTCTAGCGGCAAAACCGCGGGTCCGGCGCTGAAGTTATATACCTTGTTCATGCTCTACCGCTCCTGGGAAAAATATTAAACCGTTATGTTGCACAGCCAGGGAAACCCGGATTAATCCGTCACTGCGAGCAACGAAGCAGTCCCCGGCCCCTTGCTCCCGGACAATGAGATTGCCGCGCTGCGCTCGCAATGACAGGCCGATCAGCGCGCCTTACTCGTCGGTTACACCGCTGTCGTCTTCGTCATCGTCCTGAACATCGACGATACGCTCGACACCAACCAGTCGCTCATCATTTTGCAGATTGATGAGCCGCACACCCTGGGTATTGCGGCCCATCGTGGAAATCTCGTTGACGCGCGTACGCACCAGTGTGCCACCGTTACTGATCAGCATGATTTCGTCTTCGTCGCTGACCAGCACCGCGCCGACCACGTCACCGTTACGATCCGAGCCCTGGATGGAGATCACGCCCTGGCCACCGCGCCCGTGGGTCGGGTAATCGGACACCAGGGTACGTTTGCCGTAGCCGTTTTCGGTCGCCATCAGCACCGCGCCTTCGTCGACAATGATCAGCGCAATGACACGCTGGTCTGCGGCAAGGCGAATGCCACGCACACCGCAGGCGGTACGCCCCATG
>JBHHXO010000163.1:0-7502 GCA_046757125.1 Thiogranum sp.
AAGGGTTAACCCCCCACCCGTATCGAGTGTTGCGCCCATGGCGGAGCCGAAGTTGTCTGGAAAAAAAACAACTTCTAAAGGCGAACAAAATGGGTGGCGTTGACCCTCCTGCGTAAGGCGTGGATGCAATGCCTTGAGTTCATGCTGATGGTAGATGCGTACGGTGGTTTCAGCGATGCGCACATCGAGCGCCTGGCCAACAAGACGCCACGGTGCCGAGTAGCGACACTTTTCCACTTGAAGGTGGCAGTCACCGTGCAGTTTTGCGGTGACCCAACGGGCACACTCCGGCGCACTGTTGGGCAGTGGCTTGAGCATCGCCTGTTCGGTTTCGACAAAGCGCTTCAGTGGTGGCGTGCGTGTGGTGCCGTGAATGCGGTTACCCGCGTCCTGCATCACCCAGGTCATCAACTGTGCATTGGCGTCGGGGAGATCGCGGAACTCGCGCAGCGGCATGAAGTGGTTCTTGACGTACTTGACGCCCGATTCCACGCGGCCCTTCTTTTGCGGATCGGCAACGGGACAGGGTGAAATCAGGAAACCATACCCTTCAGCATAGTCCGCGTAAGCGCGCTGCACCTGTGGATCGTGATAGCAGGCTTTGGTGATGGCGCACTTTGGGTTATCGATGATGACTTTCGATGGCACGCCGTTGAAGTGCTCGAACGAGCGGCGGTGACAACCCAGCCAGGTCTCAACGCTTTGATCGCGCACCAGCTCGGCGTACTGATGTCGGCTCCACGCGAGTACCATAACAAACACCCAGGTTTTGAACACTTCGCCGGTATGGACATCAATGATCTGTGGGCCCTTGCCGAAATCGACTTGTGCGGCATCGCCGGGCGCGAACTCAAGCACGGTAGTGACCCGCGGCGTTTTCTCTGCCAGCGACTGTAGAAACCGGCGCACGGATGAATAGCTGCCGGTGTACCCGTGGCGGCGCATGAGGGCGGCGTGGATGGTAGTGCCATCGATGCCCTCGGACCACCACTGCTCGACGAGATCCCGGTAGGGTTCGAGGCTCGATTGTGCGTGGGTATGCGTCTGCCTGGGCCGCTGCAGGACGGCAGCCAGTTCCTGGTCCGGCGGCAGTGATCGCGCTGGGTCGAGCCAGCCTCGCTGCTGGGCCTGCTTACGCAGCACCCCGAGCCTACGCCGGCCCATGAGTCCTGTGGCGTGAATCTGTCGGTCTGACTCGCCCTGGCGCATCCGCACCAGAGCTTGACGGTAGTGATACATCTCAAACCTCCTGTTAGCCATGCCTTCCTCCGCGGAAAATCCGCAACGATAAGGCAAAAGAGCAGAAAGTCTGAAACGTGAAACAGCGCCCGCTGGCTCCATTAGAGCGATCTTCAGATGGCGCCTTTAGGGCGATCCTGAAGTGGCGCCATTAAGGCGATCCCGGAATGGTTCCATAGTAGTGATCATTAACATTGCGAGAAACCACCATCTTTCTCGGGTACAATTGAGGCAAATCGAGCAGTTGATAGAGCACTAGTCATGGTGTGTGGCTGCTTTGTGGCGACAAAGAGCTCTTCATGTCATATGAAGACTTCCCCTGGTTTAAGGATGTGCCAGTTGGGAAAATACTTAATGTCGAAGAAGTGTCACCCGGCCATTTATATTGGCCAGATCTGGATGTCGATGTCGGCATTGAGACAATAGAGCACCCTGAGCGCTTCCCACTAAAAGCAAAATAACGCATAACCAGTCATTCGAGCCGACGCTAAAAGTCAGTGCGGTTCAATTCAATCGTATTGTTCCTGCCTGTCCGCAGAAACGTAAATACATCCACTGACCGGTGCTCACCGGACAAGCATTTGGCGGGTCAGGACAACGCGCAAGCCACGCTCCCTGTTTAAAGTACTCCCCTTGGTCGTATGTGTGGTGGTGCGACTGGAGGAGTCATAGTGATAATACAGGGTGAACCCGGTGACAAGGTGCGCCGGCTGGCGTGGCTGCCAATCATATTCATAGCTGAGCAGGAAGATGTGTTCGAGCGGTATGGCAGGGACGAGGATATTGAGGATGCCTACCGTAGTGTCACGACTACGAGCCTGTGGGTCTATCTTTTGCACACCTATCACGGCCTGGTGCGAAGTCACTTCGGCAGCGACACAGAAGACCGGGTGCGGGAAATCCAGCGGGACATATTCAACAGCGAGGAATCGGCTTCCGGCGACGCTATCATTACGGCACTTGAACTTGTTGAATGTGCGCTGGGGGTCGATGTCGAAGTCAATCCGGACTGGAATATCCACTTCAAAATGCCGGAGGAGCTGGCCGTTGCCCTGGCACTGCTGCTGGGTCTGCCTGACTCGCCGGATTACCGATCCAGAAAGGCAAAACTTTCCGACTATGCGGTTCACAGGATGCCGTGTGTCGACTGGCGCCTCGCCCGGGTGCTGGGTCGTGGCCGGCGGGCGCTGGTGGAAGCATTTGAGCCGCTTGTTGGCAGGCTGGAACACCTGCCTGACCGGCCTCTGGTGCAGTAGGTCCACGGACCGGCGCTTCCCGTAACCGGATCCCTTCGCCCAAAGAGCCTCCCGTTCGGGGGGAAAGTGGACAAGTTGTTAGTGTTTTCCTGCCAGCTGATCGTCTACACTGGCGCACCGTTATGACTCCGCCGGAAGAGACCTGCGCGATGGCTGTGAAAAACTTCAGTTTTACCAATTTCCTGATTCGCTTCGTGCTCGCTGTGGTGCTGGTGTTTGCGACCTATAACCCGTCCGGGTATTCCTGGTACCACTGGTTCATGCAGGTACCCGACAAGCTCGATCCGTTGCTGGCTTTGTCCGCCGTGCTGCTGTTGATCGGCTGGGTGATCTACCTGCGTGCGACGGTGCGTTCGCTGGGCGAGATCGGCACCCTGCTGGCGTTTGCTTTCTTTGCGGCGCTCACCTGGGTGATGATCGATTACAATGTGCTCTCGGTCGAGAATGTCGAGGCCCTTAGCTACGTTGTACTGGTTATGCTGGCAGCCATCATGGCAACCGGGATGTCGTGGTCTCATATTCGCCGCCGCATGTCCGGCCAGCTGGATGTCGATGAAGTCGATGAACACTGATGCCGAACGGCCCGCAGCCGGCGGTATGCGCTGGCCGCAGGTGATACTCACCGTCCTGGTGACTATCCTGCTTACGATTGGTGGCACTTACTGGGCGGTCAAGACCTATGTGTTTGCCCGTGAATTCAAGCCGGTCGAGCTGAGTGCGAAGGAAGAACAGGTGTTGCAGACAAAGCTCAGGGCGCTGGGTTACCAGACGGGCGGCCGGTCGATGGGGCGCGAACCCGCACCGGCAGACGAGCTGGACGGGGGCGGTTTCCTGAAACCCGAACGTTACAGTGAGGCGGGTGCGCGGCGTGAAGTCAGCTTCAATGAACGGGAGCTGAACGCCATGCTGGCGAAGAATACCGACCTGGTGAAGAAACTGGCGATAGACCTGTCTGACGATCTGGTGAGTGCGAAGCTGCTGGTCCCGCTGGAAGACGATTTCCCGGTACTGGGCGGCAAGACACTGCGCTTCAACGCCGGCGTGGAAATGGCTTATCTGCAGGACCGGCCTGTCATAGTACTTAAAGGTGTCAGCGTCATGGGTGTGCCGATACCCAACGCCTGGCTGGGCGGATTGAAGAACATCGATCTGGTTGGTGAATTTGGCGCGGCCCCGGGTTTCTGGAAGTCTTTTTCGGAGGGGGTGGATAACATCCGTGTCGAGGATGGAAAAGTTACGGTCAAACTCAAGGAATAACGGGATTATGAAGGGTACGTTGCGTGTGTTGCCGGCTGTTTTTCTGCTGTTATCGGTAGTGGGGGGGAACGGACCGTTTGCCGGGTCGAAAACGGAATTACCGGTTACAATCGATAATCCGGAAATACCCGTTGACGAGCTGGAGCTGAGAATCAAGCCGCTGACGCGTTCCGAACTCGTGGTCGAGGCGGATGGCTGGTTGCAGCTGTTACAGGCCAAGACGAAGGAAATCAGTACCGCCGAGATCGGTGTGAAGTATCAGCGCGAAGAGCTGGCAAAGGCCGACGAGGTCAGGGAAGCGATCGAGGATGTAGAACGGGCGAAGCAGGCTGTCAGCAAGGCACCGGCTGACGAGGATGCGGCTGAGAAACTGAAAGAAGTGAAGGAAGACGCCAGAAAGACGGTGGCCGAGGCCAGACAGGCTGTTGCCGAGCTGAGCGGGGACAGGGAAGTTGCAGACATATCAAAAACCGCTACGGAAGCGGCCATAAGGAAAGCGGAAGAGAAGAGCGGGGCGGAGCAGGAGAAGCCTGACGAGGCGGCGGACGAAGCGCCAAAAGGAGAGGGACAGAAGGAGATCGACAGGTTTGCCAGCGAAAAGGCAGAGGAAAGAAAAAACCTGCTGAGTTTTCTTGCTGTCCTGCGGGCACAGCAGACCGCGCTGGTTGATCGCATCAATATCGTGCTCGATGCCCTGGCGGAAAAGGGCGGTGAGGTCGAGGAATACCGGCAGTACGTGGCGGCGGTATCCGGTGTCAAGGTGGACATATCGGATATGGAAGCCGTGTGGGCCACGGTATCGGGCTGGCTGATGTCCGGTGAAGGCGGACTGCGCTGGCTGAAGAATATCAGCGTGTTTGTGGTGACCATGCTGGTATTCATCTTCCTGTCCAATCTCGTTGGCAGAGCCCTGAAAAAGGTGCTGGCCCGTTCCAGGCAGGCCTCGAAGCTGCTGGAGGATTTCCTGGTGGTGACGGCCAGGCGCCTGATCATCGCCATGGGTGTGCTCATCGGTCTCGCTGCGCTGGAAGTGAATGTCGGGCCGTTGCTGGCTGTCATCGGTGCTGCCGGCTTCGTCATTGCCTTCGCATTGCAGGATTCGCTGGGTAACTTTGCCAGCGGCATCCTGATCCTTGTATTCAAGCCTTTTGATGTGGGTGATGTCGTTGAGATTGCGGGTGTGCTGGGCAAGGTGCAGTCGATGAACCTGCTTGCGGTGCAGATACGCACACTCGACAACAAGGCGGTCGTCGTGCCCAATAACCAGGTGTGGGGCCAGGCGATCACCAACGTAACCGGTACTTCTACGCGCCGCGTCGACCTGGTGTTCGGTATCGGTTACAGCGACGACATGGAAAAGGCGCAGGGCATCCTCGAGGACGTCGTCAGCAAACACGAGAAGATACTCAAGGATCCCGAGCCAAGGATACGTGTTCATGAGCTGGGCGATTCTTCGGTGAACTTTATCTGTCGTCCCTGGGTGAAGAGTGCGGACTACTGGGACGTGTACTGGGATTTGACCAGAACGGTGAAAGAGCGCTTCGACGCGGAAGGTATTTCGATTCCGTTCCCGCAGCGTGATGTGCACCTGATCACTGAATCCGGTATCCCAGTCGAACCTGTCGCAAGGCCGGAGAAAGACTCCCCGGCGCGCGCAAGCGCAACAGGTTATGTCGGTGGTGACAGTGCCGACGTGGGAGAAGAAGGCGCCGGTACCTGATCGTGATCGGGTTCGTCATGCCGGTGCAGGCCGGCATCCAGCGGTGGCTTGAATAACAGCCTAGTCAGCGCTTCCCCGGTCATCCGCGCAGAATTGCGCCAGTCGCTCCGGTGCGCCGGTCGGGTGCTGTGCTTCGTCGAGCAGCCAGCCGGCGATATCGCGTAACACCGACTCGGCCTGCAGGTCCCTGGTCAACATGTGATAGCCGTTTTCATACAGGATGATATTCCAGTGCGCCGCACCCGGCTTCGTCAGCAGGCGGCAGGTTGGCGGCCTGGGTATGATTTCGTCGTGCATCCCGTACAGCAGCAGGGTGTTGCCGGCCTGTCCGGGGGCTGCGCTGGCTGCCTGGTCCATCAGGTTGCTGATGCCGTACAAAACGTCTACGCGTGTCGCCTTGATGACGTGCGGGTCGCGGCCCAGTGCGCGCAACATCTCGATATTGTCTGATGGCGTGATGTCCAGCCCTTTGCCGGTCAGTTGCCTGGCCGGCATGGTGTGCACGGCCAGCCACAGCGCCAGCCGCTGGTAAAGTGGCATGCTGTCGCGTGACCAGACCGCCGGCGCGACCAGGATCACACCTTCGATATCCGGCGCTATGGCGTCCAGCGCTGCCAGCGTTACCGCGCCACCCATGCTTTCGCCGAGTACAAACAACGGGCAGTCCGGGTGTGCAGTATTCAGCAGGGTCACCATGATGCGCAGGTCCCTGATCATGCGCTCGCTGCCGTGCCACAAACCAAAGCCGTCCGATTCGCCAAAGCCGCGCTGGTCGTAGGCCAGTACCGTCACGCCCTGTGCGGACAGGAAGTCACCGGTGGATGCAAAGGCATTGCGGTAGTCGTTCAGGCCGTGCAACGCGAGCACCTGCACCCGGCACCCGCCCTCCGGTATCCAGCGCGTCAACGGCAGGCGGTAGCCGTCATCCATGAGTGCATAGCGGTCGTACAGCGCCGGGGTTGTTCCTGTTGCGCCTTCCGGCTGGACATAGGGGCCGGCGCAAGCGCACAGTAGTATCACCGCGCCGGTGAGCAGCGGGACCAGCCTGCCGGGTCTGTTATGTCGTTTCTGCATTGCCGGTGACGATTTGTAACAACTGGACACGGTTCCAGTATAAATCAGTTGCCACGAGGGGGCTGTATTCAGGCTGGTCTGAAGCTGCCGAGAACCTGCTGTCGGGAGCGCCGGCAGGCTGGCGCGGGGTGACCGGCGCAGATCCAGATATGAGGGCAAGATGTTGCGCAAATCCACACTGCTTTATCTGACACTGATAGTCGGGGTGCTGACCTGGCTGCTGTACAACTATCACCGTTCCGGGCCACTGGACGAGGAGCGGATAGAGTATTGCAACGAGCTGGTCAGCGAGATGCCGGAGCGCACCCGGGACGAGATCAACCAGAGTATCAACCGCTTCACCGACTGTCTGAGCAATCGCTAGCCTTGCTGTAGTTCCGGTTTTTTATCTCCTCGAAGTCGACGGTGTCGCGGCTGTGCGCGGCCCTGGACTCAAGGGTGCGGGTCTTCAACGAGCGGCCCCTGGGATGCTTCCCGTTCCTGCTGATCGATGCGCTGTACGTCAAGGTACATGAGGAGGAGCGAATCGTCTCCAGGGCCGGGTTGCTGGCGTCGGTGTTGACACCATTTCGGGCGCAATGTGATCTCACACACGCCTGCACGGCTACAAGGCGGCCATGGCCGAGGGTCTTCAAGCGCATCTTCCGGGCCGACCTCATCGTTGAGAACAAAATCATTGTTGAGCTCAAGTTCGTTGAAAAACTCAATAACGCACATAAAAACAGCTGCTCACATACCTTCGTCTTATTTCAGTGAATCCCTGATGAAGAATGGGATCAATCGTACGGTGAATCGTCTTGTTGAGTAAATTTCCCCTCCTTTGCGCGCCTGGCGGCTTTGCGAGAGTCCATGATTCGCTTGAATTACCCACAAATTTTCCTGAAGAGCCATAAAACAATACGTGTAACTATTCAGCCCATTCTGCCACGATCAGCCACATCAGGTCTCATCCATTT
>JBHHXO010000164.1:0-7413 GCA_046757125.1 Thiogranum sp.
GACTTCGTGCTGTGGAAATCCGCCAAACCGGGTGAGCCCGGCTGGCCGTCGCCGTGGGGCGAGGGGCGCCCGGGCTGGCATATCGAGTGTTCGGCCATGTCCACCGACTGCCTGGGCAATCATTTCGACATACACGGCGGCGGTATGGACCTGCAATTCCCGCATCATGAAAACGAGATTGCACAGTCCGAGGCGGCGACCGGCGAGCATTTCGTCAACTACTGGATCCACAACGGCTTCGTGCAGATTGATGAAGAGAAAATGTCCAAGTCGCTGGGCAATTTTTTTACCGTGCGCGAAATCCTGCAGCGCTACCGCCCGGAAGAAATACGTTATTTCATTCTCTCCAGCCACTATCGCAGCCCGCTGAACTACAGTGACGACAACCTCGACAAGGCCCGGGCAGCCCTGCAGCGGCTGTATACCGCGCTGCGTGATCTCAGCCTCGATGAGGATAGTGGTGCCGGGCTGGATGCCGACTACGAGCAGCGTTTCCAGGCGGCGATGAATGACGATTTCAATACCCCCGAAGCCCTGGCCGTCCTGTTTGATCTTGCCCGGGCGCTGAACCGGGCCCGGGAGCAGGACAGTACGGATGTCGCGCGTCTGGCAAATACCCTGTCACAACTGGCCGGCCGGCTGGGTATCCTGCAGGCGGATCCGGCGTCCTACCTGCACGGGCAACGGGCAGCCGGTGCGAAGGGGCCGGACGATGCCGATATCGAAGCCCTGATCGCGCGCCGCGAACAGGCGCGAGCAGACCGCGACTGGGCGGAGGCAGACCGCATCCGGGACGAGCTGACCGGGCTGGGTATTGTGCTGGAGGACGGTGGTGGTGGCACGCGGTGGCGACGGGAATAAGCGGTTCAATAATTTTTTAACGGATTCTACCCGTCATGCAATGTATCCGCTGCATACAGGGTGTTCTGTAAAAGCGTGGCCACGGTCATGGGCCCCACGCCACCGGGGACCGGGGTAATCCAGCCGGCGCGCTGCTGTGCAGCGTCAAACACCACATCGCCGATCAGCCCGCTCTCGGTGCGATGGATCCCGACATCGATGACGGTGGCGCCCGGTTTTACCCATTCCCCCGGTACCAGTCCCGGTTTCCCTGCGGCGACCACCAGGATTTCAGCGCTGCGCACGTGTTTTTCCAGGTCCCTGGTGAAACGGTGGCAGCAGGTCACTGTCGCACCTGCCATCAGCAGTTCCAGCACCATGGGGCGACCGACGTGGTTGGATACCCCTACGACCACCGCTTCGCGCCCGTAGTAGGGTTCGTCGGTGCTGTCGAGCAGGGTGATGATGCCGCGCGGCGTGCAGGGTCTGAGTTGCGGTACCCGCAGTGCCAGGCAGCCCACATTGTAGGGGTGAAAACCATCGACATCCTTGTCCGGACGGATGCGTTCGATCACGGTTTCCGGGTCGATGTGCCCCGGCAGGGGCAGTTGCACCAGAATGCCATCGATTTCAGCGCTGTCATTCAGGGTGTCGATGAGATCCAGTAACTGTTGCTGGGAGGTGTTTTCCGGGAGGTCCCACGAGCGGGACAGCATGCCGGACTCTTCGCAGGCGCGGCGCTTGTTGCGCACATAGATTTCGGATGCGGGGTCGCTGCCGACCAGCAGAACGGCCAGTCCCGGCGCGCGCTTGCCGGACTCCAGCCGTCTGTCAATGCCTTGTTTGACCTGCTTGCGGACGTCAGCGGCAATGGACTTGCCATCGATAATGCGGGCACTCATGGTTGCTGGGTCTACTCGGCGCGAACGGGGCACGGATTTTCGCACGCAGTGCGGTACCGAACAAGCGAAGCCGTGGCTATCTGGTATACTTTTGCAGCCCGGATCGTTGACGAAGTCGGGGTGTAAACGTATTATCGCCCGCCCGGTCTGTCCTGAATGCAGGATCGGTGTGAGGTCTGATCCCGATGCGGGTGAAGTTTTCGGGGTATAGCGCAGCCTGGTAGCGCGCCTGCTTTGGGAGCAGGATGTCGGGAGTTCGAATCTCTCTACCCCGACCAGTTTGGATTTGGTGTCGGTTGGGTAGTAACGGGTTGTATATTGCGGTATTCGGCCCCGGTAGCTCAGTCGGATAGAGCAACGGCCTTCTAAGCCGTGGGTCAGGGGTTCGAATCCTCTTCGGGGCGCCAATGTAGTGAGACAGCATTGTCGCGCGTAATAAAGTTTTGATGGCGGGCGTAGCTCAGTTGGTAGAGCCCCGGATTGTGATTCCGGTCGTCGTGGGTTCGAGTCCCATCGCTCGCCCCAGTTTCGGGGCCGTTAGCTCAGTTGGTAGAGCAGGAGACTCTTAATCTCTTGGTCGAAGGTTCGAGTCCTTCACGGCCCACCAATTCCACGCCCGCGCTTGCTGCGGGCTTTTTATTTCCATGCTCCTTTCATGGTTATGCTTGTTTTTCCATATCCGTATAATGGCTTGCTCATGTTGGGGCCTCGCCACATAACGGCGGTTGGGGTGTATCGCGAAAGTGGCGGAATTGGTAGACGCGCTGGATTTAGGTTCCTGTGGGGCAACCCGTGAGAGTTCGAGTCTCTCCTTTCGCACCAAAAAACAACTCAATGCGGGTTTGCAGCGTCGTCTGCGTCCGGATTGTTCCTAAAAATCAGTAACATGCTTATATTCAGGTTGAGGAAATATCATGCAAGTCTCAGTTGAAACGACCAGTGGACTGGAACGCCGTATGACGGTGCAAATACCCGCGGATCAGGTTGATCTGCAAGTGCAGAGCAAGCTCCAGCAGCTGGCAGGTTCGGTTAAGCTGGATGGTTTCAGGCCAGGGAAAGTGCCGATGAGCGTGGTCAAAAAGCGCTTTGAAACCCAGGTGCGGGAGGAGGTTGCGGGCGAATTGATTATTTCCAGTTACGAGCAGGCCTTGCAACAGGAAAATTTGAAGCCGGCGGGTGACCCCAGTATAGAGCAGACCCGAAACCAGCCGGGTGTGGAACTGGAGTATGTTGCAACGTTCGAGGTGTACCCTGAAGTGGAACCACCACGGCTGGGTGAAATAACCATAGAGCGGATGGTGGGCGAAATCACTGAAAGTGATGTCGACAATATGATTGAAAAGTTGCGCAGGCAGCGTGGCACATGGACCGGGGTTGAGCGCAATTCTGTCGCGGGCGACCGTCTGGAGATAGATTTCAGGGGAACGGTCGATGGTAAGCCTTTTGCGGGTAACGAGGCGCACAATATGCCATTGGAGCTTGGCAGTGGCGCCATGATTCCCGGATTTGAAGAGCAGCTGGTTGGGGCCGGCAAGGGAGACAGGATGACTATCGAAGTTACCTTCCCGGACAATTACGCTTCGAAGGAAGTTGCCGGTAAAGCGGCGAAATTTGAGGTGACTGTCCATGGCGTGTCTGCTCCTGAACTGCCTGAAGTCAACGACGAGTTTGCGCGTGCATTTGGTGTTACGGCGGGGGGGGTAGATCAACTGCGCTCGGAGATCCGCAAAAATATGGAGCGCGAGCTGGAGGCGGCCATCAAAACCAGTGTAAAGCAGCAGGTATTTGATGCGTTGCTGGAAAGGAGCAATCTCGATGTGCCGGTTGCGCTGGTTGAGAATGAAATAGACGTATTGATCAAGAAAGAAGAGGGCGGTGCCGATGCAGAAGATGAAGATCGGAGCCGGTACCGGGATGAAGCGCGGCGGCGAGTGTCGCTGGGGTTGCTGATCTCGGAGGTTATTCAGCAAAATCAGTTGCAGGTTGATCCTGACCGCGTGCGGGAAACCATCGAGAACCTGGCACAGTCATACGAGAATCCGGAAGAAGTGGTGCAGTGGTATTACAGCAACCAGGACATGCTGGCAGGTATTCAGACGCTGGTAATGGAAGATACAGTTGTAGAGTGGGTTACCGGTCAGGCCCAGATTAGCGAGAAACCAACAAGTTTCGAGGACATTATCCAGGCCTGATTCAGGTTTGCGACATAAAGGAATGTAATAGATGCCAGATAGCATTAGCAAAGACGGAGCCGGGAATATACAGGCATTGAACCTGGTTCCCATGGTCATTGAACAGACGGCGCGCGGTGAGCGTTCCTACGATATCTATTCACGGCTGCTCAAGGAACGCGTGGTGTTTGTGGTTGGTCCGGTCGAGGACTATATGGCCAATGTGATTGTTGCCCAGCTGCTGTTTCTGGAATCCGAGAACCCGGACAAGGATATCCATCTGTACATAAACTCACCCGGCGGTTCCGTGACTGCGGGCCTGGCGATTTATGACACCATGCAGTTTATCAAGGCCGACGTCAGTACCATGTGTATCGGGCAGGCGGCCAGCATGGGTGCTGTGCTGCTGGCGGGTGGCGCGAAGGGCAAACGCTATTGTCTGCCGCACTCCCGCATGATGATTCATCAGCCACTGGGTGGCTACCAGGGCCAGGCGAGCGATATCGATATCCACGCGCGCGAGATCCTGCTGGTGCGTGAGCGGCTCAATACCATCCTCTCGAACCATACCGGACAGCCCCTGGACAAGATTCAGACGGATACCGACCGGGACAATTTCCTGGGGGCGGAAGAATCCAGGGACTACGGCCTGATTGACGAGATCCTGGCATCCAGGAAGCAGGAAACGGAAAAAGGTTAAAAAAACCGTAGATTGCCACCGGGAACACTTGCCAGCCCGGGTTCTACGGTGTTGAATAGGAACCGACGCTAATTGGTAACAGTTTGAGTGTTCAGGTGATTACGGATCTGCCGCTTATAGGGTCAGATGAAGTACCGCGAGTCGGGGACAGCAAATGAGTAACGATCGAAACGGGAAAAGCGACGACGGAAAGCTGCTTTATTGCTCTTTCTGTGGCAAGAGTCAGCACGAAGTGCGCAAACTGATTGCCGGCCCGTCGGTGTTTATCTGCGATGAGTGTGTCGAGCTCTGTAACGACATCATCCGCGAGGAGATGCAGGAGAAGACATCCAGCGGCAGCAGCAAACTACCCAAACCCCAGGAAGTCAACGAGGTGCTGGACGAGTACGTCATTGGTCAGTCCAACGCCAAGAAAGTGCTGTCGGTTGCGGTCTACAACCACTACAAGCGTCTGGAGTCCGGCGGCAAGAAGGATGAAGTAGAGCTGTCCAAGAGTAACATCCTGCTCATCGGCCCGACCGGGTGCGGCAAGACCCTGTTGGCCGAGACACTGGCGCGCCTGCTCAACGTTCCGTTCACGATTGCCGACGCGACCACGCTGACCGAAGCGGGCTACGTGGGCGAGGATGTGGAAAACATCATCCAGAAACTGTTGCAGAAGTGTGACTATGATGTCGACAAGGCCCAGACCGGCATTGTTTACATTGACGAAATCGACAAGATTTCCCGCAAGTCGGACAATCCATCCATTACCCGCGATGTATCCGGCGAGGGCGTGCAGCAGGCTCTGCTGAAACTCATTGAGGGCACCGTGGCATCGGTTCCGCCGCAGGGTGGTCGCAAGCACCCGCAGCAGGAATTCCTGCAGGTGGACACGTCCAACATCCTGTTCATTGTCGGCGGTGCGTTCGCGGGCCTGGAAAAAATCATCAAGGGTCGTTCCGAAAAGGGCGGCATCGGGTTTTCCGCCGAAGTGAAAACCAAGGATGAAGAGATCAATGTGGGCGAGGTCCTCTACGATGTGGAACCCGAGGACCTGATCAAGTTCGGGCTTATCCCCGAGTTTGTCGGCCGGCTGCCGGTTGTGGCCACGCTGGAAGAGCTCGACGAGGATGCCCTGGTCAGTATTCTGACAGAGCCCAGGAATGCGCTTACCAAGCAGTATGCGAAACTGTTCGAAATGGAAGGCACCGAGATCGAATTCAGGGAAGAAGCGCTCAGGGCCATCGCCAGAAAGGCCATGGAGCGCAAAACCGGCGCCCGCGGTCTGCGCACCATAATGGAGCACGTTTTGCTGGATACCATGTACGAAATTCCTTCCATGGACAGCGTCCAGAAAGTTGTTGTGGATGAGCGGGCTATCGCGGGCGAGTCAGAGCCATACTTGGTGTATGACTCGGATCAGGATCAGCGCGCAGCCATATCCGATTAGCCTCACTTATCGTGCGAACAGTCTGGATGGACCTGCCACCCTCGGCATGGCGGGGCAGACGTTCGTACCCAGGAACCAGACTATACTTCAGCGCCAGCCACTGTTTTCTGCGCGCCCGCCGATCCGGGTGGTGAGTGGCTCGCTTCTTGCAGTTTTTTCTGACAGGGATAAAAACCGTCATTGAAATGTCTTATGGTTGCCCCCACATGAAGCCAGAGAGCGCTGTGAATTACACGCACTCTTCGACCGGAACCGGATACGAGGTACTCCCTGATGGAGCAGAACGGAAACACCCCCGAAGAAAATAATAATTCAACGGCTATCGTGCCGGTTTTACCGCTGCGCGATGTGGTCGTCTATCCCCACATGGTCATCCCGCTGTTCGTGGGACGGGAAAAATCGATCCGGGCACTGGAAGCGGCCATGGATGACGACAAGCGCATACTGCTGGTCGCGCAAAAGAGCGCGGAAGTCGATGACCCGCAGGTGGAGGATATTCACGAAATCGGCACCCTGTCGACTATTCTGCAATTGCTGAAATTGCCGGACGGCACGGTCAAGGTGCTGGTAGAAGGTGCCGAGCGCGCTGCAGTAGTGAAGTTTGAGACTACCGACGAATTTTTCTCCGCACGGATAGAGCACCGGGGCGGCGGTGACCACTCCGGCGAGCGTGAAGTCGAGGTATTGATGCGCTCCCTGCTGACGCTGTTCGATCAGTACGTGAAGTTGAACCGCAAAGTGCCGCCGGAGATCCTGACCTCGTTGTCGGGTATCGACGAGCCCGGCCGGCTTGCCGATACCATCGCAGCGCATATGGTGCTCAAGCTGGACGAGAAACAGCGCATCCTGGAAATCGAGAGTATTCCTCAACGCCTCGAACACCTGATGGGTATCATCGAAGGCGAGATCGATGTGCTGCAGATTGAAAAACGCATTCGTGGTCGTGTCAAGCAGCAGATGGAAAAGAGCCAGCGCGAGTATTACCTGAACGAACAGATGAAGGCTATCCAGAAAGAGCTGGGCGAGATGGATGACGTGCCCAACGAGACGGACGAGCTGCAGGAAAAAATCGAAAAGGCGGGCATGAGCAAGGAGGCCAAAACCAAGGCCAACGCAGAGTTGAACAAACTCAAGATGATGTCACCGATGTCTGCCGAAGCGACCGTCGTGCGTAACTATATCGACTGGCTGGTGAGTGCACCGTGGAAAAAGCGTACCAAGATCCGCCATGATCTTACGCGTGCCGAGACCGTCCTTGACGAGGACCATTACGGGCTGGACAAGGTCAAGGAGCGTATCCTGGAATATCTTGCCGTACAGCAGCGTGTACGCAAGCTGAAGGGACCGATCCTGTGCCTGGTAGGCCCC
>JBHHXO010000165.1:0-7321 GCA_046757125.1 Thiogranum sp.
GCCCCCGGCGGTGAGGACCCCCGTGCCGGTGGAGGGCACGGGGAGCGTCCCCAGGTTCAGCGCGATCTCGTGGGGACTCGGAGCGAGGGAGGTGGCGAAGGTGAGCACGCCGCCCGAGCTGGTGCACTTGGTGGAGACCGCCGGGCTCGGGGGCATCCGGGACGTGCTGGAAGACGCCGGTTTTGGCGATGCGCAGGTGCAGCACTTCGGCACCTCGCGCGATGTACTGATTCGCATTGCGCCACGCGCAGATCGCGCCAGTGCCGAGTTGAGCGAGGAGGTGCTTGCCGCGCTGAAGAGTGCTGATGCAGAAGTGGATATGCGGCGCGTGGAGTTTGTCGGGCCGCAGGTCGGTGAGGAACTGACGGAGCAGGGCGGTCTCGCCGTGCTGTATGCGCTGATCGGTATCCTGATTTATGTCGCGTTGCGTTTTGAATACCGTTTTTCGGTAGGTGCGGTGGCTGCGCTGGTGCACGATGTGATCATTACGCTGGGTGTGTTCTCCCTGCTGCAGGTCGAATTTGACCTGACGGTGCTGGCGGCGATCCTGGCGGTGATCGGCTACTCGCTGAACGATACCATCGTGGTGTTTGACCGCATTCGCGAGAACTTCCGCAAGATGCGCAAGGGTACGCCGCAGGATGTGATGAATGTCTCGATCAAC
Source organism: Thiogranum sp. (assembly GCA_046757125.1). GTDB lineage: Bacteria > Pseudomonadota > Gammaproteobacteria > DSM-19610 > DSM-19610 > Thiogranum. The sequence goes on from JBHHXO010000165.1 coordinate 665, forward strand.
CAGACCCTGGCGCGCACCATCATGACCTCCCTGACCACCCTGCTGGTGCTGATCGCGCTGTTTTCCTTCGGCGGGGAAATCATTCATTCGTTCGCACTGGCGCTGATCGTCGGTGTGCTCGTCGGCACCTACTCTTCCATCTTCGTGGCGGGTTCATCGGCGCTGGCGCTGGGCGTCAGCAAGGCGGACCTGATGCCGGTGGAGAAGGAAGGAAAGGACGGGGAGACCGGGGACCAGGTCTGACAGATTCCGGCGGCTTTCCATATCGATGGATGAGATCAGCTGGTATGCCCTGATTGCCGTTGCGCTGCACTGGAGCGCAGTCGTCGGTTTTTCCATTCGTGTCGTTATGCGACGCCGGCCGGTCGGTGTATTGCTGGCATGGATCGCGATTATTCTCAGTGTGCCCGTGGTCGGCATTCTGCTGTACCTGTTTATCGGCGAGAACCGCGTCAGCGCGAAATACCTGCGGCGCAGTGAAGCCATCCACACCCAGTACGTCCGGTGGAAACAATCCCTGTCCAGGCATTACCCGGTCGATTTTTCGCGCCTGAGCCGGGAGGCCGCGCCGTTGCAACAGCAGGCACGTTCCCTGTTCGGTTTCCCGGTCACGCCCGGCAACAGGGTCGAACTGCTGACCGATTACGAGTCCGCGTTCCGAGCCCTGATCAGGGATATCAGGGATTGCCGCAGCAGTTGCCACTTCGAGTTCTATATCTGGCACGCAGGCGGGCTGGTTGACGAGGTGCAGGCCGCCCTGGTCGACGCCGCCAGGCGCGGCGTATCCTGCCGGGTGTTGCTGGATGCGCTGGGCAGCAAGCCGTTTCTCGGGAGCGCAGCCATAGCGCAATTCAGGGAGGCGGGTATAGAGCTCGGCGTGTCGCTCCCGGTCGGGCCGCTGACAGCCCTGGTGTCACGGGCCGATCTGCGTAATCACCGCAAGGTGGTCGTGATCGACGGTGAGATCGCCTACACGGGCAGCCAGAATCTGGCCGACCCGCGTGTTTTCAAACAGAACGAAGGCGTGGGGCAGTGGATCGATGCCATGGTGCGTATCGAGGGACCCGCGGTCGAGGCCTTTGCCGGTAACTTCATACAGGACTGGGAAGTCGTTACCGGCGTCGGGTTTGAATATTTCGAAGGGACATCCGACCTGAAGCAGCTCGATGCCAGGGGATCGGCGCTGGTACAGCTGGTTCCCTCGGGTCCCCGGCCGAAGCCGCTGGCCATTCTGCAACTGGTGCTGGGTACTATCTATTCAGCCCGGCGCGAGTTGATCATAACGACGCCTTACTTTGTTCCGGATGAATCAGTACTGACGGCGCTGGTATCGGCCGCACACCGCGGTGTGGAAGTGACCGTCATTATCCCGGAAAAGAACGATTCGCGCCTGGTGGATTACGCCAGTCGCGCCGTTTTCGACGACCTGCTCAGTGAAGGTGTACGTATTGCCGCCTTCAGGAGCGGTATGCTGCACACCAAATCGATCAGTGTGGACGGTGAATACTGCATGTTCGGTTCGCTCAACCTGGATATGCGCAGCCTGTGGCTGAATTTCGAGATGTCTGTGTATCTCTATGACCGGGAACTGGTTGCGCAGATACGCGATATGCAGATCGGATATCTGCGTGATTGTGAACTCATTGACCCGGCTGCAGTCCGGCAGCGGCCACTGACGCAGCGCTTTGCTGAAAATGTTGTGCATTTGCTGGCGCCGCTATTGTAGTGGCAGGCGTGTTGATTTTTAATCCCTGTGGCGCCAGGATTTGCCTGGAATCAGGGCTGCTGTATCCAGATCGCTAACTGAAGAAGGAGTATTTTTATGTCCCGGAATGTACGTTCGTTTGCCGCTGTACTCTTGTTCGCCTTTGCCGGCTGTCTGGGCTTCTCCGCCAGCGTCGCCGCGGCGTCCGCCGGGGAAATAGATATCAGGGTCGATGGCGCGCTCGAGGAATTCAAAAAAGAGGTTACGGGCGGCGCCGAGTTTCTCAACAGGGCGAAGGCTTACCTGGTTTTTCCGGACGTGATCAAGGCCGGGCTTGGCCTTGGTGGTGAGTATGGGGAAGGCGCCCTGCGCGTCGGCGGCAAGTCCGAGCAGTATTACAATATTGCCAGCGCATCATTCGGCTTTCAGATAGGCGCCCAGGAATACACCATTATCATGGTCTTTCTGGAGGAGGATGCGCTGAAGAAATTTCGTGCCAGCAGCGGCTGGGAGGCCGGTGTTGACGGTTCGGTAGCGATTGCCGAGTGGGGCGCCGGCAAGGATATCAACTCGCAGAACTTCAAGGACCCGATTGTCGGTTTTGTTTTCAGCAACAAGGGCCTGATGGCGGGTATCTCCATAGAAGGTTCGAAAATATCCAGGATCGATCGCTAGCCGCCGCCGCTCAGCGACCTGCAGGCATGCTTTTTTCGACCCGGGGTAAAGGCGTAAAGGCCCCAGTGCTTCACGTTGCCACCACTGACGGTTGGCGTTCAGCCAGAATACGGTGGGCAGCTGGAAATAACGCCCGACCCCGTGGCGGGTTTCGAGCCAGGCAAGTTTCTCGGCAAAGGGCAGGATGCCCTGGCTGCCCGACAATCCTGCGGCCTGTTGCGCAATCGATATAAATGCGATCAGGTAGATAACGCCCAGCAGGTGCAGGAAAAGTGCCGAAATCGGGTGGTACCCGCTGCCCTTCTCCCCGGTCATGGCGACAAGCATAGTCGATCATAATGGAACCGGTTCGACCGTCGTCAAGCAAAATAATCAGATCCAAAAAAGCGGCGGCCCGTCAGGGCCGCCGCTTTTTTGTTCCTGCAGGAACCCGTTGCGAGCGGGTTTCAGCCGCCCATGGCGGCGAAGCTGCGAATAAACGGCCCTGCCATGCGTGGATCCTTGATCATTGCCGTGTAGTCACCGACATTGAATTTCAGCTTCCTGGACGTGTAGGCCATACCCAGTCCCATCATGCCCGGCGGCTTCTTCATCCACTTTTTCCAGTTGTCCGCTGAGGCACGCAGGTCCCAGTTGAGTTCCTGTCCGGAGTACGCACCGGCTTCAACCACTTTTCCGTTTTCAACGCGAAGGAAACCGCGCGGTTTGTCTTCACCATCTATGCCGTAGGCAATAATGGAGTTGAATCCGATTTTTTCCAGCGCTCCGGCCAGGCCGCTGTCTGCGTTCCAGCGATCCTTGAACCCGCTCATGAATTCTTCAGAAAACATTTCAGCCATTTTTTTCTCCTCAATATTGTTAATTTCAATTTTTATTTGTCGGCAGCCCGCGTTGGAGAACGCGCCTGTCCCGAAAAGCGAATCCTTGGCCGGGCTGTGTCCACTGGGCCCCCGGTTCAGAAAACCACCATGCTGTTAAAGATAGCACTTTTTGCCATGCGCCGTCATTAATACGAGTATTTGCATTATTAATGATAGACGAAAGGACAGCATATCAATCCAGAATCCGTGAGCGATGCCGTTAGTCATTTCAGGACAGTCAAAAACGGGATGTACGGAGCGCGAATTATGGATGCAGGTGTCGCTAAGCTAAAGAATACTAAGGATTATGTAGGAGAAGTGTCCAGGGACAAGGTGATTCGCCTGCGTTTCAGGATCGTGGATGAATCGAACGGAAATCTTCTGCAGTACGGGGATGACCTGTTTTATCTGCACGGAGGCTACGGTGGTGCGTTCCCTAAAGTGGAGCGGGCCATGGAGGGTTGCCAGGTCGGAGACCAGGTCCAGGTGACGCTGTCCCCCGACGAAGGCTACGGCCGGCACCAGCCGGACCTGGTGCTGGAGTTGCCATCTGCCGGGTTTGACGGTGATATCCCCGAGACCGGCAGCGCACTGGACGGGGAGTTGCCCGACGGTCGATCGATGACCTTTACCGTGTCCGGGGTGTGCGGGGACCGGGTAATACTCGATGCCAATCATCCGTTTGCGGGCAAACACCTGGCGTTCGATTTTGAAGTGCTCGATGTCCGGGATTCCACCGAAGCGGAGCGCGCGGCGGGCTTTGCCTTCGACGGTATGTTTTGCTGAAACCCCATGGCTTGACGGGGATCAAGGCGCTCACGAGCCACTATAATCTAGCCTGAAACTGTTGCCACGCGAGTCGGCGTTTTCTGCGGGTTTGGGCATGTTCAGAAAAATTTCCTTGCTGTTTGCCCTGCTGGTGCTGCTGTTGGCCCGGCCGGCGCTGGCCGATGTGCTGGTGCTGGTGCACGGTTATGCGTCCGATGCGCGTACCTGGGAGCAGAGCGGCGTCAACGATGCGCTCCAGGCACACGGCTGGCCGCGCGCGGGCGTGCTCCCGGTTGCCGCCGCGGCATCGTCGGTCAACAAGAGTTACAGCGTAAACCTGCCGGCACAGGCTCCCCTGCTGGTACAGGCCGATTACCTGCGCGCGGTCCTGTACCAGGTGCGCCGGTATCATCCGCATGAAAAACTGATACTGGCCGGGCACTCGGCGGGCGGAGTGGTTGCCCGGCTGGTGGTGCTCGGTGACAATCCATTCCACGTGGATGAACTGATCACCATTGCCACCCCCAATCTCGGTACTGCCCGGGCGGCCCAGGGTCTGGACGTGGTGGACAGCAAACCGTTCTTTTGCCCGGGGCCGGGTATCGACATGCTGAAGCGTGTAGTCGGTGGCGGAGAGTACGAATACCTGCGTGACTCGCGCGCGCTGCTGGTCGATCTGTTGCCGGCCGAATCCGGCAATGTGCTGGCCTGGCTGAACCAGCAACCGCACCCCGACATTCTCTACTATTCCGTGATTCGCCGGTCACCGTTTGCCAATGGCGACGGGATTGTGCCGGCCTACAGTCAGGATATGAACAATGTGCCGGCGCTGCGCGGCCGGGTCCGGGTGCTGATTACCCGGGCGGGACATACGCTGAACCCGCAGGACGGTGTGCTGCTGGCGGGTATCCTGTCGCAATAGGACCTGAGCGGTCTGCTAGCGTGCTTTACGGACTTCGTCGAACGGGTCTGTTTCGTCCGTTGCCGGAAGTATCTTGTCGCACAGCGGAGTTTTGCTTCCCTTGCACCTGTTTTCATCTGCGCTGCGGATGGTGATCGCTGCCCACACGGCCGCGATACCCCACAGGGCCAGGCCAAGCGCAATGGTGTTCCAGCTGGGGGCCATCAGGTTGGCGGGGCCACCTACAATGCCGTAGACGATGCTGACGATTCCCGTGATCCAGAACACGCTGACGGGTGCGGCGCAACATGCAGCGCAACCATATCTGCATACGGCAAGCGGGGGCGTGACAAGAGTGAGGCCTGCTCGTTTCATTACTTTTCCTCAATCTGTTCAAGAGCCTGGCTATCTGTATACCACACTCCCTGTGCAGGGAAAAGGACAGGTTCCGGTAACTGCCGGGAGTTCAGGATTCGGGGTCTTCTTTCCGGAACGGGAGTACCGGTGCTTTCACCGCTTTTACAGGCGCTTGCAGGTTCAGGCTGAAGCGCGGTGCTGGCTTCGGGTAAGGTGTTTTCAGAGGAAGCCGCTGGTTGTTCGGGTTCGTTTTGCTATCCATGCTTCCCAGTATTATGCGCCCGATCAGCTGCAGGGCCTTATCGCTTATTTTCATGAATTCAGGGGTTTTTCTGCCGTTTGTTGTGCATGGTTTCGATGCTTGTTCTGTATAAAAACTAGCGGCGCAGGCGGGTGTTTCTTGAACGGGAAAGAGGTGCGTTTCTGCGCCTGGTTATGGCTCGGCAGGGTCGGTCGGGTGTCGTGGTCAGGGAGCCGTGCCCAGGCGTGGCCGGATTTCGCGCAGCATGGCGGGGAGCAGTTTGGGCGCCGCGGCAACGATGTTACCGCTTTCCAGGAAAGTATGGCCACCGTCGAAGTCGCCGATCAGTCCACCGGCTTCGCGTACCAGCAGTACGCCGGCGGCGATGTCCCAGACATTGAGACCGATTTCCCAGAAGCCGTCGAGCCGGCCGGCCGCGACGTAGGCAAGATCGAGCGCGGCTGATCCCGGACGACGAATACCGGCCGAGCCCACGATCAGCGCCTTGAACGTTTCCAGGTAGCTGTCGAGGTGTTGCATGTCCTTGTAGGGGAAGCCGGTGCCCAGCAGGGCGCCATCCAGGCCGTTCTGTGTGGAGACCCGGATACGGCGGTTATCCAGGAACGCGCCGCTGCCGCGGCCGGCAGTGAACAGCTCCTGGCGCATGGGATCGTAGATGACGGCGTGTTCCAGACGCCCCTTCTGCTTCAGCGCGATGGACACGGCGAACTGGGGGAAGCCGTGCAGAAAATTGGTGGTGCCGTCCAGCGGGTCAATGATCCACTGGAAATCCTCGTCACCCTTATGCGCACCGCTTTCCTCCGCCAGTATGCTGTGGTCGGGAAATGCCTTGCGAATCACCGCGACGATTTCATCCTCGGCCTGCCGGTCGACTTCGGATACGTAGTCGTTGCGATCCTTGTGCGTGACGTTCAGCTGGCCGATGCGGTTGAGGTGCTTGATGATGATGTCGCCTGCGTTGCGTGCGGCGTGCACTGCAATATTGAGCGTAGGGTGCATGGTTTGCATAGGGGAATCCGGCGGGTCGCAAAATGGCAGCAGATTGTACCGGCTTGGCGGGTGGCTGTGAATAGAAAGCCTTGTCCAATATGAAATGAGTCTGAAGGGAGGGTGGCATTTCTAACATGAA
>JBHHXO010000166.1:0-7303 GCA_046757125.1 Thiogranum sp.
TGATCAGCGCAATGACACGCTGGTCTGCGGCAAGGCGAATGCCACGCACACCGCTGGCGGTACGCCCCATGGGACGCACATCGGATTCCCTGAAGCGGATCGCCTTGCCGGCGCTGCTGAACAGCATCACATCACGGTTGCCGTCGGTTATTTCGACATTGATCAGGTAGTCATCGGCGCGCAGATCAACGGCAATGATACCGTTACTGCGCGGGCGCGAGAAATCGGACAACGGGGTTTTCTTGACCGTGCCCTGTGCCGTCGCCATGAAAATAAACTGGTCTTCACTGTATTCACGAATCGGCAACACCGCGTTGATACGCTCGCCTTCGTCCAGCGGCAACAGGTTGACGATCGGCTTGCCGCGCGCCATGCGCCCGGCCTGCGGCAGCTGGTACACCTTCAGCCAGTAGGCCTTGCCGTGGCTGCTGAAACACAGGATGGTATCGTGGGTGCTGGCGATGAACAGCTTGTCGATAAAGTCCTCTTCCTTGATGCGGGTCGCTGACTTGCCGCGCCCGCCACGCCGTTGTGCACGGTAATCCGACAACGGCTGTGACTTGGCGTAACCCGCGTGCGACAGGGTTACCACCACGTCTTCCTCGGTGATCAGGTCTTCCATGGTGAGGTCGAGCTGATCAACCAGTATCTCGGTGCGGCGCTCGTCACCGAACTGCTCGCGGACTTCCACCAGCTCGTCACGAATCACCTGCATCAGGCGATCCGGGTTGTTGAGAATATCCAGCAGTTCATCGATGCGTTCGATAACCTCCTTGTACTCGTCGACGATCTTGCCCTGCTCCAGCCCGGTCAGCTGGTGCAGGCGCAGGTCCAGGATGGCCTGTGCCTGGGCTTCCGACAGGTGGTAGAGATCACCGTGATAGCCGTACTGCGCTTCCAGCCCGTCCGGGCGCGAGGCCTCGCTGCCGGAACGCTGTAACAGATCACTGACGATGCCCGGCTGCCAGCCGCGCCCCATCAGTTGCGCACGCGCCTCGACCCGGCTGCCGGACGACTTGATCAGCGCGATCACTTCATCGATGTTGGCCAGCGCAACCGCCAGCCCTTCCAATATATGGGCACGTTCACGCGCCTTGCGCAACAGGAACACCGTGCGCCGCGTCACTACCTCGCGACGGTGACGCACAAAGGCTTCCAGTACCTGCTTCAGGTTCAGCAGGCGCGGCTGGCCGTCGACCAGTGCCACCATGTTGATGCCGAATACGTTCTGTAACTGGGTGTGCTGGTACAGGTTATTGAGCACTACCTCGGCTACTTCGCCGCGCTTCAGCTCGATCACCATACGCATGCCGTCCTTGTCGGACTCGTCGCGCAGGTGGCTGATGCCTTCTATCTTCTTGTCCTTGACCAGCTCGGCGATTTTTTCCAGCAGGCGCGCCTTGTTCACCTGGTAAGGCAATTCGGTTACGACGATGGTCTGTTTGGGGCCGTCCTCGCCTTCGACATGACTGCGGGCACGAATACGGATACGCCCGCGACCGGTGTGGTAGGCCTCGTGGATACCGCGCACGCCGTTAATGATGCCTGCGGTCGGCAAATCCGGGCCGGGGATAATCTCCATCAGGTCGGCAATGCTTTGCTCGGGGTTGTCGATCAGCGCGATGCACCCATTGACGATTTCGCCAAGATTATGCGGTGGTATGTTGGTTGCCATACCGACCGCAATGCCGGCTGAACCGTTGATGAGCAGGTTCGGCAGGCGGGTCGGGAACACCGATGGCTCGTGTTCCGACTCGTCGTAGTTTGGGACGAAGTCGACGGTTTCCTTTTCGAGGTCGGCGAGCAACTCGTGCGCGATCTTTGCCATGCGCACTTCGGTGTAACGCATGGCGGCCGGCGAATCGCCGTCCACCGAACCGAAGTTGCCCTGGCCGTCGACCAGCATGTAACGTAGCGAGAAGGGCTGCGCCAGGCGCACAATGGTGTCATACACGGCGGTATCGCCGTGCGGGTGGTACTTACCAATGACGTCACCGACCACGCGCGCGGATTTCTTGTAGGGCTTGTTCCAGTCGTTGCCGAGCACGCTCATGGCATACAGCACCCGGCGGTGCACCGGTTTCAGACCATCGCGCACATCCGGCAGCGCCCGCCCGACGATCACGCTCATGGCGTAATCGAGATAGGACTGGCGCATTTCGTCTTCCAGATTGACCGGAAGCACTTCTTTGGCGAAGTCAGCCATGGATACCCAGATTTGTCAGCAACGATAACGACTCAACGCTGAGTCGAACCCAATGTCAGTTCCGTGAGGCGGACTCAAAATAACGAGAGCCCGCAAAAGGTGGATAGTAACATACCCGTGCGGGGTACTGCATCAGAACAATCGGCGCTGAGAACGCCTCTGAGACAGCCTGAACGGCATTACGTCAATTTACCGTCACGCCATCATGGCCGACATTTTGGCCAGATCCGGCTGTTCGACGACACCCCGTTCAGTGACGATAACATCCACCAGTTCAGCCGGCGTGACGTCAAAAGCCGGGTTCCAGGCCTGTGCGCCGGCCGCCGCGACGGGCTGCCCGCCCAGCCCCAGCACTTCATCGGGGGAACGCATTTCGATAGGGATATCCGCGCCCGAGGGAATCGCCATGTCCACGGTGGAACTCGGCGCCACCACCATGAATTTCACGCCATGGTGGCGCGCCGCAACCGCTGCACTGTAGGTCCCGATCTTGTTCGCGACATCGCCGTTGGCAGCGATGCGGTCGGAGCCCACGATCACCCACTGCACCCCGCCCTGTTTCATCAACTGTGCCGCAGCACCGTCCACCAGCAGGGTAACCGGGATCTCGTCCTTGACCAGTTCCCACGCCGTCAGGCGCGCGCCCTGCAGCCAGGGCCGTGTTTCATCGGCAAACACCGCGTTGAGCCTGCCGCCCGCCCAGGCGCTGCGTATCACGCCGAGCGCCGTGCCGTAACCACCGGTTGCCAGCGAACCGGTATTGCAGTGCGTCAGCACCCCGCTGCCGGCCTCGATAAAACGCGCGCCCATCTCGCCCATGCTGCGGTTGGCCTGTATATCCTGCTCGTGGATACCGCGCGCCAGTTCCAGCAATGCCGGCACCGGGTCACCCTGCAGCTGTGCCGCTTTTTCCAGCATGCAGCGGACTGCCCAGCCCAGGTTGACCGCGGTCGGCCGCGCCTGCTCCAGCCCGGCGAGGTCGCGTTCAAACCCCGTGTGCCAGTCATTGCCATCGGCCGCAAAACGTGACCGGGCAGCGAGCACTGCAGCGTAGGCGGCGGTAATCCCGATAGCGGGCGCACCACGCACCACCATGTCACGTATCGCATCGGCAGCCACCTTGCAGTCGCTTATGACCAGCGTTTCCTCCCTGGCAGGCAGGTAACGTTGATCCAGCAGGTGCAGCGCATCGTCGACCCATGCCACGGCACGAATCTGATCATAGGGATTTTGCATTTTTCTGACTCGACTCATTACTGTGATTTACGAACGAATGTATAGTTATTGGCGATTGCACTTGCAAGGGTCTGAAAGAACGGTTTTACTTATCCGCCATTTTTCCTGCCGCTCGACCAGGCGCCTGCTTTCGGCAATGGTGGCGGCGTTGCATAGCCTGTCACTGAGGAGACTATCATGGAATCGATCGCGAATATCGACTGGACTGATCCGGGCGTCATCCAGACCCTGCTGATACCCTGGGGAATCCGCCTCGGTGTCGCGCTTGCCATCTTTGTTATCGGGCGCTGGATCGCGCGCCGGCTGACCAATGTCGTGCGCAAGCTGATGACCAGGTCCCACATGGACGTCATGCTGATCAATTTCCTCGGCAACCTGGTCTACACCGTACTGATACTGGTGGTCGTGATGGCCACCCTCGACCACCTGGGCATAGAAACGACGTCGCTGCTCGCTGTATTCGGTGCCGCCGGCCTGGCTATCGGCCTGGCACTGAAGGACTCGCTGTCCAATTTCTCTTCCGGCGTCATGATTATCCTGTTCCGTCCCTTCAAGGTCGGTGACTTCATTGAAGCCGGTGGCGCCAGCGGCGTGGTCGAGGAAGTGCGCATGTTCGCAACCATTATGCGCACCGGCGACAACCGCCAGATCATCGTGCCGAACGGGCAGATCTACGGCGGCACCATCACCAACTATTCCGCCAAGCCCACCCGGCGCATCGACCTGGTATTCGGCATCGGCTACGGGGATGACATAGCCAAGGCGAAAAAGATTATTGACGACATCATGCAACAGGACGAACGCATCCTGTCCGACCCGGCGCCCGGCATTGCACTGGGCGAACTGGCCGACAGCAGCGTCAATTTCAATGTGCGCCCCTGGGTAAGGAGTGAAGACTACTGGCCGGTGCGCGCAGACCTGCTGGAGAAGATCAAGCTGGCCTTCGACGCCAACGGCATCAGCATCCCCTACCCGCAGCAGGATGTGTATATGCACAACGTGGCCTGATACAGAAACAATGCCGAAAACCATCCTGCAGGAGCGGGCTTGCCCGCTCCTGCAGTTTTCAGATATGCCGCCGGTGCCTGTTTCCCTGCCAGAGCATTCCCCCGCTATACTGGCACAATGAAAACAACAGAAACCCTGCTCCACGCCCGCTGGGTGATTCCGGTGGAGCCCGATGCCACCGTACTCGAATACCACAGCATCGCCATCGATGACGGACGCATCAGCGCCATCCTGCCGTCGGCCGACGCCCGCCAGTCGTACCAGGCGCAGGCGACACTGGAACTCGACCGGCACGCCCTGATCCCCGGGTTCATCAACGCCCACACCCACGCCGCCATGACCCTGTTACGCGGTATCGCCGATGACCTGCACCTGATGGACTGGCTGCAGAATCACATCTGGCCGGCGGAACAGAAATGGGTCAGCGAACAGTTTGTACACGACGGCACCCAGCTCGCCGTGGCGGAGATGCTGCGCAGCGGCACCACCTGCTTCAACGATATGTATTTCTTTCCGGAAGTCACCGCGCGCGTTGCCGCCGGCAGCACGATACGCGCCTGTGTCGGCATGATCCTGATCGACTTCCCGACCGCCTACGCCGAAAATCCGGAGCAGTACTTTGCCAGGGGTCTGGCGCTGCACGACGAATACAAACACCACCCGCTGGTGCGCTGCGCGTTCGCCCCCCACGCTCCTTACACGGTATCCGACCAGCCGCTGAAAAAAGTCCAGGTGCTGGCCGATGAACTGGATGTTCCGGTCCACATCCACCTGCACGAAACGGCGAGCGAGATCGACAACAGCCTGAAAGATGCCGGGCAGCGCCCGCTCGACCGGCTGGAACAACTGGGCCTGCTCTCACCCGGCCTGCTGGGCGTGCACATGACCCAGCTGGAAGACGGTGAAATCCGGCGCCTCAGCGACAACGGCGCCAGCGTGGCGCACTGCCCGCAGTCCAACCTGAAACTGGCGAGTGGTTTCTGCCCGGTACAGAAACTGATCGATGCCGGCGTGAACGTGGCACTGGGTACCGACGGCGCCGCCAGCAACAATAACCTCGATATGCTGGGCGAAATGCGCTGCGCAGCCCTGCTGGCCAAAGCGGTGTACGGGGATGCCGCCGCGCTGCCCGCGCATACCGCACTGCGCATGGCCACACTGAACGGTGCGCGCGCACTCGGCATGGCCGGCGAGACCGGCTCCCTGGAAATCGGCAAGTGGGCGGACATCAGCGCAATCGACCTCGGCGCACTGGAATCCCAGCCGCTCTACGACCCGGTATCGCAACTGGTTTATGCCAGCGGCCGGGAGCAGGTGACGGACGTCTGGGTAGCCGGCCAGCATGTCCTGAAAGCACGCGTGCTGACCCACCTGGATACCCGCGAACTGGTCCAGCGCGCACGCGGCTGGCAGACACGTATCGCCGCAGGTGATCCCGGCCTGTAATTTCGGTATCGTGTGCCCATGAACGCAACCGCTCACAACGTCGATCAGGCCGAAATCAGCAAATTCGAGGAACTCGCCGCACGCTGGTGGGACCCGAACAGCGAATTCAGACCACTGCACGACATCAACCCGCTGCGGGTCGACTACATCAATCAACGCGCCGCACTGGAAAACCGCACGGTCATCGACGTTGGCTGCGGTGGCGGCCTGCTGTCGGAAGCAATGGCCGAACTGGGCGCACAGGTCACCGGCATCGATATGGGCGAGACCCCGCTCACCGTCGCCCGCCTGCACCAGCACGAATCCGGCGTGACTGTCGACTACCGGCAGACAACCGCCGAAGCGATGGCCGAACAGCACCCCGGCCACTTCGAAATCTGCACCTGCCTGGAAATGCTGGAACACGTCCCGGACCCGGCGTCCGTCGTGCAGGCCTGTGCAGACCTGACCCGCCCCGGCGGCACACTGTTCTTCTCTACCATCAATCGTAACCCGAAGGCCTGGCTGCTGGCCGTGGTCGGAGCAGAATATGTGCTGCGCATGCTGCCCAGGGGCACTCACGATTACCGCAAGTTCATCCGGCCATCGGAACTGGAATACTGGGCACGCAACGCGGGACTGGAACTGCAGGAACTCACCGGCATGACCTACAACCCGCTGACGCAGGAATACAAACTGGGTAACGACGTCGACGTGAACTACCTGGCCTGGTTTAAAAAACCTCTTTGACCGCCAGGGCGCAAAGTTCCCAGGAAAATTAAAACGCCGGGGAACCCTTGATCAATTAATAGAAACCTGGCGATTTTTGCGCCCCGGCGGTTCTAGAAAGTTTTTCATTATGCATCAGCACATTCAAACCGTACTCTTCGACCTCGACGGCACCCTGCTCGACACAGCCCCCGATCTTGCCAACGCGCTGAATGCCGTGCTGGAACAGAACGGCCACCCTGCACTGCCTTTCGAAAAGATCCGCCCGGTGGTGTCGCACGGTGGCCGCGCCCTGATCGAACTGGGCTTCGGACTTGAACCGGCACACCCCGATTTTGAGCCGCTGAGAAAACAGCTGCTCGACCATTACCTGGCGCATATCGCCGACGAAACACGTTTGTTCCCCGGCATGGACGGGGTACTGGACAGCATTGAACAGAACGGCCGGAAATGGGGTGTCGTTACCAACAAGCCGGGCTGGCTGACCGAGCCCCTGATGGACGCACTCGACCTGACCCGGCGCGCCGCCGGCATCGTCTGCGGCGATACGCTGGAAGAACGCAAACCCCACCCGGCACCCCTGCTGCACGCCTGCGACCTGGTCGGCAGCAAGCCCGGCGACTGCCTGTACGTCGGCGATGCCGAACGGGACATCGAAGCCGGGCACAATGCCGGCATGGACACGCTGGTCGCCATGTT
>JBHHXO010000167.1:0-7185 GCA_046757125.1 Thiogranum sp.
CACTACGCCGGCAACAAGCTGCAGGCTTTACCGGCCACCGTGGCAAAGTCCCGGAAAACCTACACCAGCGGCATCCTGTGCTGGGACAACCGGCATGTCGGCGTGCTCGATCACGAGTTGCTGTTCTACGCACTGGCCCGGAGCCTGCAATGAGTGACGACCTGGGCGATTTCTCGATGCTGGAGCTGTTTCGCCTGGAGGTGGACAACCAGGCGGCCATCCTCAATGACAGTCTGCTTGCGCTGGAGCAGGACGCACAATCGGAAAAACATCTCGAGGCACTGATGCGCGCCGCCCACTCGATCAAGGGTGCCGCACGCATGGTGGACATCGATACCGGGGTCAAACTCGCGCACGCCATGGAGGATTGTTTCGTGGCGGCGCAACAGGGTGAACTGCAACTTGAACCCCGCCAGGTTGACCTGCTGCTGAAGGGCGTGGACCAGCTGATCGCCATCTCGACACAGCAGGCCGACATGGAAGCACTCGCGCTGCTGACACAACAGATACAGGACATTGACCAGCTGGAAGCCGTCGGGGAAGCGACGACAGCGCAATCACCCGAACAGGTCGAGACGGTGACAGACGCAGCGCCACCGGCACCGGCTGCTGATCCTGTCGATGCGCAGGAACAGGCGGATGTTGCGGCGGAAAGTACCGAACCTGCCGATACAGCCCCTGCCCCGCCTGCCGACACCGGGAACACGCCGGCCAGTGAAGCCGACGTGCGCGTATCATCCGAAAGTCTCAATCGCCTGGTCGGTCTTGCCGGCGAGGTGCAGGTGGAATCCCGCTGGCTGCACCCCTTTTCCGAAGCACTGCTGCAGATCAAACACCGGCAGGCCGAACTCATCGGGTTGCTGGATCGCCTGAATGACAATCTTCATTCCAGCGGCAGTATCGAGTACAGCAGGACACTCGCCAGCGAAATACAGACCAAGGCCAACCGCTGCCGCCACCAGCTCAGCGACCGGCTGGTGGATCTCGACAGCTATGACCGGCGCATGCACAACCTTGGCAACCGCCTGCACCAGGAAGTCATCACCAGCCGCATGCGGCCGTTTTCCGATGTGACCCGCGGGTTCCCGCGCATGATCCGCGATGTCGCCAGGCAGCTTGGCAAGCAGGTGGATTTCAGAATAGAGGGGCTCTCGACACAGGTCGACCGGGATATCCTGGACTGCATAGAGGCCCCCCTTAATCACCTGTTGCGCAACGCGCTGGACCACGGCATCGAGACAGTCGAGGAACGACGCCGGGCCGGCAAGCCCGAGCAGGCGACACTGCGCCTGAGCGCGGTGCACAGTTCCGGCATGCTGTCCATCCATGTCGAGGACGACGGGCGCGGCATCGACCTGGAAAAACTGCGTAACAGTATCGTTAAAAAGGGCATGGTGAACGAAACCATGGCCGCAGAGATGAACGAAACCGAGCTGCTCGAATTCCTGTTTCTGCCCGGTTTTTCGACACGCGACGAGGTCACCGAGATATCCGGACGCGGCGTCGGGCTGGATGTTGTCCACAGCACGGTACAACAGATGCGCGGTGTGGTACGTGCTACCAGCCACTTCGGCAAGGGCACCCGCTTTCACCTGCAGCTGCCACTGACCCTGTCAGTCATCCGCGCATTGCTGGTGGAGATCTGCGGGGAACCCTACGCCATCCCGCTGGCGCGTATCGACCGCACGCTGCGGCTGGACACCAGCCAGGTCGAATCACTGGAAGGCCGGCAGTACTTCACACTCGGCACCCAGCACGTGGGGCTGGTATTCGCCAGCCAGGTACTGGACTGCAGCGGCAGCGCCGAGAGCAGTGATTTCCTGCCGGTGGTGGTACTGGGCGAACGCCTGCACCTCTCGGGACTGGTGGTCGACCGTTTCATCGGCGAACGCAACCTGGTGGTACATACCATCGATCCGCGCATGGGGAAAATCCAGGACATCAGCGCAGCCAGCCTGCTGGAAAACGGCGACCCCTGCCTGATCATCGATGTCGACGACATGCTGCGTTCCATCGATATTCTCATCGCCGGCGGACGCCTGAACCGTATACACGACAAACAGAACCAGCCCGACGTACACGGTAAACGCATCCTGGTGGTTGACGACTCGATCACAGTGCGTGAAGTCGAACGCAACATGCTGGTCACGCGCGGCTATCACGTGGATGTCGCAGTCGACGGCATGGACGGCTGGAACGCCATACGCATGGATGACTACGACCTGGTCATCAGCGATATCGACATGCCGCGCATGAACGGATTCGAGTTCGTCCGCCTCATCAAGCAGGACGAACGCCTGAGCAAGACCCCGGTCATGATCGTGTCCTACAAGGATCGCGAGGAAGACCGGCAGCGCGGACTGGAAGCCGGCGCTGACTATTACCTGACCAAGGGCAGCTTCCACGATGAAACACTCATCAATGCCGTCCTCGATCTGATCGGTGCAGCGGAGTAGACCGGTTTTATGTTGAAAATCGCAGTAGTGAATGATTCCCTGGTGGCAACGGAAAGCCTCAGGCGGGTAGTGGACAGCGTAGCGGAGTACAAGCTGGTGTGGACCGCCGGTAACGGTATTGAGGCCGTACAGCGCTGCAGCGAACACTGCCCGGATATTATCCTGATGGACCTCATCATGCCGGAGATGGACGGCGTCGAGGCGACACATCGCATCAGCAGCACTTTCGACTGCGCCATCCTGATTGTCACCGCCACCGTCAACGGGCACACGGGCAAGGTGTTTGAAGCAATGGGCGCCGGCGCCCTGGATGCGGTGAACACCCCCGTACTCGGTGAATCCGGCCAGGGCGAAGGCCGGGATTCCCTGATCCACAAGATCGATACCATCGCCACGCTGATGCACAGCAAGCCCTGGCGGCGCAGGCGCCCTGCCCCGGCGATGCCACAATTGCAGCCGGCCAGTGGCGGCGTACCACTGATCGCTATCGGTGCATCCACCGGGGGACCGTCTGCGCTCAGGGAAGTGCTGCAGGCGTTACCACGCGATCCCGGGGTCGCAATCGCCATCGTGCAGCACGTCGACGAACAGTTTTCCGCCAGTTTCACCGCCTGGCTCGATGAAGATGCCCCGCTGCCGGTACGCCAGGCCCGGGCCGGCGAGCGCTTCGAACCCGGTGTCGCACTGGTCTGCGGCCGCGAGGACCACCTCATCCTGACCGCCGACGGCAGCCTCGACTACACCCCGGAACCCCGCGCACTGGCGTACCGGCCTTCGGTTGACGTATTTTTCAACAGCGTGGCAGAACATCATTTCAATCAAGCAGTTGGAGTCCTGCTCACGGGCATGGGCAAGGATGGTGCAGCGGGACTCAAGGCCCTGCGCGAGCGCGGCTGGATAACCCTTGCTCAAGATAAGGATACATGTGCCGTTTACGGTATGCCGAAAGCCGCAAAAGAGCTTGATGCAGCTAAAGAAATTCTGCCCCTGGGGAACATCGGGCCACGTCTGGCCGCGTGGGCAGAACAAGCCTCCAGTAGAGGCAGGGAAAATCACTGACGGGATGGCAAGGGAAACAGACATAAAAGGGGAAGCACCGGGTAAGGTGAGCTCGCGAGAGAGCACCCCGGGGGGTGCCGACGAGGGCCGCTGGGCGGTCGTGCTGCTGGTCGACGACCAGGCCATGGTCGCCGAAGGCATTCGTCGCATGCTCGCCGACGAGCCGGATATCGAGTTCCATTACTGCTCGGATCCCAAACAGGCCGTCAAGGAAGCGGTTGCCGTCAAGGCGACCGTGATTCTGCAGGACCTGGTGATGCCCGAGGTCGACGGCATGACCCTGGTCCGCTTCTACCGCAACAACCCGACCACACGCGATGTCCCGGTTATCGTCCTTTCCAGCAAGGACGACCCGGTCGTCAAGAGCGATGCCTTCGCCAGCGGCGCCACCGACTACCTGGTGAAACTGCCGGAAAAAATCGAGCTGCTCGCCAGGGTCCGCGCCCACGCCAAGAGCTACCTGGCGCAAAAAGAACGCGATGATGCCTTCCGTGCCATGGAGAAAATGCAGGACCAGCTGTCTGCCATCAACAGCGAGCTGTCCCACAGCAACCGTGAACTGAAACGCCTGTCTTCGATGGACGGCCTGACCGGCCTGGCGAACCGCCGGCAGTTCGATGAAACCCTGGAACAGGAATGGCAGCGAGCCCAGCGCACCGAGCTGCCGTTGTCCCTGCTGTTTGCAGACATCGATTACTTCAAACGCTACAACGACAGCTACGGCCACCAGGCCGGTGACGACTGTCTCAGGAAGGTCGCCGCAAGCCTGCAGAAAACCGTACACCGTCCGGCCGACCTGGTCAGTCGTTACGGGGGGGAAGAATTTGTCATGATTCTCCCTGACACCACCAGCGAAGGCGCTCTGGCGGTTGCGGAAAAGGTGCTCGCGAATATCGCCGGGCTGAATATTCCGCACAAAAACTCCGACTCGGCCGATCGCGTTACACTGAGCATCGGTGTCGCCACACTGCACCCGGAAGAAGGCGCCGGCTGCGATACGCTGATCGAGGCCGCCGACCAGATGCTGTACAAGGCCAAGGACAACGGCCGCAACCGTATTGAAGTCACGCAACCCCCGGCCGAGCTGAAAACCGTCTACCGCTAGCCCTGCACCACACGAAGCAATCCGTGTATCATGGGCGCCTGACAATCAGGAGCCTGACATGACATTTGTAGTGGGTGAAAATTGCATCAAATGCAAATATACGGATTGCGTCGAAGTCTGCCCCGTGGACTGTTTCCATGAAGGTCCCAATTTCCTGGTGATCGACCCCGAGGAATGTATCGACTGCACGCTGTGCGAACCGGAGTGTCCGGCTGAAGCGATTTTCCCGGAGGACGACCTGCCCGCCGGCCAGGAGGAATTCCTGGCCCTCAACGAAGAACTGGCGCAGAGCTGGCCGGTAATCACACAACAGAAAGACGCCCCTGCCGATGCCGACGAGTGGAATGGCAAGGAAGGCAAGCTTGACCTGCTGGAGCGCTAGCCCCTGCTGACCCTGGTTCCTTTCAGCCAGGATCCGCTGGCAGTTGCCGCCCGACAGATCCTCGACCACTACCAGGCATCCCTGCCGGACCTGAGTCACTGCCAGGTACTGATCGCGTCCGGACAGGGCACCGCGGCACTGCGCGCGGAGCTGCTCGGACAGGCCGGGCAACGCGGCTTCCAGGCGCTACTGGGGCCTTCCATCGATCAGCTGGACTGCTGGTTGTCGCGCCAGGGGACGGTAGCGGAAACCATCCTGAACCAGCCTGCCCGGGAACTGGTACTGGCCGATGCACTGCGCAATGCCGCGCGAATCTATGTAGCGACAGACCCCTGGCAGCTGGCCGGGCAGTTGCTGACGCTGTTTGACGAACTGACCCGCAACGCCGTCGAGATCCCGGATGACTTCGAACAGTTTCATACCCGGCTGAAAAACTGCTACAGCGTATCGGCGCCTTCACCTTCGCTGCAACAGGAAGCCTATATGCTGCACACCCTGTGGCATGCCTGGCGGCAGCAACTGGCAGCCGACAACCTGCTGGATCCGGCAACGGCCAACCGGCAACGGCTTGCCGGACAGCTGCACAACCCGGGCGACTGCGAACTGTGGCTGATCGGCCATACAGATTTCTCCCCTGCCGAGACACACTGGCTGCGCACCCTGCTCGATTGCGGACGGGCGCAACTGTTGTTGCACGGTGAGTGCGGGCATAGCGGCTATCACCCGGACCGGCCGCTGACAGATATGCTGGAACAACTCGACATCGAACCCCCGCAGCCCGCCGCCGGCAGCCGCAATGAGCTCGATGACTTCATCAGCGCACTGTTCGCTACCGACGCGGACAATCTGCTGCAGCGCGCCCGCGACTTTGCCGGGCAGCACCCGCAGGATGCCATAGGCCGGCGACTGAAAACCTTCCGGGCCGGCAGCCCCGAACAGGAGGCACAGGCTGTCACCCTGCAGGTGCGGCGCTGGTTGCTGGACGATATCCGCCCCATCGCTATCGTCACCGAAGACCGGCGCCTGGCGCGCCGGGTACGCGCCATGCTGGAGTCGTCCTGTATCGAACTCGATGACCACGGCGGCTGGGCATTGTCCACCACCAGCGCCGCGGCCACCCTGGAACGCTGGCTGGAGACCGTCGAGGAAGACTTTGCCTGCGGGCCGCTGCTGGATGTGCTGAAGTCACCTTTTGTCTGCTTTGCCGAGCGCGATGCACACCTGGCCCAGGTACGTCGTCTCGAACAGGACATCATTCTGCACGAAAACATTGCCCGCGGTATGGAACGCTACCGGCACCACCTGGACCGGCGCAGCGAGCGCCTGCCGGACTGGTCGAACAGCATGCGGCAAGCCGTACACCGGATGCTGAATGTCATCGACCACGCGGCCAGCCCGCTGCTGCCGTTGCTGGACGGATCCCGCCCGGCACAGGAATACCTCGCCGCGTTGCAGGAAAGCCTGCAGGAAATCGGCGCCTGGCAGTGCCTCGCCGAGGACCGCGCCGGGCAGCGTCTGCTGGAAGTGCTGGATGAACTGCAACAGGCAGCCGCCTGTTCGGACGTGCCGCTGGCGTGGTCTGAATTCCGCAACTGGCTTGGTCGCAACCTGGAACGCACGACCTTCCGCCCGGCGCCCTCGTCCAGCCCGGTGCAGCTGCTGACACTGGAACAGAGCCGCCTGCAGCGTTTTGCGGCAACCATCGTCGCCGGCTGCAGCCGGGAGCACATGCCGGGGTCCCCGCCGGGCCTCGCCTTTTTCAATCAACGTGTGCGCTCGGCACTGGGGTTGCCGACCTGGGCGCAGAATGTCGCCCTGAAGCTGCACCACTTCTGCCGCGTGCTGCACAGTGCGGAACAGGTGCTGCTGAGCTGCCACAGTGAATGCGATGGCGAACCCGTCACGGCCAGCCCCTGGCTGGAATTACTGGAAACGTTCTACCACAATGCCTACCATTCCAGCCTGGAAGATACGGTGCTCGCGCGACTGGTCCTGCAACCACAGGCTTTCCCCGCCTCCCCCGACACGGCGGCCCTGCCGGACCCGCAGCTTATGCCCGCCCCGCGCACAACCGCGTCCATGCAGCCCGGCACCTGGTCTGTATATACCCATCAGCGGCTGATCGACTGCCCCTACCGCTATTTCGCTGCCGACACCCTCAGCCTTAAACCACAGGACGAAAT
>JBHHXO010000168.1:0-7179 GCA_046757125.1 Thiogranum sp.
AGCCGTAGCACCTGCAATGTCCGCATCCGTGTACGGAACGCCCAGGGTGCGCATGACCTTCAGCTTTTCGGGCGTCAGCTGACCATCCAGCACGTTCTCCGCCAGCCAGGGAAAACTCGGCATGTTGGATTCCGGTACCACGTCGCGCGGGTTCATCAGGTGCACCCGGTGCCAGTCGTCACTGTAACGGCCGCCGACGCGGGCCAGGTCCGGACCGGTTCGCTTGGAACCCCACTGGAAGGGGTGGTCGTAGACGAACTCACCGGCAACCGAATAGTGGCCGTAGCGCTCGGTCTCGGCCCGGAACGGGCGGATCATCTGCGAGTGGCACAGGTAACACCCCTCGCGGATATAGACATCGCGTCCTTCCAGTTGCAGGGCCGTATAGGGCTTCAGGCCTTCAACCGGCTCGGTGGTACTCTTCAGGAAAAACAGCGGGACGATTTCGACCAGCCCGCCGACACTGATGACCAGCAGGATCAGTACCGCCATCAGACCGATATTTTTTTCGACAACTTCATGACTCATATCAGCTCTCCGAATCAGGCCGTTTGTGGAACAGGGGCGTCTGCCGGGCGTGCGCCGGAGATGGTTTTGATGACATTCCAGGCCATCAGGAACATACCGGCGAGGAACAGTGCGCCACCCAGGAAACGGACAAAGTAGAACGGGTACATGGCCTGCAGCGATTCAACGAAGCTGTAGGTCAGTGTGCCGTCGTCGTTGATGGCTCTCCACATCAGTCCCTGCATGATGCCGGCAATCCACATGGCGACGATGTAAAGCACCACGCCGATAGTGGACATCCAGAAATGCCAGTCGATCAGCCTGATCGAGTACATCTGCTCGCGGCCGAACAGTTTCGGTATCAGGAAGTAGATCGAGCCGATGGAAACCATGGCTACCCAGCCCAGTGCGCCGGAGTGCACGTGGCCGATGGTCCAGTCGGTGTAGTGGGACAGTGCGTTGACCGTCTTGATTGCCATCATGGGACCTTCGAAGGTGGACATGCCGTAGAAGGACAGTGACACGATCAGGAACTTGAGGATCGGGTCGTCGCGCAGTTTATGCCAGGCGCCGGACAGGGTCATGATGCCGTTGATCATGCCGCCCCAGGACGGTGCCAGCAGAATCAGCGAGAACACCATGCCCAGTGATTGCGCCCATACCGGCAGCGCCGTGTAGTGCAGGTGGTGCGGCCCGGCCCACATGTAGGTGGAAATCAGGGCCCAGAAGTGCACCACCGACAGGCGGTAGGAATACACCGGGCGCCCGGCCTGCTTGGGCACAAAGTAATACATCATGCCGAGGAAGCCGGCGGTCAGGAAAAAGCCCACGGCATTATGGCCGTACCACCACTGCACCATGGCGTCGATGGCGCCCGGGTATACCGAGTAGGACTTGGTCAGACTGACAGGCAACGCCGCACTGTTGACCAGGTGCAACACGGCGACGGTCAGAATGAATGCGCCGAAGAACCAGTTGGCGACGTAGATATGCTTGACCTGGCGCTTCATGATGGTGCCGAAGAACACGAGCGCGTAACTCACCCACACCAGGGTGATCAGGATATCGATCGGCCATTCCAGCTCCGCGTATTCCTTGCTGGTGGTGATGCCGAGCGGCAGGGTGATGGCTGCGGAAATGATAACCAGTGTCCAGCCCCAGAAGGTAAAGGCCGCCAGCTTGTCCGAGAACAGCCGGGTCTGGCAGGTGCGCTGCACAACGTAATAGGAAGTTGCGAACAGCGCCGAGCCGCCGAAGGCAAAGATAACCGCGTTGGTGTGCAGTGGGCGCAGCCGGCCGAACGACAGCCAGGGCAGCTCCATGCCCAGCTGCGGCCACACCAGCTCCGCGGCGATAAAGACGCCGACCAGCATGCCGACGATGCCCCAGACGATGGTCATCACGGCAAACTGGCGTACAACCTTGTAATTGTACGTGGTCTGTGAGTCCATAACGTTTTCCTGTGAGTTGATGGTTATAGGGAAAGCAGCGGCTTGCGCCGCTGCTGTTACGGGGTAGGGAAGGTATCAGAATTTCTTGCCGACGCCGAGCATAAAGACCCAGGGGTCGATATCGACATCCGCTTTACCCGCCAGGGCCGGGTTGCCGGCTGCACCGGATGAATCCGCTTCGGTTTCTATACTGATGTACCAGATTTGTGCGCTGACCAGATAGTCATTCTGGAAGGTGTAATCCAGGCCGGCTTCAGCGGCAAATCCCCAGCTGTCATCAAGGTCCAGGTCGCTGCCGTTAAAAGGCGCATCCGAGGTGTTTTCATCCCAGAAGAAAGTGTAGTTCAGGCCGGCGCCGACATAGGGGTGGAAGTCCGAGCCGGTATCGAAGTGATACTGCAGCGTGACGGTGGGCGGCAGGAACTTGGTGTCACCGACCTTGTCCACACTGGAGATGGTGCCGTCGCCCTCGATATCGGTCTTGAACGGGTAGGCCGCCAGGATTCCGACACCAATATTATCGGTAAACAGATAGCTGAAAGTCAGGCCCAGGCTGTCGGTATCATCCACGTCTGCCTTGGCTCCGGGAAAGTTGGAGAATTCGTCGGAATCGGTATCGGGGGCAACGTGTGCCCAGCCGGCGCGCGCGATGAAATCGCCGGCCTCGTAGGCCATGGCCGGTACGGTGGTGACTGTTGTGGCAATAGCCGCAATCATTGCGGCATTTTTTAGTGGACGCATTTTTAAGTATCTCCCGGTGGGCGTTGAAAATAAGGGGTGTCAACTCTGGGGGTTGATTCAACCCTCCGCATTGACTCAGATCAAATAGTCAGCCCGGAAAAGGTGTATTTGTGGAAGAAAAGTCGATCCCGGGCCCGGGTCGGCGGCCCGGGCTACTGGCCGGAGGATTTTTTTGGTTGTTCGGGTCGGCCGCACTGGGCTCCCGAGTACACGCACAGTTTTTCGCGGTCCCGCAACTCGACGTGCTTGCGATCGACATGCAGCAGCCCTTCATTCTGGAAGCGTGTGAACAGGCGGCTGACGGTTTCCAGTGCCAGGCCGAGATAGTTGCCGATATCGCTGCGCGACATGCTGAGATTGAACTGGGTGGAGGAAAAGCCGCGCCGCCGGAAGCGGTTGGAGATGCTGATGAGAAAGGCCGCCAGCCGCTGTTCGGCCGATTTCTGGCCCAGTATCACCATATTCTGCTCGTCGTCGCGTATTTCCTGGCTCATCACGCGCAGCAGCTGGTGTTGCAGGCCGCTTATCTGGCCGCTCAGGGATTCCAGATCGGTGAAGGGGATTTCGCAGACACTGGTGGTTTCGAGTGCCTTGGCGGCCAGCGGGTGCTGGTTTTCGGAAATGGCGTCGAGGCCCACCAGCTCGCCGGGCAACTGGAAGCCCATCACCTGCTCCTGGCCGCTTTTCGACGTGGTGTAGGTTTTCAGCGAACCCGAGCGTACTGCAAAGATGGACTGAAAACTGTCACCCACGTGGAAAAGGTGCTCGCCGCGTGCCAGCGGACGTTTGCGGTCGATGATCGAGTCCAGACGGTCGAGATCTTCCTTGTCGATACCTACCGGCAAACAGATTTCCTTGAGACTGCAGGCCTTGCAGGCAACCCTGATATCTTTCAGTGAAACTACAGATTCAAGTTTTCGAGTTGGCATAGAAAAAACACGTTCGCTGCTCAGGTCTGCCATTGGATCAAATTCATTGATCTATATCAATATTTAAAGAAGTTAATAATAGCGGTTCTCTAGCCGTCCGATTTCAGCTAGGATGCGAACCAGGTATGACTCTCTGATTTGATTGAATAAAAAATGACTACCAGAACAGCGCAGGTGCAGCGCGACACGCTGGAAACGCAGATCACGGTGGAGCTGGATCTGGACGGCAGCGGCCAAAACAGCCTGGATACCGGCGTGCCCTTTCTGGAGCACATGCTGGAACAGGTCGCACGCCACGGTTTGCTGGATTTATCCATTAAGGCCAAAGGGGATTTACACATCGATGCCCACCACACGGTGGAAGACATCGGTATTGCGCTGGGCCAGGCTTTCGAACGGGCGCTGGGTGACAGGAAAGGTATCCGGCGTTACGGGCATGCGTATGTTCCGCTCGACGAAGCCCTGTCGCGCGTCGTGATCGATTTCTCCGGGCGCCCGGGACTGGAGTATCACGCCAGTTTTGCGCGTGCGCGCATCGGTGATTTCGACGTGGACCTGTTGCACGAATTTTTCCAGGGGTTTGTCAACCACGCCCGGGTGACGTTGCACATCGATTGCCTGCGTGGTGACAATGCACACCATATTGCTGAAACGGTATTCAAGGCGTTCGGCCGGGCTATCCGCATGGCGGCCGAGCCGGATCCGCGCATGGCCGGTATGATGCCGTCCACCAAGGGGAGCCTGTAGCCCAACGACTGCTGTGTTGCGCCCGGCTACCAGTTATATCAGCATGTCATCGATTGCCATCATTGATTACGGAATGGGAAACCTGCACTCCATTGCCAAGGCGGTAGAGCACGTGGCGCCGGGCGCGCGGGTGCGGGTCAGTTCCGAATCCGCGCAAATACTTGCGGCTGACCAGGTTGTGTTTCCCGGTGTGGGTGGAATCGGTCACACCATGCAGGAGCTGGAACGCACCGGTCTCGGGGAGGTGGCGCGTGAGGCTGCCGCCAGCAAGCCCATGCTGTGCATCTGTGTCGGCATGCAGGCATTGTTCGAACGCAGCGAGGAAAATGACGGTACCACCTGCCTGGGCCTGATACCCGGTGAGGTGCGGCGTTTCCCGGCAGGGCTGTCGGCCGCCGATGGCAGCAAGCTGAAGGTGCCGCACATGGGCTGGAACCAGGTTCACCAGCAGCCGCACCCCCTGTGGGACGGGATCGCGCAGGACAGCCGCTTTTACTTTGTGCATAGTTACTATACAGCGCCCGCCGGGCAGGAAGTGCTGGCGGCGACGGTTGATTACGGGATTGAATTCTGCTGCGCGCTGGCCCGCGAAAACCTGTTTGCGGTACAGTTCCACCCGGAAAAAAGCCAGCGCGCCGGACTGGCCCTGCTGGCGAATTTCAGCCGCTGGGACGGTGGGGCCTGAGCCCGCTTTATTTGACGGAAACTGTGCAATGAGGATAGAAGCATGTTGCTGATTCCCGCCATCGATCTCAAGGATGGCAAGTGTGTGCGCCTGCGCCAGGGGCGCATGGAAGACGAAACCGTTTTTGCCGATGACCCGTTGGTCATGGCGCAGCGCTGGGTAGACGCGGGCGCGCGGCGTCTGCATCTGGTCGACCTGAACGGTGCCTTTGCCGGCAAACCGGTGAATGCCGACGTGATTCATCGCATCGCGGAAGCTTTCCCGGATGTGCCGATCGAAGTGGGTGGCGGCATCCGCGACGAGGACACCGTGCAACTGTATCTCGACGCCGGTGTCCAGTACGTCATTATCGGCACCCGGGCGGTGAGTGCCCCGCACTTTGTCAACGACCTGTGCCTGGAGTTCCCCGGGCACATCATCGTCGGCCTGGACGCGAAAGACGGCAAGGTGGCTATCGACGGCTGGTCCAAGCTCTCCAACCACGACGTGATCGATATGGCGCAGCATTTTGAGCGCGACGGTGTGGATGCGATCATCTATACCGACATCAGCCGGGACGGCATGATGCGGGGCGTCAATGTCGAGGCGACAGCAAAACTCGCCGGCGAAATCAGTACCCCGGTCATTGCATCGGGTGGCATCAGCACGCTGGATGACATCAAGGCGTTACAGGCAGTGGCCGACGAAGGCATTACCGGCGTCATCATTGGCCGCGCATTGTATGAAGGTAGCGTCGATCTGGCCGAAGCACAAAAGCTGGTCGACGGCTAACAGCATGTCGCTGGCGAAGCGCATTATTCCCTGTCTGGATGTCGACGGCGGTCGCGTCGTCAAAGGAGTGCAGTTCGTCGATATCCGCGACGCGGGTGATCCGGTCGAGGTGGCGCGCCGCTACGACCAGGAGGGTGCTGACGAACTGACCTTCCTGGATATTACCGCCAGCCACGAACAACGCGAGACCATGGTACACGTGGTGGAGCAGGTGGCCGGTGAAGTGTTTATTCCGCTGACGGTGGGTGGCGGCATCCGCGAGCTTGCCGATATCCGCCGCATGCTCAACGCCGGTGCGGACAAGGTTGCTATCAATACGGCGGCGGTATTCAACCCGGAGTTTGTGCGCGAAGCCGCGGACAAGTTCGGTTCGCAGTGTATCGTGGTCGCCATTGACGCCAAGCAGGTCAATGCGGACGCCGATAGCGAGCCGCCGCGCTGGGAGATATTCACCCACGGCGGACGCAAGCCCACCGGCATCGATGCCATTGAATGGGCCGGGAAAATGGTCGACTACGGCGCCGGTGAGATCCTGCTGACCAGCATGGATCGCGACGGCACCAAAAACGGCTTCGACCTGGCGCTGACACGCGCCGTATGTGAAGCCGTGGACGTACCCGTGATTGCATCGGGTGGCGTGGGCAATCTGGAGCACCTCGCCGAGGGTGTGCTCGAAGGCGGGGCGGACGCGGTGCTGGCGGCCAGTATTTTTCACTTTGGCGAATACAGCATCAACGCGGCCAAGCAGCACATGGCTGCGCGTGGTATCGAAGTGCGGCTATGAGCGATACCTGGCTCGATGCGGTCAAATGGAATGCCGATGGCCTGGTGCCCGTCATTGCCCAGGATGCCGAAGACGGCCGGGTGCTGATGGTCGCCTGGATGAACCGCGAGGCACTGCAGTTGACGGCGCAGGGCGGCCATGCGGTGTACTGGTCGCGCTCCCGGCAGAAACTGTGGCACAAGGGTGAAGAATCCGGTAACCGGCAACAGATTAAGGAAATTCGCCTGGATTGCGATAACGATGTGATCATCCTGCAGGTCGAGCAAAAGGGCGGCATTGCCTGTCATACCGGCAGGCGCAGCTGTTTTTTTCAGCGACTGGAGGATGGACAATGGCGAACCGTCGAGTCGGTATTGAAAGATCCCTCTGAAATGTACGGGAAAAACTGATATGTCGGATGCGATCATTGAACAGCTTGCGCAGGTGCTGGAAGCGCGCAAGCAGGCCGAACCGGATGCCTCGTATGTTGCCGGCCTGTACCGGAAGGGACTGGATGCGATCCTGAAAAAGGTCGGCGAGGAAGCCACCGAGACCGTTATAGCCGCCAAGGGCGGCGATACCGGC
>JBHHXO010000169.1:0-7160 GCA_046757125.1 Thiogranum sp.
GCAGCAAGGAGGTAATTGTTCCTGGTGTTCGACGCACACAGGGTGGATATGCGTTCGATGCCAACGTGGTCCTTGGCGAGAAGGAAACGGCATTGTTGCTGGTAAGCAGGTGAAGATAGCGGTTCACTTGTGACGAAGGCTGTTTCAGAAATTGATTAACCCCATTACCTTGCGCTGAAGAATCAGGTAATCAGCGGCTGTATTCTGGCCGTCCGGGGCGGGTATCCCGCCCGCCAGGGGTGCCAGGTCCCAGCGGCTCTGTTCATCCTGGGTGGGGGTGTACTGCCCTGCGAGGATGCGACCTGCGAGCAGCAGGTCCGCAAGATCGACCTGGCCATCATTATTGATATCGCCATTGTTCGCCAGGGTGGGGACCGAGGAAATGTCGAGCGGGTCGGAGCCGGCGCTGATCTCGACGCCATCATTGTAACTGTCGCCATCCGTATCTTGCAGTAACGGGTTGGTGCCGTACGTAGAAATTTCTTCGCTATCAGTCAAACCATCCCCGTCGTCATCCGTATCGGCATTGTTGCCGATACCATCCCCGTCGGTATCGACTGATTCAGCAGGGTCGAGCGGGAAGGCATCCAGGGTGTCGTCGACACCATCCCCGTCATCGTCGGTATCGGCATTGTTGCCGATGCCATCCCCGTCGGTATCGACCGATTCGGCGGGGTCGAGCGGGAAGGCGTCCGCCGTATCCGGCACCCCGTCATTGTCATCGTCGTCGTCGCAGGCATCGCCCTGGGCGTCGCCATCGTAATTTTCCTGGCCTGCATTCGGAATGTTCGGACAGTTGTCCTGATCGTCAGATACGCCGTCGCCATCCGTATCGATAGAACAAACGCGATCAGTGTAACCACCGCCCAGCAGGCTGTTGAGCTCATTGCTCAAGGCGTCGTAGTTTGCCTGCTCTTCAGTAGTCAGTGATTCGCTGAGTAAATTATTTGCTTCATCCGTGGGGTAGAGCGCCGGGTCATTCGACATCCTGTAGAAACGTTCGCCCCCCAGGTCGTAACGAATGAGCTTGTACTGGTCGTTGCGAATGGTTTTCCCGTCGATGTTTTTTGGCGGCTGGTTGAATTGTTCTGCAAGCACGTATTCGCACTGGCTGCTCAGGGCGGGGTTCTGTAACAGCGGCACGAGGGACACTGAATCAATTGCGGTCCCTGACGGGACAAGA
This sequence comes from Thiogranum sp., assembly GCA_046757125.1. Classification (GTDB taxonomy): domain Bacteria; phylum Pseudomonadota; class Gammaproteobacteria; order DSM-19610; family DSM-19610; genus Thiogranum. Next base: position 1,184 of record JBHHXO010000169.1, read on the forward strand.
TTTGAAACAGCCCCCCCCGCGATTTCGATAATCGTGGAGAACAGGTCTGCTGCGTTTACGAGGGCTCCATTTGTCTCGCTGGTAAGTGTTACACCGGGTTCGGATATGATCAGGGGGACCCAGACGCCGCCCTGGAACAAGGTTCCTTTCACGCGCAGAGTGTTGGCCGGCGGTACAGCAACCTCTTTGGGCGTTCCGTTGTCGCCAATGAAAATGATAGTGGTATTGGCCCGGTCAATGGCATTCAGCAGACGGTTTATTTCAGTGTCCATCGCTTCCACCATTGCCTGGTAGTAAGGCAATGGGTTTGCCGTTATGTCGGTTGTTGTCCCGGACAGGTAATCAAAGCTGTGCAGGTTGTCAGGCGGCTTGTGGAAGGGGTCGTGCGGTGCATTGAATGCGAGCCACAGGAACCACGGCTTGTTGGGATCCGATGCTTCCTGGGCGGTTACCCAGCTGATGGCATCATCGACGTTCTCCGTGGTGGCATAGTTGGTGACCGTCGTATGAACACCGTTGGTGACCTTGTCCCAATTGTAGTAATCCGGCAGTTGACCACTCAGGTAGCCCGCATAATGATCAAAACCAAGGCGGTCGGGGCTGTTGAACAAGTCAGTGCCCAGGTGCCACTTGCCGATCAGTGCAGTGCTGTACCCCATGGAGCCCAGCGCATCAGCTACGGTGTATTCATCCTTGTCGATTGCCTGGTTGGTGGTGGCACTGCCGACGCCGGTACGGAAGCTGTATCGTCCGGTAAGGATCGATGCCCGGGTAGGCGAGCAGACGGGATTCGACCAGGCCCTGTCGAACCGGACTCCCTGGGTCGCGAGACTGTCAATGGTTGGCGTAGGCGCTGCGCTGGAAGCTATCCCGTAGAGTCCGTGAGCATCCACGCCGAAATCGTCGGCGATGATCAGCAGGATGTTGTTGCCTGCGTAACAGGCGGGCTGAAAGCAAAAAGCCAGCGAAAAAACCAGAGCTGCAGACAACCTGTGTACAGGGAGCCACCTGGAAAGGAATCTGATTGCCTGACGCATAGCTTATCGGGCGTACAAGTTTTGATAGAAACAAAGATGTTTTTAAATAACGGGTTCGCCTCCGCCAGACTTGATGCTGCCGTCTGGATGGTGCCCCCTCTGGGTTAAATAATTGCACGGGGATTCAGTATTGGGCAATAGCGGAGAAAGGATCGGTGTAAATTGACACTGTAAAAATATTCGACAACATGAGTGCGGTAGCCGACCTGGCGCCGTGATTTCCCAACCCGGCTACAGGTGTGATTTCGCCGCGATCTACGGCAGGCGTGTAAAAGAAAGCCGAATCAATTGATCCGGCTTTTCATTGCGGTGGTTTTCTCGTCCTAGAGGCTGGTGGCTGCGTAACCCGGATTGCCACTCGCGCCCTTGATCAGCGGTTCGTTGAGCTCGATGTGCCCGATTGTCTTTTTATCGCGCAGGTACTCCGCGACCACATCCCATACCGGGCGCCCGTCCAGCTTCTGCGCGACGCTGGCCCAGCCCGCAACCGGGTATTCGGCATTGGGGTCGATCGGTTTGCCGTCAACTTCCATGTCGTTGATGCGGGAGCCCATGCCGGCGGTCGGGTCGATGCTGTACTTGAGGCCGCCGGTGCGCACCATATCGCCACCCTGCTGGTAGTAGGGGTCCTGGTTGAACAGGTTATCGGCCACATCCTCCAGGATTTCCTTGAGGCGGGTGCCGGTCATGTTGTTGAGTGTCACCGTCGGGTAGGTGATCGCGGTCTGGGTCATGACGTGTTCGAAGGTGATGGCTTCACCCGGCATGACGCTGACACCCCAGCGGAAGCCGGGTGAGAAGGATATCTGGGCGCCCTGTACGTCGATCAGCGCGTCGCAGATGAGCTGGTCGAAGGTGCCGTTGAAATTTCCGCGGCGATACAGCAGCTCGTCGGTGACAGCCAGCTCTTCGGACAGCCGGTCCATGTAGGGGGCGCGAACCTTGTCGATGTAGGCGGCCATTTCGGCATCGGCGTCCAGCAGGTTGGAGAATACCGGTAGCAGGTGGTAGCGGTAATCGCGTACCTTGCCGTCCTTGACGTCGAAATCGAGCACGCCGAGGAACTTGCTGTTGGAGCCGGCATTGGTAACCAGGGTGATGCCGCCGGCGTTTTTGACTTCAACCGGGCGCGGTATGGCATCGTGGGTGTGGCCGCCCATGATGGCGTCGATGCCGGTAACACGCGAAGCCATCTTCAGGTCGACGTCCATGCCATTGTGCGACAGCACGATAACGACCTGGGCACCCTTGCCGCGCGCTTCGTCGACCATTTGCTGCATGCGGTCCTCGCGGATGCCGAAACTCCAGTCCGGTACCATGAAGCGCGGGTTGGCGATGGGCGTGTAGGGGAAGGCCTGGCCGATAATGGCGGTGGGAATGCCGTTGATCTCCCGAATGACATACGGCTTGAAAACCGGTTCGTTCCATTCGTTGTCGACGACGTTCTGGGCAACGAAATCGATGTGTCCCGCAAAATCCTTTTCGATAATCTCGCTGACCCGTTCTGCGCCAAAAGTCATTTCCCAATGGGCGGTCATGACATCGACCCCCAGCAGTTTCTGTGCGTCGACCATGTCCTGGGCATTGGTCCAGTAGGCGGTGCCGGACCCCTGCCAGGTGTCGCCGCCGTCCAGCAGCAGGGCGCCGGGTCGCTGCGCGCGGGTATTTTTCACCAGCGTGGAGAGGTGGGCAAAACCGCCGACCTTGCCGAACTGTTTTGCGGCTTCCACGTAATTCAGGTAGGTGAAAGCGTGCGCCTCGCGGCTGCCGGGCCGGATGCCGTAGTGGGCAAGAAAGTTGTCCCCGACCAGGTGTGGCGGTTTCCCGCGCATCGAGCCAACTCCGAGATTGATGCTGGGTTCGCGGAAATAGATGGGCGTGAGCTGGGCGTGACAGTCCGTAAAGTGCATGACGGATACATTTCCGAACGGGGCCAGTTCATACGGATTGGCGGGCTTCGCAGAGGGCTTTATGCCGCTGGCGGGAGCTGGGGCGCTATTATTGTCACAGGCACTGAGAGAAATACCGGAAGCGCTTGCCACGGCAAGCATTTGGAGAAACTCACGACGGCTGATATTCATGTGACGGTCCTTGCTGGTAACTAGTGGTTTTTGCGGGGTCGCATGGAGAGACGGCGATGCAGGCGGATTATTCCTGAAACACCATCAAAAAAGCCCGGTCAGGCTGACCGGGCTTTTGTTGAGAGCGTGTAACCCTACTTGCGGGCGCCCGGGCCGTTCAGGGCCAGGCCGTTGCTCATATAGGTGTGGAAGTACTCAAGCGTCCTGTACTCGTCACTTTGAGCCTTGTACGGTTTGGCGCGTACCTGCTTGTTACAGCCGCCATAACGGCGATGCAGGGTCCCGAGACCACCCCATTTGGAGCGGTATACCGGGAAGTGACTGGTATGGCCCAGTGCCGGGCTGAGCAGGTCGGCGCGTACGCGGTTGCCGGCATTCCACTGGTGGCAATCGGCGCAGGACATGTTCAGCTGGCCACGCTTGGCATAGAAATGCGCCTTGCCACGCTTGTAGGCGGCCTGCGCGCCTTCATCAGCGGGTACCGAGACGTTTATCTTGTTGCCGCGCGAGGTGTACGCCATGTACGCACTCAGGTCGGCAATAGCGCCTTTTTTCCACTTCAGGGGCTCCTCGCCGTTTTTGCTGCGGCAGGTGTTGAGTTCGCTTTCCAGCGTAATGACCTTGCCGGTGGCGCTGTCGTAGTAAGGGAAGTCCTGTCTGACGCCAATGCCGCCATTGCGGAAGCAGCTGGCATAGGTCTTGCCGTTCTTGAACGGGGTATTGAACAGTTTCTTGCCCTTGTCGATGTTCAGTTCGTAGGGCGGAAACTCCTCGATAGCCTCCCACTGTTCACGGGATGCCTGATCGATTGCGTAAACGCCGTTAACATATTCCTTGAAAGGCACGTCAGGGAAACGATCCGCGAAATAAGCACGGAACTCTTTCAGGTCCTGCTGGGGGCTGGCCTGGACTGTGACAGTCGCAGTGCCCAGCAGACCCAGTGTCGCGGCAATGACTAGCAGTTTCTTCATAGGTTCTCCACCTCCGGTTTTGATTGTTCGCCAGGCGGGCCGCATCTAGCTGACCTGGGTTTCCGCTGAATCTTTTTCACCCTTGTTGTCAACCCAGCTCAGTTTCAGGGTATCGCCCTTGCCGGCGCCCTTGAACTTGAATGACAGGTAAGGATTCTTGGAGACCGCCGGACCCCACAAGGCCGTCATGACTGCGTTGCCATTGTGTTCGCAGGTGACCTCCTGGATGAAGTGGGCGGGAATCAGCTTGCCCGTTTTCTTGTCCTTGCGTTGACCGGTTTCCATCGGGTGTTTGACGAGGGCCTTGACCGTGGTGATGCCGTCGCTCACTTTTGCTCGAATCTTGATCGATGCCATTTTTCAATATCCTCTAGAACTGTTAGCCGCCGCAGCCGCCGATGGTGACTTTGACTTCCTTACCTGTGCTGTACAGTTTCCCGCCAGCTTTCACGACAGCAATAATGCTGGATGTCTTGCCCATTTTGATGCGGGTCGAGACAAAGCCCTGCGTGCCGGCACCGAGTACAAATGAAGCGGTCAGTGGGGCGGCATTCTTTTCCGCCAGTATGCTGATGGACTCTATGCCATCGATGCTGGTGGTTACCGAGACCGGTACCACGGCACCGTTCTCGGCGATATCCGGTGCGCGAATGGAAATCTTGTCGGAACCTTCCAGTGCGTGGGAACCGGACAGGGCGTCAAGTGCGCTGTCTACTGACTTGGCCTCGAAGGCGGCGGTTGGCCAGGCGGCCAGTACCATACGAGGTGTTAACAGCCCGGCGCCGACGGCGGCACTGACAGCCCCGGCGGCCACGGACCCTTTCAGGAAGGTTCTGCGTTTCATGTTGATCACTAGTCTATCTCCTCGTTGCTCTACAGCTGGATCACAGCGTGTAGACAAACTCCACAATCTTGTCAATATCGCTTTCGCTCAGAATCTGATGGCGGCCGAACGGCGGCATAATGCTGTTCGAGTTAGCCTTGCTGGAATCCCAGATTTGTGCGCGTAGTTTTGCCTTGTCCGGGAAGCGTGCCTGCATGGCGACCAGCGGAGGCCCGATGTTGCCGGCCAGCTTGCCGCCTTCAATCTGGTGGCAGGCGAGGCAATTGCCTTTTTTACGGTCAAAGGCGATAGCCTTGCCCTGGTCTACTACCGGGGTGTCAGCTGCCAGGCTCTGGCCTGGGATCGATGGCAGTGTCAGGCTGCCAGCCAGCGCCAGCACGGAACCTGCGGTTTTCAGGATGCCGGGGTGTGTGCGCATCTTTTCCTCCTTAAGTGCACTTTCGAGGTGGTTGTGCCAGCTGTCTGGCAATGAGCTGCGAAGTGGTGATGAACGCCGCATTTTGAAAACAGGTAAAACTGTAGCATCTCAATATAGTGCCCTGATTCACTTGAGTCAAAACCAATTTCTGCCTTGTGCCTGTATCACCTAACAAGTGAATATAAGCACTCTTTAACATTCTTGTCCGCGAACGGTTCGGTACCAAATTGCAAAAGGTGTAAGCACGGGGACGGGGCTGGCCCGGCATTTATTCCCAATTGGGCGGTTTTATTTGTGCTCGCGTGCGGCCATGAGCTGTTTGAATTCCTGCAGCCGGGCCCGGGTTCGTGCCTGGTCGTACTCGCTGAGCCCCTTGTGATTGAGCGCCTGCTGCAACTGATCGATGGCGAGACGCAGGTTGCCGTACAGGTAATAGACTTCCGCCGAGGCCACATTGGTCTCCCAGGCGGGGCCGCTGATACTGCTTGCCCTGGCCCACAGTTCGTAGATCGGCGCGATACGGGCCTGCTTGTGCCGCAGCATTTTCAGTACCTGTTCACGCGCCTGTTTCGCCTTGCCGGCCTCGATCAGCGCGGCCACGTAATACTGGCCGACGGTGAGGTTGC
>JBHHXO010000170.1:0-7129 GCA_046757125.1 Thiogranum sp.
GCAGGCGGCGCTCTCGCGTGCAGAGGATATGCGCCATCTCAGGGAATCGATGGAGCAGATGGACAAGGCGCTGTCGCAGGGCCGTGAAATCAGCATCGTGGTCGGTATCCTGATGGAGCGCTGCAATATGACCGCCATCCAGGCCTTCGACGCATTGCGCGATGAGGCGCGCTCTCAGCGCCGCAAGATTGCAGAGGTGGCCCAGGAATACCTGGCCGCGGCGGAGACCCTGCACAGCCTGTCCGGCCGGCTGACAGAGCGCTCGAGGGAAAAGGCGCAGCGCAAGCGCGCACCCAAGCGCTACCCACCCCGTATTGTCCAGTAATCCGCGTTGCACAGCGGCTTTAACTGGTATAATCTGCCGCGTCTTCCGGAGGGGTGTCCGAGTGGTTGACTCGAGGCGTCAGCCGAGAGAACGCCGCAGGCGGCCCCGCAGGGGAGAGGAGCGCAGCGACGAATAACGAGCACGCACGCGTGCTCCGCTCTGTACGGGCCGTAGCCGGTTATCAGAGCAACAATGTTTGAGTTCCGGAGGGGTGTCCGAGTGGTTGAAGGAGCACGCCTGGAAAGTGTGTATACGCTAACCGCGTATCGAGGGTTCGAATCCCTCCTCCTCCGCCAAAAATACATAAAGCAAAAAGGGGACGGAGGGATTAAAATTTAATCCCTCCGTCCCCTTTTTGCTCTCTGGCGCAGCGTTACTCGACAGTGACGCTACTGTCTTCCAGCAGCACTTCGTAGACATAACCGTAGCCAAAATCCCTGTCCAGGGCGAGTTTCCCGTCGGCAAGAATAATGTCGCCTACTTTAGCCGAGCCATCGGTGGTGATGGTAAGGTCCTTGCCGGTGCTGCTGTCGCGTATATGTATCCAGTTTTTGCCCAGCACTTTGGTGCTGTACCTGACCACCTTGCCGCGCACGCGCACGGGCTGTCCGGCCAGCGCCTGTTTCTGCTCCAGAATTTCGGCGATGGTTTTCCCGTCTTTGGCTTTTTGAATGCCTTCTACAGGGGTGTCGGACGGCTTATCTGCGCTATTGCTTTTCGGTTCGGGCGCGACGGTATCGCTGTTGCTCAGACTGTCCCCGGTAATCCGGTCCGTGAAATAGATCAGGTCGAAATCCCGGTTCAGGGCCTTGCTGTGAAAATTGGTCATCGGCATTCTGGTGCTGACAGCCACCATACTGCCACGCCTGACCGGCGTGCGCGGCGATGCGGCCCAGACCTTGTCGGTTCCGGTATCGATGCGCACATAGGTGTAACCACCGGCATCCATGAATTCCAGAACCGTGCCGTAGATCTTGTCACGCATGTCTTTATTTGCGAAATGCGGGTGGTTGAGACCGGCGGCGGGCGGGGTGTTTTCGGCCCGGGCCTTTTCCTGTGGAGCAGCGTACAGGTTCAGACTGACAAGGCAGGGCAGTAAGGCGATCAGGTACTTGTACACGGTGGGTACTCCGGTTGGAAGGGTGCGGGGAATCCGGGACGGCCCCGGGTTTATAAGCGCAAGCTACCACCGCCGGCCGGTGCCTGCAACGGCGGAGTGTACGCTGGTCAGGGTTGAAAATCGGCTATGAAAACATTGGTTTCGCCCTTGACCTTGCCGAGGCGGTTGGAAGCAAAAACCAGCCGCTTGCCATCGTGGGAGAACATGGGGAATCCATCGAAACCGTCATAATGCGTAATGCGCTCGATGTCACGGCTATCCCTGTCGATCATGTACAGGTCGAAATTGCGCCCGCTGGGGTCGTCCAGGTTGGAGGAGAAGATGATGTGCCTGCCGTCAGGATGCCAGTAGGGTCCGAAGTTGGCGGCGCCGTTGTCCGTCAGTTGTATCGGTTCGCGTTCCGCAAGACTCATGATGTAGAGCTCCAGCTTTCCGGGGCGGATCAAGGCCTTTTTCAACAGTGCCCGGTAGTCCTCCAGTGCCTTTCCGGTCGGGCGCGAGGCGCGCCACACGATCCACTTGCCGTCCAGTGAAAAGAAGGCGCCGCCGTCATAACCGGGCTGGTCTGTCAGCTGTTCGACCCCCGTGCCATCCGGATTCATCAGGTAGAGTTCGAGGTCTCCGCTACGCAGGGAGGTAAATATTATCCTGTCGCCCTGTGGTGAAAAGACTGCTTCGGCGTCGTATCCCGGGGTGGTGGTCAGGCGTACCGGGTTTTCGCCCTCGGGCCCGGCTTTGAAAATGTCATAGGCTTCATACAGCGGCCATACGTAGCCTTGTGAATAATCCGGCCTTGGCGGGCATTGCTCGTGTTGCAGGTGCGTGGAGGCATAGATGACGGACCGGTTGTCCGGCGCGATGAACGCGCAGGTGGTTACGCCTTGTCCCGATGACAGTTGTCGTACCTGGCTGCCATCGGCGCGCATGCGGAAGATGGCATCGCACTCGAGCGCGTCGCGGGTTGACTGGAAGACAAGCTCGTTGGCGTCACGGGAGAAATAGGCTTCTGCGTTCTGGCCGCCAAAGGTCAACTGGCGGATATTCGCCAGATGCGTTTCGCCGGGCAGGGGCGATATGCCGGTACCGGTTTCGTCCGCTGCATCGGCTGACAGCGTTTGCACGGTTATCAGTAGCAGGGAGGTCAAAACTGTTGCAGAAATAGTTTTTTTCATTTCAGCCTTTTACATCCGGCCGGATAGTCAACGTCCGGTCACGCGTGTAGTGACCGTGTTTTCGGTGCCTTCACGCCGGTAGCGTACGCGTATTTCATCACCGGGACGCAGACGTTTCAATGCGGCGGAGTACTGGCGCAGATTGACTACAGGCGCTTCGTTGACGCTGACAATGATATCGCCCTTGCGCAGGCCGATGCGTGCAGCCGGCGTGTCTGTGCGCACATCGTCGAGCCGGACACCGTCACCCTGGTAAGTGAAGTCGGGTACTGTGCCGAAACTGACCTGCCGGGTTCCCGGTGTGGGTGATGTTGCACTGTGCCTGTTGCCACCCGGTGTGGAAGCGAGGCTTTCCGGTCGTTCCGCCAGGTACCTGGTTGTTTCGTATACGACCCCGGCCACCTTGAGCAAGCCGTCCATGTCGAGCTTGTCCGGGGTATCGCCGGGCCGGTGGATATCTGCGTGTGTTCCGCCAAAGAATTGCACGGCGGGGATGCCGGCCTCGATAAAGCTGGCCTGGTCACTGGAACCAAAGTCCCCATGCACCGTTTTTACGGGCACCCCGGTTACATAACCCACGCCCCGGAAAATATGAGCCCATTCGTTCGCCGTACCCGTGCCGAACAGGATCAGCGGCTTGCCGCCCAGTCGGCCGACGGTATCCAGGTTGAGCATGGCGATCAGCCGGTCCATCGGGAAGCGGGGATGCCGTACATAGTGGCGTGAACCCAGTCGGCCGGTCTCTTCGCCGCTAAATGCAATGAACACAAGGGTACGCGGCAGGGGCCTGTCCTTCAGCGAACGCGCCAGTTCCATGAGTACGGCGAGCCCGCTGGCGTTATCGTCGGCACCGGGATGAATCCTGCCCCGATCCTCGCTACGGCCGCTGTGCTCGCCGCGTCCCAGGTGATCGTAATGTGCGCCGATGACGAGGCTTTGCCCGCTCATCCCCGGGTCGCTGCCCGGCAGGATGCCGATTACATTTTTCAGCCTTACAGTCCGGTCGAGGGGTTCGACCCGTTCCTGCCACAGCTGGAACCAGGAACCGTCGTCACCGCCGGGCTGCAGGCCGGCCTCCCGGAATTGTGTCGCGATATAGGCGGCGGCGCGCTCCAGTTCCGCGGTGCCGGCGCCGCGCCCGGCCAGGTCCCTGGCGGCCAGGAAGGCGACATCGTTTTGCATGCGTGTCGCGGAAAACCGCTCGTCTGCCGCTACCAGTGCCTTGCGAGGCGCCAGACGTGCCGGGCCGGATTCAATCATCACACCGTCTTCCTGCGCTACAGTAACTGACAGCGGCGAATCCACCACCGGCCACTGGCCCTTGAGCACGTTGTCCGGTGCCGTGCCGGTAAAGGCGAGATAGCTGTAGCGCCCGTAGTGCGGCAGCTTGCGGCCCAGGCCGGGTACAGCGGCGGCTGAAGCGGCCGCCAGCCAGCCCAGCGCCTGGTCGGGTTCCCGGGGGTGCCGGCCGAGTACGACCAGGGAATGTGTTGCAGGTGTTACAGGGGTTTGTTCGATACGCACGCCGTTCCCCGTGTCCTCGAAGTCATAGGCTGCCAGCGCTGTGTCCATTTGCGGGCGGAAGCGATTGCGCCAGCCGAACAGCCAGACGGCGCGGTCATCGGGTAATCGCTCCAGTTCGTTGTCAAATTTAACGTCGACCTGCGCGGGTTTTTCCTTCCGCCATGATTCGGCCAGGGTCCGGTAGGCGCGTTGCGTATCCGTTGCCGCCTGTGTCGGCAGTACGACCAGCACACGTTCCGCCCCCATGGCCTGGCTGATTGCCGGCGGGATTTCGCTGCGATGCAGGCGGCGGAAAATATCGAATTCGGGGTCGACATCGAGTTGCAGCGGTCGTGCCGGCAGATCGAGTTCCAGCGTCGTGCTGCGTCGGGTGGCACGGATGTCGGTCTGATAAACCTTGTTCATGCCTGCGAGGTGTATTGCTATTGGTACCCGCAGAATATAGGGCGCGGCCGACTGGATCTGCTCGATGTCGGCTGAAAGGCGGTAGCCTTCACCGTGTTTTTTTGCGCTTGCGCGGCTTACCCGCAAGCGTGGCGCACCTGTGCGTTCGACCCATTGCTGGAAGAATTCATCCAGTGGTTGTCGGGCTATATCAGCGAAGATCTGTTGCAGCGCTGCGAAATCAGCGACCCTGAACAGGTACTGTTCGTAGAAAGACCGGAGACCCTGAATAAAGACATCGTCACCGAGTTGCCGGCGCAACATGTGAAACAGCATGAGCGTCTTGCCGTAGCCGACCGCCTCGGTGCGTGCGCTGTGGCGGCTGCGAAAGGCCGTCAAGGGGAAGTCTTCCTGCCGGCTGACGTAGTCGGTGTATTTCTGCAGGACATTGCGCCGGTAATCGACACCGTGCCCGCGTTGTTCCTTGATCAAATGATCGGCCAGGTAGCTGGTCAGGCCCTCCGCCCAGTTACCGCTCCGGTAGTCGACGTAAACACTGTTGCCCCACCAGTTGTGCAGAATCTCGTGCGGGTAGGACGAATGCAGGATGAAGGGAAAACGGATTACCCTCGATCCCAGCAGGGTGAAGGAGGGCATGCCGTAGCCGGTCTCCCAGAAGTTCTCGACCATGGCGAATTTCCTGAAAGGGTAGGGGCCGATCAGGGCATCGTAGAGCTCGATATACCGGTGCGTGGTATCGAGATATTTCTGTGCCAGTGCCGGATCGGGCCGGCGCAGCAACACCATGGCCTGCACATTGCCCTCTGTCCTGTCGTACTCGGTATAGGGGCCGGCGATCAGGTAGATCTCTTCCTGCGGGCTGTTGCAGCGCCACTGTTCATCAGCGGCAGTGTCTGTGGCGGCGGGACTCAGGCGCTCGCCCTGGCTCATGCTTTTCCAGCCGGCCGGTAACCGTACGTCGATATCAAATGTGACCAGGCCGGTGTCGAGGTGCGGGTACCAGAAACTCGCGCCGGCCAGGAATACGCCCTGTGGTGAAATGATGCCCCGGGTTTGCTGGAAACTGCGCGCGTACTCTTCGCCCTGTTGTTGCAGGGCATGCCGGATCCTGCCCTTGTAGCGCAGGGTGAAGCCTGTGCTGCCCGCAGCAAGTTCTACGCGGTACCGTTTGGGGATTATGTCCGGGCCCGCAGCGGATATATTCAATGCCGGCACGCGGCCGCCCGGGCCGGCCGGCAACCCGCTCATGGTGGCACCGGTGCCTGACAGTTCGGGTACCAGTGCAGGATGCAGGGCGAAGGTTATGGACGTGGTAGTGTCGTCCGGCAGGGTGATGGTGTCCTGGATCTCGATGCTGTGGCTGTCCGGGTGCAGTACCACGTCGAGATCGTGGTGTAACGGCGCGGCGGCCGCCCATGGAACCCATAGCAGGCAGATCAGCCGGACAACATGCCCTGGTACGGCCCGCATGCTATTTCAGGGTGATTTCGTAGGTCGTGGTCTTGCCGGCGGAGAACCAGCGCTTGCGGAGCATGGCGACACTGATCGTGTCGCCGGGTTGCTTGTCCCACATGGCAAGGCGCAGGTCGGCCAGGCTGTCGACGCTTGCGTTATCTATCGACACGAAGCGGTCACCGGCTGTTATGCCGGCTGCGGCGCACGGGCTGTCATCGAGGCATTCAGCCACTCTCAGTACACCGTCTTCTTCTTCGAGCAGCGCGCCTATTTTGCCGGCCGGCGGCAGGCGGCGTACTGCGGGCAACAGCAGGTAATCGGCGAGGCTGCGTTTGATTGCACCCTCCCAGTTGTTGAGGATAACGGCGGTGCTGGTTTCGATGCGCCGGGTCAGGCGTTTCGGCATGGTGCGGCCGTAGGCGACATGCTCGTTGCCCGCCACGACTACCATGTGGTGACCGGGATGTGCCTGCAGAAACCCGGCGGCACGCTCGGCCATGGCTTCGTCCCACAACAGCTGAACCTCGAGGAAATGCTCGAACTTCTGTCCGTTGTTTCCGGGGTGACGCTCGAAAACCGCCTTCACATGCTCCTCGTAAGCAGCATCTGAACGATCGATCCCGGCGGGGAGGCGTGCGCGTTCTTCTGCGCTGAGACCCTCTATTCCAACGCGCCCGACTTTCCTGGTCAACTCGAGGGGCAGGTTCAGCGCAATCACCGGCAGCCTGTGCTCACGGGCGTAGCGCAGGATGGGAGCATACAGTCGATAATCCATCCGCCAGCGCCGGTAGTATTCCGTTGCGCGCAGCATCTCCTGTTCGCTGATCGCGCCCGATACATAATCGTCCAGGTAGCGCTGGAAAGGCTGCTGAAAGATTTCCATGCCGATGGCCAGTTCAGGGTGCAGCCGGTGCAGGCCGCGTATGACTTCCAGCTGGATCAGGTGATGGTCGTAGCGATTGTGCCTTTCACCGACGAAAACCACGCGTTTTTCGGCGAGTGCGGGGATGAGCTGTTCTACCGTTGTGTAGGCATTCAGGTCCAGGACCGGTGTCGTACCGACGGCCGGTGCGGCGCGCTTCGGCTGGTCACCGTGCGGGGCGGGTACGGCATTGCGTTGAGAGGATT
>JBHHXO010000171.1:0-7009 GCA_046757125.1 Thiogranum sp.
ATGCTTTCTTCCTCGATGATATCCGCACCGGGGTACTGTAGCTGTTGCGCGATACAACGCGCCGTGGTGACGGCGCGCAGGGCGGGGCTGGATACAATCAGCCCGGGTACCCGGCCGCGCTTTTGCAGGCGGCTGCCCATATCCCGGCAGTCGCTGCTGCCGCGCTTGTTCAGCGGCCGGTCCCTGTCCGCAAGACCGGGGGCACCCCACGACGATTTGGCATGTCGAACAAGATACAGGGTCCTGTATTTTGCGCTCACGCCTGTTCAGCCCGCCTATCGCGCGCCAGGTGGCAGCGGACCGTGCGCGTCGCTGACAGCTGCGTGACCGGCGGGTAGCTGCTACCGCATTCAGGCAGCGCCTGCGGACAACGCGGGTGAAAATGACAGCCCTGTGGCGGGTTTGACGGCGACGGCAAATCGCCCTCAAGGCGGATAACCTCGCGCCTGCTGTCGCTGTAGACCTGCGGGACCGCGGAAAGCAACGCCCGGGTATACGGGTGTCCCGGGTCTTCCAGTACCTCGCCGACCTCGCCCTCTTCCACGATGCGGCCGAGGTACATGACCGCGACCCGATCGGCTATATAGGAAACAACGGAAAGGTCGTGGGTGATAAAGAGGAACGACAGGTCCAGTTCGCGCTGCAGGTCGCGCAGCAGGTTGAGAATCTGCGCCTGTACAGAGACATCCAGCGCACTGGTGGGCTCGTCACAGACGATCAGTTTCGGATCCACTGCCAATGCGCGGGCGATACAGATGCGCTGGCGCTGACCACCGGAGAATTCGTGCGGATAACGGTGGATATGTTCGGGCCGCAAACCGACCTGGCGCAACAGTTCCTGTGCGCGCTGCCGGCGCTGCTGCGCATTGTCACCGATGCGCTGGGCGATCATGCCCTCCTCTATGATGTCCACAATGCTCATGCGTGGATTCATCGAGGAATACGGATCCTGGAAAATGATCTGGAAGTCCGAGCGCCTGCTGCGCAGCGCTTCGCCCCGGAGTCGTGTCAGCTCGACAGAGTCGAAACGTATACTGCCGGCAGTGGTTTTCAGCAGCTGCAGAATGCCCTTGCCTACCGTTGTTTTGCCGCAGCCGGACTCACCCACCAGCGCCAGGGTCTGCCCCTGGCTGATCGACAGGCTGACACCATCGACCGCGCGCACCTGACCGACGACACGCTTGAACAAGCCCTTGTGAATGGGGAAGTGCACCTTCAGCTCATCGACTTCCAGCAATGCTCTTTTTCCCGCCGCACTGACCGGGGCAGCTTGCGCTGGATTATCGACATCCGCAGCAGCAGCGGGTGCCGAAAGCGTCGCATCGGCCAGGTGACAACGCATGCCCTGTTCCGCACCTGTTTCAAACCAGCCGGGGACCCGGTTCCGGCAAACATCCCAGGCACGTTCACAGCGATCGGCAAAGCGGCAACCGTGGAAAACCTGATTGAGCAGCGGCACGGTGCCGGGGATTACGGTAAGCCGTTCCGAGCGCTTGCTGCTGTCGGGAAGTGCGGCAAACAGTTTATTGCTGTAAGGGTGCTGTGAATGCCCGAAAAAGACATCGCGCGGGGCCTGTTCCACCAGCTGACCGGCATACATGACGGCGATACGATCCGCCATTTCCGAGACCACTCCCAGGTCGTGTGTGATCAGCAGCACGGCCATGCCGTGTTTTTTCTGCAGCCGTCCGATCAGCTCCAGCACCTGCGCCTGGATAGTGACATCCAGCGCGGTGGTCGGTTCATCGGCGATCAACAGGTCCGGGTCACCGGCCAGCGCCATGGCTATCATGACACGCTGTTTCATACCGCCGGACAACTGGTGCGGGTATTCACCGTAACGGCGTGCGGCGTCGGGGATGCCGACGTCATCCAGCAACTCCACTACGCGCTGCCGGGCCTGGCTGCCGCGCAGTCCCTTGTGCTGTTCAAGGCTTTCCGCGATTTGCTCACCGATGCTCATCACCGGGTTCAGCGATGTCATCGGCTCCTGGAATATCATGGCGATGCGGCCGCCGCGCACGGCACGCATGCCGGTCTCCGGCAGGGACAGCAGCTCCTCCCCGTTCAGCCGTACGGAGCCACCGGCAATTTTACCGGCCGGCTGCGGCAACAGGCGCAGCAGCGCCAGCGCCGTCATGGATTTGCCACAACCCGACTCGCCCAGCAGCGCGAATGTCTCGCCACGCCGGATACGGAAACTGACGGCATCCACGGGGCGGATGGCGCTCGCGCCGGAACCGATCCGGACACTGAGTTCTTCTACCTGTAACAGCGCTTCACTCATAATTTATCGTTGTGCCCGCAACCGGGGATCAAAGGCGTCCCGGACCGCATCGGAAAACAGGTTGGCCGCCAGAACCAGGATAAACATAAAACTGAACGCCGCCAGCAGCGACCACCACACCATCGGCTCGCGCGCCATTTCCAGGCGGGCGCGATTGATCATGTTGCCCCAGCTCTGGGTGGTGGGATCGACGCCGACACCGACGTAGGACAACACCGCCTCGGCCAGCACCAGGCCGCTGAAATCGATGACTACAGCAATCATCACCAGGTGCATCAGGTTGGGCAGCAGGTGGCGGATCAGGATCGTGGACTTCGCCACACCGAATGCATCGGCCGCCTGCACGTAATCCAGTTCGCGCAGTTTCAGGGTTTCACCGCGCAACAGGCGGCACAGGCCGGTCCAGCTGGTGATACCGAGAATCAGGCACAGGAACAGCAGGCGCAGATCGGCACGTTCCGCCATGGTCTCGAACAGTTCCGGGTGATTGGCCATGTAGACCTGCATCATCAGCACCGTCGCGGCGATCAGCAACACACCCGGAATCGAGTTGAGCGTTGTATAGAGGTACTGGATGACATCATCCACCCAGCCGCGGAAATAACCGGCCATCATGCCGAGAAAAACCGCGAACGGCAGCATGACCAGGGTCGTCAGGGTACCGATCACCAGGCCGGTACGGATACTCTTTATGGTCTGGTACAAAACGTCCTGACCGACCTTGTCGGTACCGAGAATATGATAGGCGGCGGACAGGTTGATCATCAGCGTAATCAACAACACGAAAACGGCCAGGGTCAGCAGCGCGGTACGCCAGGGTACATCGGAATCGCCCCTTGCGATGATACCCAGTGCCGCCCCCCACGACTTGCGCCATTTACGCGCCAGCCGCAGCCCCAGCAACCCATAGAGCAGGACAGCAACGGCAAGCGCTTGCGCCAGCGCGATTGCTGAACGCCGTGCAATATCTGCACCCTTCTGGCTTGCCGGGTCGCTCAGATGCGCGCCACCGTAGGCAAGGCGCGGGAACACCCTGGTCTGCTCGCCATTCGGGCCGGTCACGGTTTCCCTGGCATAGAGCTGTGTTGCAAAGGGCGCCGAGTAGGTTTTTTCATCCTGGGTTCGCACCGGGCCCAGCAGCGCATCGAGCACGCTCAGCACATCACCCGAATACTGCACCTCCTGCTGCCCGTCCTGCATCGGCAATGACTCGCGGTAGTGCACCGAATCCAGCAGGCCGACAAGCGTGTAGATACCCAGCACCACCAGCGACGCAACCGCAATGCGACTGCGCACCACTTCGCGCCAGGGCGCGCGCAGGTGCTCCCTGTTACGCGCGACCCGGGCGAAGCCCAGCACCACGACCAGCAACACGAAGATCAGCGCATCGGTCCACAGTATGACGGGCTGGATCATGACAGGCGTATCCTCGGGTCAACCAGCGTGTAGGATATGTCCGTCAGCAGCAGCCCCAGGATATACAACACCGAGCCCAGAAACACCATGGCGCGTACGATGGCGAAATCCTGCGTCTGGATCGCCTCTATGGTGTAACTGCCCAGCCCGGGGATGCCAAAGAAGGACTCCATGATCAGGCTGCCCATAAACAGCAGGGGCAACACCACGACGATGCCGGTCAGAATCGGCACCATGGCGTTTTTCAGCACATGCCTGAACAACAGACGCACTTCCGGCAGGCCCTTGGCGCGCGCGGTACGCACGTAGTCACGATTGATCTCTTCCAGGAAAATAGTCCGGTACCAGCGACTGCTGGCACCGATCCCGGAAAACACGCCGATGGCGACCGGTAACAGGACAAAACGCCACGCCTGCATACCGGGCTCGTAGCCCGAAACGGGTACCAGGTGCAGTAGCTTGCTGAACAGATACTGCCCGCCGATGATATAGAACAGGCCCGAAATGGACATCAGGACAACGCACAGCATCACCCCCGACAGGTCCAGGTAGGTGCCGCGGAAAAACGCCAGCAACATGGAAAAGCTGATATTGACCAGCAAGCCGATCAGCAGTGTCGGCAGGGCAATGGCAAGACTGGGCCACATGCGTTGACTGATATCCTCGCCGATATCCCTGCCGGCGTCCGACGAACCGAAGTCGAAGACGAACAGGCGCACGGACTTGGCAAAGAAAATCGTATCCGTCAGCTTGCCGGCGCCGCTGGCTTCCCGGTTATACAACAGCGGCCTGCTGTAACCGTGTTCCTCTTTCCACTTCTCGATAGCCTCCGGCGTTACACGTTTCATACCCAGGTGCATGCGCGCCACATCGTCGGGTGTGTTCACCACAAAGAACAGCACAAAGGTGAGCAGGTTGACACCGATAAGGATGGGGATGGCATACAGGGCCCGGCGCACGATATAGGCGAACATCAGCTGTCCATCACCCTCGCCCGCCTGTTCTCGTGCCGGCGATAGCCGACCCAGGCCGGTATTACCGATACAACCAGCACCAGCAGAATCAGCACCAGCGGCCAGACTACGGGGCGGTTCCAGTCCTCTCTTTTACGCTCGCGCAACTGCGGATCGATGCGCTTGTACTTGAGCGTATTGTTTGCCATAAGATTGGGTTTGGCATTGTAATACCAGTCGTGATAGAGCACGAAATCTTTCGGGTGAAAACCGAAGATCCAGGGTGCGTCCTGGCGCAGGATGTCCACCATACGGTCGATCACAGCCTGCCGTTGCGGGCCGTTGCGCATATTCTTCATTTGCTCGAACAGGCGGTCGTACTCGGCATTCCTGTAATTGGACGCATTTTCACCGTTGTGGTCGACCTTGCCGTTCTTCCCGTACAACAGGAACAGGAAATTTTCCGGGTCCGGGTAATCCGCGTTCCAGCCCCACTGAAAGATCTGCGCGGTGCCCTTCAGCATTTTATCCTGGAAGCGATTGTAATCGGTATTGCGAATCTGCAGCTGGATATCGAGCTTGGCGAACTGTTTCCTGAGCCAGTTCTGCTGCGCCGAGGAATCCGGTGTTCCGCCGGTCGTGTCGAAATACAGGACCAGCGGTTTTCCGCTCTCGACATCCCTGCCGTCCGGGTATCCCGCCCTGGCCAACAGCTTGCGCGCCTCCTCGATGGGCTTGCGCTTCGGCCCCTGTGCTGACCAGTCGTACACAAACGGGTTTACACCTTCCCGGCCTTCGACATAACCGAAAATTCCCGGTGGCAGCGGGCTCTGCGCGGAAATACCGCGGCCGTTGCGGAAAATGGATATATATTCCTCGTAGTCCATGGCAATCGACAGGGCGCGGCGCAACAGGCGTGCCCGCTCGCTGTCACCGCCCACCACCGGATCGAGCATGTTAAACCCCATGTAGAAGATCGAGGTGGATACGGCGGTGCTGAGGTGTATGCCTTTCTTCTGCATCTCCGGGGTCAGCGCGATATCACCACCGGAGCCGATCTGGATCGCCTGGTCAAAACTGTCGGAGCTGACGCCGGATACGTCGTAGTAGCCCTGCAGGAACTTGTTCCAGGTAGGGATGGCTTCCTTCTCCAGGCTGTAGACCACCTTGTCTATAAAAGGCATTTGCCGGCCGGCATCCGCGAGGAAACCGGCCTGTTCATCCCCCCGTTCTCCTTCACGGGGGTACGCTTCACCGCGGAAGTTCGGGTTGCGCTCCAGCACCATCTGCCGGTTGGGATTATTGACCGTCAGCATGTAGGGGCCGGTGCCTACCGGGTACCAGTCCAGGGTGATGTTGCGCTCCTTCATACCCGGCTGTGAATAGAACACATCGGCTTCCCACGGCAGCGGCGCAAAAAACGGCATTGCCAGCCAGTACAGGAATTGCGGGTACTTGCCCCGCACCTTGATCCGATAGCGGTAACGATCCAGCACCTCGGCACCGGCCAGCGGGTAATCGGCAAGATTCAGCCGCCAGGTATCCGTGCTTTTCTTTTCCAGTGCCTGCTCCAGTGTCGCGGCGTACTCCTTCAGACCCACGATATATTCGGACATCAGGCCGAATATCGGTGAATTCAGCCGTGGATGTGCCAGGCGCTTTACCTGGTACACATAATCCGCAGCAATCAGTTCTCGACTGCCGGTGGCGCTGAAATCCGACAACGCGTTAACCGCTTCCAGGTCCTGTTCACGCAGCGCGTGGTAGATATAGCGGCCCTGCCCGTCCGTGGCAAACGCCGGGTGCGGCTGATAGCGGATACCCTGCTGAATGACGATGTCGTATACGCTGTAGGCAATTTCGTCGACAGCCGCATCATCCGGCAAACGTTGGCCGGCTTCATCCAGGTAATAGGCTTCCGGCATTTGCGTAACGGTAAGCGGATCCAGCTGATAGGGACGCTTGAGAAAATGGTATTGCAGCGGCGGCTCGTATATCTGCCCGGTAAACACCACTTCATTTGAACTGTAGGAGCGGGCCGGATCCAGATGGTTTGGGCGGGCCGCAAATGACGAGTAGAGAATATTCTGCCCGGCCTGGTCGGGAGGATACGGGCTGTTCCAGGGCTGGTCACTGCAGGCGGTGATGGCCGGAAGCGCCACAATGAAAAACACCCATCTGGGCAACGGGATCGAGCGGTTGAACAACAGTTCTGGCGCACGCATGGGGCCGCATTATAGAGCCCGGTCCGGCAGTTTCACAGGCCCTTCCAGTACGGGCGTTTTTCCGGTACCTTACCGCCACCAAATCAACAAATTCAGAGGTTGGACGCAGCTATGGGATTTTTAAGCGG
>JBHHXO010000172.1:0-6957 GCA_046757125.1 Thiogranum sp.
TCTTGTTGAGCTGCACGCTGGCCATCACCTTCACCGCCTCTTCCAGGGTCGCTACCGAGCCGGTGTGGAAATAGGGCGCTGTCAGCGCAATATTTCTCAGCGTCGGCACCTTGAACAGGTGCATATCTTCATCCTTGCCGGTCACCTCGAAACGACCCTTGTCCTTCGCCAGGCCATAGCGCGCTACATACTCGCTGTCTGCGAACGTCGGGAACTTCATGAAGAAGCCGGTACCCGCTGCCATGGAAGGACCATTAAAGGCCGGCCCGGAATGACAACTGGTGCAACCCGTCTCGGCAAAGGCTTTCATGCCGCGCTGCTGCTGCTCATTCAGCGCTTTTGCGTCACCCTTTACAAAACGGTCGTAGGGACTGCCGGGAGTGATCATGGTACGTTCAAAAGCGGCAACGGCTTTGGCGGCGTTGTCTGCTGTCATCGGGTTGTCCGTGCCGAAGGCGCGCTCAAAATAATCCTTGTAACCCGGAATCGAGCGTACGCGCTTCATGGCGGCTTCCAGGTCACTCATACCCATTTCCACCGGGTTGGTTACCGGGCCCTTGGCCTGCTCTTCCAGGCTGGCCGCACGGCCGTCCCAGAACTGCGACGAGGAAAAGGCGGCATTCCACACCGTGGGCGCGCTGCGGCCACCGGTTTTACCGTGTACCCCCATCGATACCGGGCGATTGTCATCCCCGCCCAGCATCAGGTTGTGACAGGAATTACAGGACACCGTGCCGGTTTCCGAAAAGCGCGGATCCATAAACAGCAGGCGGCCCAGCTCGACTTTTTCCGGCGTCGTCGGGTTATCCGCCGGCGCCGGCGCCTGGTCCGGCAAAGCCTGCCACTCGTAGGCCTGCGCAACATTTGTCGTCAGCGCAAAAACAAAGGACAATAGGGTTGTTTTCAGTTTCATAAGCCTTAATACCTCAAATTTAACACGGGATTAACGGGTTCAAGATTTAGACTCATTCTAAACCATTTTCCCGCCAAGTGAAACACTATAAAAACAGGTGAACTGATGGCCACTCTGCCGGACAAAGATGTACAGATCATCGAGGCCCACACCGGGCTGATACACCGGGTTGTCATTGGCTGCCAGAACCGCAGCATGGTACCCGACCTGGACGATATTCTTAACCAGGCCGAGCAAAATGGCTGGCTCCAGCTGGTCAGCGCTATCCGCAAGATACTGGCCGGAACACATAACGAAACGGTACTCAGCGGCCTGGATGACGAAGACCGGGTCATTGTGCAGTCCATTCTGCGCGGCCTGCAGAATCCGGAGACCCTCCCCGATCTCGGCGCAGGCGCGGACGGCGCCATGGCCGCCCCCGGCATTGCGGCCATGGTCCATGGCGCACGCACCGGCAACCTGGAAACGCTGCAAGTACTGGGCACGATGGCCCAGCAGATGCTGAAAGCCGGTGGCGATATGGCTCGCCTGGCGGGCATCATGCGCCCGCTGGTGCAGGGTGAGCGCGATGTCGACAAGCTGACCGAAGGCATGGGCGAAGACGGCGAAAAGCTGGTGCTCGCCATCCTCCGCGAGCTGGAAGACCTGGACGCCCACAGAACCAGCCACTGACAGACACCGCAATCGCTCCTGAGTCGCGACATATTCCCCGACAATTGCCGTTACAGGCATACACCAGCGTAATCGTTATCCAACCGCCAGGGAATCCAGGTGAAAGAAATTGCAGTGACCGATCTGATGACTCGCGACATCGAACTGGTGGCGCCCGACACGCCACTGCGCGAAATCATTCAGGAAATGCACAACAACCGCCATTCCTGCACCCTGATCGGCAAGGGTGGCACGCCGGACGGCATCATTACCGAACGCGACCTGGTCCAGGCCCTGCAAAAACTGATCGATGAACCCGCTCTAGCCGGGCAACCCGCTTCCTCCTTCATGTCGCACCCCCCGCACACCGTGCAACAGGACCAGTCCCTGTTTGATGCCCTGGTGATTTCCCGCGCCGAGAAAGTGCGTCACCTGCCGGTCGTGGACAAAGAACAACGACTGGTCGGCCTGCTCACCCAGACCGACCTGACACAGGCCCATTTCCGGGTTACCGAAATGCAGCAGGCCATCATCGAGCGCGCCATACGGAACCGTACAGAAGAGTTGCTCAACGCCAACCGGGAACTCGAATCGCTGTGCATGGAAGATGCCCTGCTCGGGATCGGCAACCGCCGCTCGATGGAAGTGGACATGGAACACACCCACTCTCTCGCCAGGCGTTATGAACGCCCCTATACCGTGGCGTTACTGGATATCGACTACTTCAAACATTACAACGATCACTACGGACACCAGGCCGGTGACCGTGCACTGCAGAAGGTTGCGGAAATCATCGGTTCCGCGATTCGCAAGTCGGACCGGCTGTACCGCTACGGCGGCGAGGAACTGTTGCTGCTGTTACCCGACACCACGGCCGATGGCGGGATCGTACTGGCCAGGCGCCTGGTCGAAAATTTGTTCAATGCCGGCATCCCGCACTGCAAGAGTCCTTACGGGGTCGTCACAATAAGCGCAGGGCTTGTTGACAACCGGCAAGGAGCGAACATCGCGGACATCGACTGGCAGGAAGTCGTGCATCGTGCAGACCGGTCGCTCTATCAGGCAAAACATCTTGGCCGCAACCGCGTTGCCTGAGTTCACGGCACAACATACACTCCACCCTGGACAGAATCAGGAGTAAAGGGATGACTCGAATACTTTTCCTTCAACGGCACTGGCTGTCCCTGGCAGTGCTGTTGCTCGCAACACTGTTACCCGGCCTTGCAGCCGCGGCTGAAGGCGCCCACCTGCGGGATTTCACCGGCCACTGGGCGAGCTGGCTGGCAGTCGGGCTGTTCGTACTTGCCTACAGCTTTGTCATCGCCGAAGAAGAGCTGCACATGCGCAAGTCGAAACCCACCATGGTGGCGGCCGGACTGATCTGGGCCATTGTGGCCCTGGTCTACGCCGCGAGCGGCGATACCCACAGCGCCGAGATTGCTGTCAAGCATAACCTGGAAGAATTCGGCGAACTGTTCCTGTTCCTGCTGGCGGCGATGACCTACATCAACACCATGGATGAGCGCGGTGTGTTTGAAGTGCTGCGCGTGTGGCTGGTAACGCGCGGCTTCTCGCTACGCCAGATTTTCTGGATCACCGGCCTGCTCTCTTTCTTCATATCACCGATAGCCGACAACCTCACCACGGCCCTGCTGATGTCCACTGTCGTCATGGCCGTTGGCGGCAGCAACCACAAGTTTGTCACGGTAGCCTGTATCAATATCGTGGTTGCCGCCAATGCCGGCGGCGCCTTCAGCCCGTTTGGTGACATCACCACGTTGATGGTGTGGCAAAAAGGCATCGTTCAGTTCCAGGAATTTTTCGCCCTGTTCATCCCGTCTGTTGTGAACTGGCTGGTACCCGCCGTTATTCTGGGACTGGCAGTTCCCGGCACAGCACCCGAAGCCAGCAGCGACAAGGCCGAATTGCAGTATGGTGCGTGGGTGGTGGTCGGCCTGTTTATCCTGACCATCGTAATGGCGGTATCGGCACACAACTTCCTGCATCTGCCGCCGGTACTGGGCATGATGACCGGGCTCGGCTTTCTCAAACTGTACGGGTACTACCTCAAGCGCCGTTCTTCATCACTGTTTGCAGCCCCGACCGAAACGCTCGGTAGTGACAACCTGGAAATCGAAAAACAACCGGCTCAGAGCGGGCGGGCCGAGTTCAATATATTCAAATCCCTGGAGCGCGCCGAGTGGGATACCCTGATGTTTTTCTACGGCATCATTCTGTGCGTGGGTGGACTGGGGGCGCTCGGTTACCTGGCAGCCGGATCGGAGCTGATGTACGGGGACATGGGACCGACCCAGGCCAATGTCCTGGTCGGTATCCTTTCCGCCATCGTTGACAATATTCCTGTCATGTTTGCGGTACTGGCCATGCAACCCGCCATGGACCCGGGCCAGTGGCTGCTGGTTACGCTGACAGCCGGGGTGGGCGGCTCACTGCTGTCCATCGGATCCGCGGCGGGGGTGGCTGTCATGGGACAGGCGCGTGGCATCTACACCTTTTTCTCGCACCTGAAATGGAGCTGGGCGATTGCGCTTGGTTACGCGGCCAGCATCTGGGTGCACTTCCTGGTTAACGCGAAACTGTTCACCACCGCATAGGAAAAGGCAGAGCAACCGCTCTGCCTTTAGCAATACATACAGCAGTGTCTGTGCGGCTAGCCGGCCTTGTTTACCGCTTCCTGCAACATGGGTTTCAGTTCGCCTTTCTGGAACATTTCCATGGCGATGTCGTGTCCCCCGATCAGTTCCCCGTTTACATATACCTGGGGGAAGGTCGGCCAGTTGGCAAAACGTGGCAGATTCTCGAAAACCTCCGGATCGGCCAGCACGTTCACGTGCGCAAAATCCACATCGCAGGCCTGCAGCATTTGCGATGTGCGGCTTGAGTAACCGCACATTGGCATCTGCGGCGTACCTTTCATGAAAATGACGATGGGATTACTCTCAACGGTCTCTTTTATCCGTTCCATCACATCCATTCTGCATACCTCTCGAAAACAATGTCCAATATAGACTGGTCGCAGTTTACCCAGCAACCAGCGTTACAAAAAGGCTTTTTTCGCATGGTTATAGCCCGTACCCGGTCAGCCCGCCCCGTCCACGTTGCGCTGCAACCAGAATTCCAGCGCCGCCAGGTGCCACAGCTTGCTCCCGTTCAGGCGCGTCAGATTGTGTTCGGGGTCATCCAGTATGGACTGCACATAGCTTTCACTGTACAGGCCGCGCTCCCGGCAAGCCCGCGAATTGAGCAGGTCGCGCATGAACTCCAGGAACCGGCCCTGCACAAACTTCAGGGCCGGCACCGGGAAATAGGCCTTGGGCCGGTCGATTACCGCGTCCGGCACCAGGCCGCGGGCCAGTTGCTTGAGCGGATACTTGCCGTGGTCGCGCAGCTTGAGTTCTGACGGCATCCGCACCACCAGCTCCACCAGCTCGTGATCGAGGAACGGCACGCGCGCTTCCAGCCCCCAGGCCATGGTCATGTTGTCTACCCGCTTCACCGGATCGTCGACGATCAGTGTGGTGACGTCAAAATGCAGCACACGATTGACATAGTCATCACTGTCGACTGCCTGCAAGCGCGTTGCAACCAGTGCGCTGGTGTAGTCGGGCCCTGCATACGCGGGCGCAACCATGCGCAGATATTCATCGTGGTCGCGGTCGAAATAGAAACGCCGGAAGCGCTCCAGATCGCTACCGCCGGCCTGCTGCATTTGCGGGTACCAGAAGTACCCCGCAAACACCTCGTCCGCACCCTGCCCGCTCTGCACCACCTTGACGTGCTGCGATACCCGCTCGGCCAGCAAAAAGAACGCGATGGCATCCTGTCCCACCATGGGCTCCGCCATATGGTCGATGGCTTCCGGCAAACGCTCCAGCACTTCATGGTTGGGAATGTGGATCTTGTGGTGCTGCGTCGCATAGCGTTCCACCACCTGGTCCGAGAACTCGAATTCATTGCCCTGCTCATGCGGATGGTCTTCAAATCCAACCGAAAAGGTCAGCAGATCACTGCCGCCGTGCTCGGCCAGCAGCGCTACCAGCTGGCTGCTGTCCAGCCCGCCGGACAACAACACCCCGACCGGCACATCCGCTATCACCCGGCGGCGGCGCACCGCGCTGAACAGGGCCGCACGCGTCGCTTCCAGCCACTCGTCCTCGCTCAATGCCGGCTGCCGCGGCGCTGCATCAAGCTGCCAGTAGGGAAAGATGCGCTCGTTCCCGCCTGCATCCAGTACCAGGGTGTGCGCCGGCGGCAGCTTGCGCACACCCTTCAACAGGGTGCGCGGCGCGGGAACGACGGCATGCAGGCTGAAATGATGGTGCAGTGCG
This sequence comes from Thiogranum sp., assembly GCA_046757125.1. Taxonomy (GTDB): domain Bacteria; phylum Pseudomonadota; class Gammaproteobacteria; order DSM-19610; family DSM-19610; genus Thiogranum. The sequence goes on from JBHHXO010000172.1 coordinate 5,914, forward strand.
ACCGGGTCGATCCCGGTATCGATATTGCCCGCAGCCAGCAGGGCCTGGGTATTGGAAGCAAAACGGAAGCGGTGACGATCACGGCTGAAGTACAGGGGCTTGATGCCAAAGCGGTCGCGCACAAGCAGCAGATGTTGCCGCCGGCTGTCCCAGATCGCGATGGCGAACATGCCGTGCAGGCGCGTCGCAAACGACTCTCCCCAGGCTGCGTAGGCCTTGAGAACAACCTCGGTATCACCCTCACTGCTGAAGCTGAATCCTTGCCCGATCAGCTCGGCACGCAGTTCCTTGTAGTTATAGATCGCCCCGTTGAACACCAGCGCCAGGCCCCGGTCAGCATCGATCCAGGGCTGGTTCGAAGCGTCCGACAGATCGATAACCGACAGGCGCCGGTGGCCCAGCGCTATCCTGCCTTCGACATACCGCCCTTCGTGATCGGGCCCGCGCCGTTCGAGCTGCGCCAGCATACGGCCCAGCGCGGCCCTGTCAGGCGGCCGGCTATCGAATTTCAGTTCACCACAGATTCCACACATTGCTCGTCTCTCGCCCGTAGCGGGGTTCCTGCAGGACAGGACACCACGACCGGCGACAGCATGTGCATGCTGCCCCGGTGATCCTCGTGACCTGAACAGGGGACTGCGTTTCAGTCTACGACAAACAGATGGCGGGTTACAGAGTGAAGCCGCCGGCGCTGGTTTCGGTACTCAGTTTTTCGATTTTTCTGCAGAACGCGAACTGACCAGGGTCAACTGACGCAGCCGGCCTTTTTCCACAACATCCAGACAACTGGTATGCCGGACAACCTGGTTACGCCCGTTGGACTTGGCCTCGTACAACGCCTTGTCGGCGAGCTCGAAGAGCTCGACCTCGTCCCGCGCCTGAGTCGGAAGGGCGCTCAGCCCGAAGCTCGCAGTGAGCGGCGCAGGGAGCTCCGAGTAGCTCCCCGCGCTGAACTGCCCGTCGATGGTATGGCAAAGGTTGAAGGCGACGCCGCGCGCATCATCGGGATGGGTTCGGTGCAAGAGCACGGCGAACTCGTCACCG
>JBHHXO010000173.1:0-6945 GCA_046757125.1 Thiogranum sp.
AACCGGACGAACACTGCCGCGACCAGATCCGCATGGTCGGTACGTCGGCCGTGTTTCTGAAAACCCTGGAGCAGCTCAATCTTGCCGCGCTATCCGATGCGCCGCTGTTGCTGGAAGGCGAGACCGGTACCGGCAAGGATCTCGCGGCAAATTTCATCCACCTGCACTCTGGCCGACACGACAAGCCGTTCCTGACCCTCGATTGCACGGTGCTGACCGAATCCCTGTTCGAATCCGAGGTGTTCGGCCATGAGCGCGGCGCCTTCACCGGCAGCGTGGGTGAAAAGGAGGGGCTGTTCGAACTGGTCGACGGCGGCACGCTGTTCCTGGACGAAATCGGAGAAATGCCGGCCAGTCTGCAGTCCAAGCTGCTGCGCGTACTCGAGACCGGAGAATACCGGCGCGTCGGTGGCTCCCGGATCCGCCACACCAATGCGCGTATCATTTGCGCCACCAACCGGAATCTTGCCGCGGATGTCGAGGCGGGTTCGTTCCGCGAAGACCTGTATTACCGCACCGCCTGCCTGCATATACGCATCCCCGCGCTGCGGGAAAGACCGCGGGATATACCCTTGCTGGCGGAGGCGTTGCTGGATCGAATCGGCGAATCCACTGGCAGGGTCTATGAACTGGTGCCGGATGCGATCGGTGAACTGGAGAGTTACAGCTATCCTGGCAATATCCGGGAACTGCGCAATGTGCTCAGTGTCGCGGCAGCCCGCTGCACGGCCCGCCAAATCAGCGCTGCGGATATCAGCGCTGTCATAGATGGCATGAAATGCCGGCGCCACAAGGACAATAACAGCGACACCCCGGTTGCTGTGGCAAGCGCGCCGGCACGGGCTCCGGGGAAAGCGGTGTCCAGCCTGAACGACCTGGAAGAGGCGCACATCGCCAGGCTGCTGAAACAGTTCGATGGCAACCGCCGCAAGGTGGCGACTGCACTGGGCATCAGCGAGCGCACCATGTACCGTAAGCTGAAACGTTACGGGCTCAGTTGATTGCCCGTCTGTACGGCATTGCTACCGGCAGGCATCAGTGTTTCTATACTGCGGATAATTTCAGGCTCGTCCCATTCCAGCGCGCCACGCGCAACGTAGCGAATGCGGCCTTCCGGATCGATCAGGTAACTGGTCGGGTAGATTGTTACCCGCCATTCGCGAGCTACCTCGCCGTCAGTATCCAGAAGGGTTGGAAAACCCGGTTGCAGCAGCTTTCTGAAACGCCAGACGGTTGCCTTGCTTTCCTCCACGTTAACCGCCAGCAAGGCGAACGGCCTGCCCTTCATGAGCCTGAACAGTCTCTGCATCGAAGGCATTTCGGCAAGGCAGGGACGACACCAGCTGGCCCAGAAATTCACCAGTACGACCTTGCCGCGCAGCCCGTCCAGGCTATGTGAGCTGCCGGCCAGGTCCGGCGCCGCGAGCGGCGGCGGTACGACCGGTTGCGGGAAAGCGTGCAGTTCGGTGGCGGAGCCGGGCCCGGTCCATGCGCCGACTGTGAACAGCAGAACAAGCAGCGTTTTTTTCACAAGCGTTTGCTCCCGATACAGCGGATACCGCAGTCAGGGGAACTCTAAAACATTTTCGTGTTCATACGTTAACAACCGGCGCTGTTCCGGAATTTGTTCCTGTAATGACAGAATGTGTCAGAATTGTCAGTGCATGACAGACTCGACATGTCATCCCGCTATCGCTGTCATATAGACAAAAAACCAGTCAAAGCCGATTCTCCCGGTAAATCAAGTCCTTGAAAATCCCCCGAAACAGGGCCCGCTTATTGCTATAAGAGCTGGTACAACTACACATCCCGATGTCCGGCCCGTTAAACAAAATTGCAAAGGGCCGGCCCGGAAAGGTGCAGGCACATAAAGCACGAATACAGCTGAGAGAGGAGAGAGGCTATGTACCGCGTTCCGCCATGTGCAGAATTGAACCGCTGCGACGACACCGCGCTGATCAGGCGCATTCTGATTCTGGTTTTTTATATGTCCCTGGGCTCCATGCTAAGCATTGCCTGGGCAGGCAACGCGTTTGCCAGCGACGGGCTCAAGGTCGATTCGGCAAAATACGACCTGGAAAAAAACCGCTTCAAGGTTAAAGGCGAAGCCGAAAAAAATGCTGAAGTTGCCTTGTTCGACGCGGAGAGCGGTGTGCTGTTTGCTACCGTCAGCGCAAACAGGGACGGGAAATGGCGGCATGAGGACAGGGGTCCTGCGGCCATACCCTGTCGGGTGCGCGCCGAATCGGCGGGTGACAGCCATGAAAAGAAAGTCGAACATGCCAACGATTTCCCCGGTGGCTGCGGACTGGGAGACGGTGGCGGTACACCGCCGCCGGATGCCGGCCTGGGAAAACAGACGGATTTCAAGATTCTCATGAACTACGAACTGGGCATGCACTGCACCGGGTTCGAGTTTGCCTACTGCTGTGTACTGCCTCCCTACAACTCCATCCTGGCGCAGGTCGTTAAACCCGAGAGCAACAGTGGAGCATTCCCGACCCTGCTGGAAGGTGACCCGAACATCGGCAAGGATTTTGTCGGCCGGGAAACGGTGCTGCGGGACAAGGAGCTGGACAACAACGACGACTTCAGGAAATACGTACTGAAGTACTGGCACGATGCGCAACCGCGCAACGACGGGCGCGGTAAACCTCAGACCAGCACCCTGATCAGCAACGTGGAGCTCAATTCACTGCTGATGTGGAACACGGTCTATGATGTCGCTGCCGTGGACAGTAACAATGCACTGGTTACCGGCGAGTACAACGGCGCCCACGGCGTGGTCCTGGGTGACGGCACCATCGAGCCGATCAACGACAGCTATGCCAACGGCTGGTTGAACCACCTGTACATCTATTCTGACCTGGAGGGCGGCAACCCGGCCAATTCCACCCTGGAAAAGGACAAGATTCGCCTGGGACTGCCCAACATCAACGCCAGCACACCGTTGTCCCTGCAACTGCCGGTGAACAGCGGTCCGGCCTTCCACCCGATGGGTCCGGACGGCAACAACGGCCCCACTGACAACGTGCTGACCTTCTCCGGCGAAACCGGCACGGTAGTGTTCACCCAGATGAAAGTGCTGGAGAACCTGCCGGTGATGCTGACTTCGCCGCGCATCTGGGAGGCGCTCGGCCTGCCGCTGACGCCGTTCGAGGATACCATCGACTTCTACGGTGACCCGGGCCTGGTGGACGAAGACTCGATCCGTCCCTACGTGGCCATGAAGGCACAACTGCACGAAGCCGACTGTGATATCGCCGGTAATTGCGCAGCCGGTGCCGCGGTACTGGACCGTGGCGGCAACCCGGTGATCGGTTTCGGCACTGCGCCAATCGACATCCCCAACTGCGAACGCTGCCATTCGGCCGTGGATGCGCCCAACAGCCCGCACACTTCGGTGGGTGACCCGGTATACACCATGGTGCAGGAAGAGCAGAATTTCTGGAATGCCTTCTACAACATCGATACCGCGGCGGGTGATTCCGACTGGTACACGCGGCTCAAGGGCGCTGCCATCAGTATGCTGGCACTGCACGACGACCAGCACGGCACCAGCTTTACCGCCAACTACCCCGGCTGCAGTATCGCCGGCGGTGACTGCGGCAACCTGCCGCAGAATACCCGGCTCGGTCACGAAAGCATTATCTGCCAGAAGTGCCATGCGGATAATGTCATCGCCGTGGTCAAGTCGGCCTACGCGGATGCCAGCAAGTCAGAGCTGATTCCGCCGGTTACCGAGGCCATCCACTGGAACCACCGCAGCCAGAGCGAGGGTGGTCCGATCCTGTTCTCGGATGCGCTCGGTCGTGATGGTGGTTGTCAGGGTTGTCACCCGGCGCACCGTTCCGACGGCAACATGGCCGGTTATCCGATTACCCTGGACGGTGATAACTTCTACGCCAACTCGGACAACCGTAGCGCCAACGGCGGTTGTTTCGTCGGCCGTGACGTGCACTCCAACCCCGGCAAGGACAGCGACGGTGCTGAAACTCCCAGCCACCTGAATGCCGTCGGCCAGTGGCTGGTGGACAACGTGGCATCTGACAGCGGGGAGGACCGCGGCATCTGGTGTACCAACTGCCACTCCCAGCTGGGTCAGGAACTGTGGCGAACCGAGGATTGCACCGACCTGATCAACGGTGACTGCATTACCAATCCGCGTGCCGAGCCTACACTGGCGGCAGTGGCTGCAGCCATCGGTGTCAGCGAAGCACAGGCCATATCCTGGCTCGACCCCAAGGACAATATCTTCGGTGTGACGCCGGACGGTATTGACCGTACCCACGCCATCTGGGATCCGGCAATCTCGGACGCCAACGTGGCGACCATCGAGGTTCGTGGCGGTGCGCCTTACGGCACCACGGATGCTGATGGAGACTTCAGTGTGAGAATACTGGACTTCTGCACCACCCCGGCCTGTGTGGCCGATGCCCAGGCGCTGCTCGACAGCGAAGGCAACGGAGGGCAGGCCGTGCCGGTACCGTTCTCGGCTGCGACCGATGGCGGCGACCACTGGCTGTCGGCAGGCGAACCGCACTGCGCCGACTGTCACAAGGCGCCCTACACGGAACAGAGCGGCAACAACAATCCGTTCCCGCCGTTCAACTATCCGCGCAAGGCTTCCCTGATGCGCTACTCGCGCGGCCACCGGGATATCAGTTGCCAGGGCTGCCACGAGTCGATCCACGGGCTGTACCCGGTAACGCCTGGTATCGATACGACGAGCTACGCACAGGCAGCGGCACTGAACCATGACGGTTCGCACGGTCCGCTGAAGTGCGGCACCTGTCATGACATCGACCAGGGCACCGGTGTGCCGAGCATAGTCTGCGCACCGGGATCGGAGTCCGGTGAGTGCGACGGTGGTCCGGGCCTGAGCTTCAACGGTACGCCGATCAAGCACGACTTCGATGCGGCGGTCTCCTGGGCGCACAGCTTTACCGACGAGGCTGACCTGCTGAACGGCATGTGCCTGAACTGCCATGAGGATGAAAGTGGCAAGGTGTCGGCTCATGAGGGCGAATGGCTCGAGCACGCACAGAAGAAGCGTGTAACCCGCAACATCATGGACCAGGTAGAGACCGATCTGTTCGGCGCGGTACTGGGCAGCACGGACCCTCTCAATACAGTCTGCCAGGGTTGTCACGATGATGAGCGTGATGAAGTCGCGTGCAACGAAAGGGAGTGGAAGGAGCATCTCCTCGAAGGCCGTGTCAGCGACAGTGTGTGGGAAAGAGTATCGCTGGACCTGACCGGTTCCACCTGCGGCTGGTAAGCCCGGTGCCCGCCCGGTTTCCGGGCGGGCGCACAGGTCTCCCCGCACTTAACCTATTCCATTCAGGTAGTAACTTATGCAAAAGCCAGAGTTATCCAGTTTATTACGTACCGTTTCGGCTGCCCTGTTGCTCATCGCTCCGCTGGCGCTGTACACGGGATCGGCGAACGGCCTTGCGGCAGGCGCCGATGCTGAAAACAGCGCAGGGATGAAGGATGATGTCATCGCCCGGGTGGGCGACCAGCCCATCACCTTCGGCCAGCTCAATACCATGCTGAACAGCTCGGCCATCGTCGGGCTGTCGGTGCCCGCACTGGGGACCACGGAACGCAACAATGTGCGCGTGGCACTGCTCGACAAGATGATCAGTGCCAACCTGCTGTACCTGGATGCGCTGCAGAAGGGGCTGGACAGGGACCCGGGGTACCGGGCCGAAGTCACCCGCTTTTCCGAGGCCCTGCTGGCCTCGCTGTATCGCGGTAAATACCTGATCGGTGAACTGGAGGTCAGCGATGATGAGGTCCAGGAGTTTTTCAGGACATCGATCGCGCCGGGAACGGAACTGACCGATGAAGTGCGCCTGGGTATCGAGGCCGCCCTGCGCAAGGAAAAACTGAGGCAGCGTACAGCGACCATGCGTCAGCGCCTGCGCGAAGGCGTGGACCTGGTGATCAGCGACGGCATTATGAATGCTTCTGCTGATGATAAACGCAAGGATGCGGATGTCATTGCCAGTATCGACGGTGAAACCATTAGCTGGAAACAGGTCAGGCCGGTCATCGAAGCCATTGACAGAAAAGACGCGCTGATGGAGGCCGGTATCGGTATCGATACCACCAAAGAGCGTTTCGAAGCGCTCAACAAGATCTTTGACAACCATATCATGGCGCGCAAGGCAGGCACGGCGGGCCTGGAAAAGGATCCCGTCTATCGTGGTCGCATGGCGGAGTTTCGAAAAACCCGCCTGATCAACCTGCACCGCGGGCAGTTGATCAGCAGTTTCGAACCGGACGACGAGCAGATTAACGACTGGTACACAGACAATATCGATCGCATTCGCAGTCCGGAAAGCCGCAAGGTGCAGATGGTGGTGCTGAAGACCCGCGACGAAGCCGAGCAGATTAAAAGCAGGATCGAATCCGGTGAACTCACCATCTACCAGGCCGCCCGGGACAACTCCATCGATCCGAACGCAAAGAAGACACTGGGTCAGATGGGTTGGGTGAAGAAAGGAAGCGGTTTTCCCGAGCTGGACAGGACGACTTTTGCTCTCGGGCCGGACGAACTCGGCGGACCGGTTGAATCACCCGCAGGCTGGCACCTGGTCACGGTACTGGATATTCGCGATGCGCAGAATACCGACATCGATGACCCGAATACGCGCAAGGCAGCGCGGCGTGCGTTACTGCATGAGAAACTTGGTGAATACGTGGTCGGACTGCGCCGGAACAGGTTCAGCGTAGCGGTATACGGCGACAGGCTGGATCACTTCTTCAAGGAAGAAGCCGACTGGGTCGTCAGCCTGAATGAAAAGGCTAACCAGCCTGGCTCGCTGACCGAAAAACGGGTCGGGGAAATGAAGAAGTTCATGGCTCAGTAGACTTCGACAATCACTACTGTCCCGTTAAATCATTGAACAAATTCAGTTGGTTATCCATATCGCA
>JBHHXO010000174.1:0-6943 GCA_046757125.1 Thiogranum sp.
ATCGTAGTTCCTGGAGGCCTCCAGCAGGCCGATCATACCGGCCTGTATCAGGTCATCCGCCTGGACACTGGGCGGCAGACGGCTCATCAGATGGTAGGCAATGCGTTTGACCAGTGCCGCATGCTTGGTTACCAGGTCATCGCTCTCTCTGTCAGGGTTCATTACATACATAGCAGCTCCATTCATGCCCCAATCTCCATGTGTGCATTGTGCGACTGGATCAGACGCTCGACAAAGAATTCCAGGTGTCCGCCGGCAGCGCCGGGCACCGGCCATTTATCGGTTTTCTGTGCAAGATTCTTGAATGCCATTGCAGAACGGCTGCGCGGGAAAGCCTGGACTACGGCGCGCTGCTTGCGCACTGCCTTGCGCAGGTATTCGTCCTGCGGGACGACGCCCATGAATTCCAGTGTGACATCCAGATAGCGATCGGTTACGCGTGAAATTTTATTGAACAATTCCCTTCCCTCCTGGGCGCTTTGGGCCTGGTTCGCGAGCACCCTGAAATGCTGAATGTCGTACTCGGTATTCAGCACCTTGATGAGCGCGTAGGCATCCGTTATTGAAGCGGGTTCGTCGCATACCACTACCACCACTTCCTGGGCGGCGCGGCTGAAACTGGTAACACTTTCGTTGATTCCGGCTGCGGTATCGATAATCAGGGTATCGACATCGTGATTGAGCTCGCTGAAGGCGCGAATCAGGCCGGCGTTTTCCATGGTGGAGAGTTCGGCCAGTCGCTTTACCCCGGAGGCGGCGGGAACCACCATGATATCGGAGGGCCCCCTCACGATGACTTCTTCCAGCGAACGCTGGCCATCGATCACGTGCGACAGGTTGCACTCCGGTTGCAGGCCCAGCAGTACGTCGACATTGGCAAGCCCCAGGTCGGCATCCATCAGCATGACCCGTTTTCCGGTATCGGACATGGCCACGGCGAGGTTGACCGAGACGTTGGTTTTTCCGACACCGCCCTTGCCGCTGGTTATCGCGATTACCCTTACCGGTGTTGGTTGTGCCATGCGTCGTAATCCGGCGGCCTGATCCATTCCCAGCTCAGACAGAAACATGCGTCCGGAGCCCTCCGAATTGTTCTGCCATGAGTGAATCGCCGGGCATGTCTTCATTGCGCGCCAGCTGTGCGGCCTGCTGTACCAGGTCCCGGGCGCGCGCCGTATGCAGATCCTCGGGGACGCGTTGACCGTTGGTGGTGAACATCAGCGGCAGGCGTTGCCTGATTACTGCCGACAGCACGCCGCCAAGGCTGGCAGCCTCGTCCAGCTTGGTCAGGATGACGCCCTCGACCGGGACCGCGGAAAATGCCTGCACGATTTCGTCCAGCACCGACGGATGCAGCGTTGCCGACAACACCAGCAGGGTGCGGATCGGGATGCCGCTGTCGGCCAGCGTGGTGAACTGCTCGGTCAGGCGCACGTCGCGCTGACTCATGCCCGCGGTATCGATCAGTACCAGGCGTTTGTCCGCCAGGCTGTTGAGCGTGGAACGCAGCTCGTTGTGATCGGAAGCCACCTGCACCGGGATGCCCAGCAGGCGACCATAGGTCATCAGTTGCTCGTGGGCACCGATGCGATAACTGTCAGTGGTGACCAGCGCGACGTGGCGCTGGCCGTGACGTAAAACGTAGCGCGCCGCCAGCTTGGCGATGCTGGTGGTCTTGCCGACACCGGTGGAACCGACCAGCGCGACAATACCGCCCTGGTCCAGCATATCGTTTTCGGCAACGGGAAGTGTTGCCGAGAATTCCGCCAGCGCCAGTTGCCAGGCGTGCGCTGCGTCGCGCGCATGCACCGCGGGAGCGGAGAGCTGTTCGACCAGCTCAGTGCTCAGTTCCATGTTATGCAGGCGACGCATGACATCTGTATGCAGGGGTTCGCGACGCTCCAGGTCACCCCAGGCCAGGTGCGCGAGCTGGTTTTCCAGCAGGCCGCGCAGCTGTCTGATTTCTTCTTTCATGGAAACGATGGCGGGATCCTGTGACCAGTTCACCGACGGGTCCGCCGCCTGCCCGCGCACAGTCCTGTCCGCGGCAAGGTCTGTCTCGACAGCGGCCGGGGCAGCCGCTTCTGTTGTTCCGGTTACTGTTGCAGCTTCGGTATTTTCCAGCAAGGATTCATCGTAGTCAGTGGCGGATATGATCTCGACGCCTCCGTCCACCTTGCGGTTGGAAAGGATCACGGCATCCGCGCCCTGGGCTTCGCGTACCAGGCGTATGGCCTGACGCATATCCGGTGCAAAAAAGCGTTTGACTTTCATTCCAGTACCTCGCTGTTCAGGCCGGTGCGCGGGTACGCTGCCAACCCCTGCCATTCAACGTTCATGCTGCCGCACCCCCTCCCTGTCCTGCACTGAGGCCAGGTGCGCCCGTTCCTATGTTGGCAACCACTTTGATCTGCTTGTTATCCGGTATCTCGTTGTATGCAAGTACCTGCAGTCCCGGAATGCTGTGCCGCACCAGTTTCGCCAGCCAGGGCCGGATTGCCGGTGTAACCAGCAGTACGGCGGCCTGGCCTGCGGCCTCCTGCCGGCGGGCGCTTTCGAGCAGGGACTGGTGCATGCGTTCCGCCAGCCCCGGTTCAATCCCGGCGCCCCCTTCTGCAACTGCCTGAATCGAGGTTTGCAATATCTGTTCCAGTGAGGGATCAAGCGTGATGACCTGTATTTCCGGCCCCATCCCATTGATATGCTGGACAATTGAGCGTCCAAGGGCCACACGGGCTGCCGCAGTCAAAGCGCCGGGATCTTGACTCCTTGAGCCGGTCTCGGCGAGCGTTTCGGCAATGGTACGCATGTCGCGGATGGGAATACGCTCTTCCAGCAGGTTCTGCAGCACCTTCAGCACCACACCGATCGACAGGGTACCCGGTACCAGGTCCTCGACCAGTTTGGGCGCCGACCGGGACAACACATCCAGCAGTTGCTGGACCTCTTCATGACCGATCAGCTCATTGGCATGACCCTGCAGCAATTCACTGAGGTGCGTGGCCACCACGGTACTCGCATCCACAACGGTATAACCGAGTGTCTGGGCGTTATCGCGCTCGGAAGGCTGTATCCACACCGCTTCCAGACCAAACGCAGGGTCACGGGTCTCTATGCCCTGCACGGTACCGAACACGCGTCCGGGATTGATCGCCAGATCGCGGTCCGGATAGATTTCGGACTCACCCACCGGCACCCCCATCAGCATGATGCGATAGGCATTGGGCGCCAGCTCCAGGTTGTCACGAATGTGCACCGGCTGCACCAGGAAACCCAGTTCCTGCGACAGTTTTTTGCGCACGCCCTTGACGCGATCCATCATCTGCCCGCCCTGGGCGCGATCGACCAGCGGGATCAGGCGGTAACCGACTTCCAGCCCGATGATGTCCACCGGGCCGACGTCGTCCCAGCTCAGGTCTTTCGCTTCCTGCGGTGTTGCGTCAACTTCGGCGGGTTCCTGCGCCGGCAGCAGTTGCTGCTGCCGGCGCTGCCACGAGAACCAGGCGCCGGTTCCGGCGGCGGCAGCCAGCGTCAGGAAAGCAAAATTAGGCATGCCCGGGATCAAACCCAGGAAACCGATGATGCCGCCCGATATGGCCAGCACCATCGGGTTGCCGAATAGCTGGTCGATGACCTGCTCGCCCATTTTCTGTTCGCTGGAAACGCGGGTAACGATAATCGCGGTCGCCGACGACAGGACCAGCGACGGAATCTGTGCCACCAGGCCGTCACCGATGGTCAGCAGGGTGTAGTTACGCATGGCATCCGCAACCGGCAGGTCGAACTGCAGGGTGCCGATGGCCAGGCCGCCGACGATATTGATGAACAGGATCAGGATACCGGCGATGGCATCGCCGCGGACAAATTTGCTGGCGCCGTCCATTGCACCGTAGAAGTCCGCCTCCTGGCTGATCTCCTCGCGCCGTGTACGCGCCTCGTCCTGGGTGATCAGTCCCGAATTGAGGTCGGCGTCGATGGCCATCTGCTTGCCGGGCATCGCGTCCAGGGTGAAGCGTGCGCTGACTTCAGCGACACGACCGGCACCCTTGGTGACCACGACGAAGTTGATAATGACCAGGATGGCGAACACCACCAGGCCCACGGCGTAGTTCCCGCCCACCACAAACTCACCAAAGGATTCGATCACCTTGCCTGCCGACGCCGTGCCGGTGTGTCCGTTGAGTAACACGACGCGCGTCGACGCCACGTTCAGCGCCAGGCGCAATAACGTGGTAATCAGCAGCACAGTGGGGAATATACCAAAGTCCAGCGGACGCCTGGCATAGATGGTAACCATCAATATGGCCAGCGAGAGCATGATATTGAACGTGAAAAACACGTCCAGCGCGATGGGCGGCAGGGGGACGATCACCATCGCCAGCATCATTACCAGCAGGACCGGGGCACCCAGCCCGTTGCGGCTGATCTCGCGGAAACTCAGGGTTGCTGCTTCAGTTGCCATATCGCTACCTTAGTGAGTGTGTTCATCGTTTGCTTCGGAAGTCGGGCCGTGACCGGGGCCCTGGGAGAATTCGTCCGGCACATCCGGCTCGCCCGGTCGTGTCGGCAGCGGGCCGCCGCGCACGCTCGCCTTCAGCTGGAAGATGTAGGCAAGGATCTGCGCCACGGCCAGGTACAGGCCGGCGGGCACTTCCTGCTCTATCTCCGTGCTGTAATAAAGGGCGCGTGCCAGTGGCGGCGCCTCGTAGAGCGGTACGTTGTTGGCCGTTGCGACGGCGCGTATCTGGCCGGCAACCAGCTCCACACCCTTGGCGACCACCACCGGTGCCGCCATCCGCTCGGCGTCATAACGCAGGGCAACGGCATAGTGGGTCGGGTTGGTGATGACGACATCGGCCTTGGGTATTTCCTGCATCATGCGGCGCTGTGCGACTTCGCGCTGCATGGTGCGTATCCTGGATTTGACTTCCGGTTTGCCTTCTGTGTTCTTGGTTTCGTCCTTGACTTCCTGGCGGGTCATTTTCAGGTTTTTGGAGTGATCCCATAACTGGAACGGGATATCGATTGCTGCAATCAGCAGCAGGGATGCACTCAGTATCACGAACGACACGCTCAGAATACTTCCGGCATGCGCCAGCGCGGCCATCACCGGTTCCCGCCCCAGGCCCATCAGCTCGGGCAGATAGTGCCAGAGCAAACCGGCACCGACGGAACCGATCAGGATAAACTTGGCGAGCGCCTTGACCAGTTCGATCAACCCGCGCACGGCAAAGATGCGTTTCAAACCCTTCAACGGGTTAATTTTTTCGGCCTTGAAGGCCATGGCGTCAGTACTGAAGGCCCAGCCGCCCAGGGCGACAGGCGCGGCCAGTGCTGTTACCAGCATGACCAGCATAAAGGGGGCGAGCGACATAAAGCCGTGATAGACCGCCTGGCTCAGGATGTCGATGATGGCCCAGGGATCAAAAATCTTTGCTCTCTCTACCTGTAACCCCATGCGCATGACGCCGCCCAGTTGCTGCACTACAGACCCGCCCATCATGCTGGCAGATACGGCCCCCACCACCAGCATCGCCATGGTTGTCAGTTCCCGGGAACGCGGAACCTGGCCCTTCTTGCGCGCCTCTTCCTGCTTCTTGGGGGTTGCCTGTTCGGTTTTTTCCTGACCGTCTTCATTCTCGGCCATGTTACTGCCCTCCGCTGCCGAGCAGGCTGACTGAGTCCAGAGCACCGTCGATCAGGTGCTGCATCTGTGGCAACAGGTTGGAGACCGCGAACACGAGTATGACAAAACCCAGTGTCAGGGTGACCGGGAAGCCGACGCCGAAGACATTGAGTTGTGGCGCCGAACGGCTGACAACGCCAAAAGAAAGATTGACCAGGAGTATGGATGCAATAGCGGGGATCGCAACCATCAGCGCATCCGCGAACATGCGTGAGCCCCAGTTGGCAATGGCCCGAAAGTCTTCGCGCCCCAGACTGTCGACACCGATCGGCAGCGTGTGGAAACTATCCACCAGCACACGTATCAGCGCGAGGTGCCCGTTGAGGGCCAGGAACAGCAGGGTAGCAATGACGACGTAATACTGACCGATGACCGGCACATTGACACCGTTCTGGGGATCGACCATCTGCGCAAAACCCAGACCCATGCCCATGGCCGTTGCCTGCCCGGCGATAACCAGGGTTGCGAATATCAGCTGCAGACTGAAGCCGATGGCAAGACCGATAGCCATCTGTTGCACGGTAACCAGCACACCGGCCATTGATAACGGATCAATTGCGGGCACCTGCGGCAACAGGGGCAGCACGATCCAGGTAAGCAGCAACGCCATGACCAGACGGATGCGCTTCTGGACCATGCGTGCGCCAAAGATCGGTGCGATAGCCAGCATGGCTGCAATGCGGGTGAACGGCCAGACCAGACCGCCTATCCAGGTAGTGATATCCGCACTGGTAAACAACATGCCGGCACCCACATCGCTAACCAATCGTATCCGGTATACTCTTGATGAGACCGGTTGCGAAACCCAGCATGGTACTCAACAGTGTCGGCCCGGCAACGACAATGACCAGTGCCACGACCATCAGTTTCGGCACAAAGGTCAGCGTCATCTCGTTGATCTGGGTGGCCGCCTGGAACATGCCAACCAGCAGACCGACCACCAGTGCGGACAACAACAGGGGAGCCGCCAGCAGCGCCGTGACTTTCATCGCCTGCATGCCTATATCAATAACTGTTTCCGGCGTCATAAATAGCTCTCCATCAGGACATGAAACTGGCAGCGAGTGTGCCCATGATCAGCGACCATCCATCGATCAGTACGAACAACATAATCTTGAACGGCAACGAAATAATCATGGGTGACAACATCATCATACCCATGGACATCAGCAGGGTAGCGATCACCAGATCGATTACCAGAAAGGGAATAAGGATCAGGAAGCCGATCTGGAACGCAGTCTTCAGTTCGCTGGTAAC
>JBHHXO010000175.1:0-6940 GCA_046757125.1 Thiogranum sp.
TCCCCTCTGATTCGGCGCGCTCCAGCATATAAGTGGTATAGAGATATTCCATGTCCATCGGAGGGTCTTTGCGCATCAGCACGACATCCAGGCTGGACAAGGGGCGTTCCTCGGCCCCGGCGTATTCGTACCAGTCGCTGTCGCGGTCCCGCACCACCAGCGGCCGCATGGAAGCAAATGCACGGCCGTCCTGCAGGTACAGATCACCCTGTTCCATGTAGAAAAGCTGCCAGCCACGCGCCTGGGCCGCCAGCAGCATGGCAAAGCTGCTGTCCTTGTAGACCCTGATGCTGTCGATCGGGTCCATAACGATGCCAATACGGGTAGTCACCGGGCGTGGTACAGATCTAGCCAATGTTCCAGATTGTGAACAATTTCATGGATGTAAAGTTTGTTGGTCAATGGACGATAGAAGCCAGTAGCCGCCAGTATATCGCAAATTTGTCGGCAAATCGGGCGCTTGGAGTCGCCACATGCTCACTGCAGAAGCTGTGGATTGTGAACCGGGCGCGAATACAGGAATCCAATTGGGTCAGGTAAGAGCCATATGCAAACCATTGTAGATCCACCAGAAACAGAAGAACTGGACACTCCGATCGAGGAAAGTGCCAACGCTGACGGTGCCCCCGGGGAAGACCGTGTAGCCAGCATGAAGGTCATGGTCATCGACGACTCCAAGACCATTCGCCGTACCGCGGAGACGCTGCTTAAAAAGGAGGGCTGCACCGTGGTCACTGCCACTGATGGTTTCGAGGCACTCGCCAAGATCGCAGATGAAAAACCGGACATTATTTTCGTGGATATCATGATGCCGCGCCTCGACGGCTATCAGACCTGTGCGCTCATCAAGAACAACCAGGTTTTCAAGGGAACTCCGGTTGTCATGCTATCCAGCAAGGACGGTTTGTTTGACCGTGCCCGCGGCCGCATCGTGGGCTCCGATCGGTACCTGACCAAACCATTTACCAAAGATGAATTGCTGGGAGCGATTCGCGAACACGTGAAGGCGTAGCAATTGTTCCCGGGTGCAAATGCCTGAAGGAGCAGTGATCAACAAAGGGGAAAGACCAATGGCACAGATTCTTATCGTAGACGATTCGCCTACCGAGGCACATGTCCTCAAGGGCATCCTGGAAAAACACGGCTTTGACGTGGAGACGGCCGAAAACGGCACCGAAGGCATCGAGCGTGCCAGGGAGCTGAAGCCCGATCTTATTCTGATGGATGTCGTTATGCCCGGCCTGAACGGTTTCCAGGCGACCCGCCAGCTGACCAAGGGGGCGGAGACTTCCGATATCCCGGTAATCATTGTGACCACCAAGGACCAGGAGACGGACCGGGTGTGGGGCATGCGCCAGGGCGCCAGGGATTTTATCTCCAAACCGGTTGCCGAGAAGTTGCTGATGGAAAAGATCAGCGCAGTACTCGAAGCGGCCTGAGGCATATCGATTATGTCCGCTTCATCCCAGACACCACTGGAACGGCTGGCGTACCTGGAGCAGTTATGCCTCGAGTATGCGTGCGGGTTGCCGCAACAGGAGCACACCGATGAGGAATGGCTGGGCATCGGATTCCGGCTGGGGAACCTGCACCTGGTCGCGCCGCTCAGCGAGGTCGCCGAAATACTGACCCCGCCGGGTCTTTCCCAGGTACCGCGTACCAAGAGCTGGGTGTGCGGTATCGCAAACGTGCGTGGCAACCTGATGCCGATTATGGACTTGCAGGGGTATCTCTACGACCGCCCTGCGGCACTGCGCAGGCGCAGCCGCATACTGGTTGTCAACCATAACGGTGTCTACTCGGGGCTGGTGGTTGATGCCGTCATGGGATTAAGGCATTTCCGTGACGAACAGCGATGTGACGAATTGCCGGGCGAGGATGAACGTATCAAGGAATACATGCTGCACGGGTTCAGGGAAGGCGTCGAGCACTGGGGCGTATTCAGCCTGCATGCGCTTGCGCAGGCTCCGCAGTTTCTCAAGGCTGCGATATAGGGTTTACAAGTGATTGGTTTAAACGCGTTGTTATTACCAGGGAACAGAGATCAGATGATTTGGTCGGGAGACGAAGCATGAGTACAGAGAATCAATCCCGCGTCAAAGTGGGTTCACACAAAAGGACGATGTACCTGATAGCAGCCCTGCTGTTATCGTTAAGCGCCATGGTTGGCGTATTCTGGTACGTGGGGATACAGGCTAACCACGACAAGGAATACATCGGTTATACCAGTGAACAGCAGGTGCTCTCACAGCAGATTGCGAAATACGCGCTGGAAGCTTCGTCAGGTGTTGAGGGCTCGTTCAGCCAGCTGGCCCACTATCGCGACCGTTTCGACGAGGTGCTGAACAACCAGCGTAACGGCAACGTGGTAACCGGCCTGCCGCCCAGCGGAGAATCCGTCGAGGAAGACCTGGTGGCGATGGAAGAGGCCTGGAAGAAATTCCGCGACAGTATCAACTTCGTGCTGGCCGGCCAGGAAGGTGTGGCCATCGTGGCCGAGGCCAGTAAGGTCATCAATGACCTGATGCCGAAACTGCAGGCCCACGATGAGGAGATCGTCGACATCCTGCTGGATAACAAGGCCAGTCGTGAAACCGTCAACCTGGCGACACGCCAGTTGATGCTCAGTCAGCGTATCGCCAATAACGTCAACCACGCCCTGAGTGGCATCGACGTCGAGCTTGCCATTGAGCGATTTTCCGAGGACGTAGAGGAATACGGGTCGGTGCTGGAAGGTATGGTGCGCGGTAACGACGTGATTGACATGGTCAAGAACGAGGAAGTTCAGGCCAAGCTGTTTGAAACTTCCATGCTGTTTACCATCGTGGCGGACTACGTGGAAGAGCTTCTCGACCTGTCGGAAGACCTGCTGGAAATACAGGCCGCAGCGCACAGCATCTCCGCCAGCTCCGATGACCTGTTCGCTGCCGCACTGCGCCTGCAGAACGGGTATTCGCTGGCGGCGGATTTGCGGCCGGTACAGCCTGAAATGGCCTATATGTTTGGCGGTATCGGTCTGCTGGTGCTGTTTCTGCTGGGTATGCAGGTGTACCGGGACCAGGAGCATCGCCGCAAGCACGCGGAAATGGAGAACACCAACAACCAGGAGGCCATCCTGCGGCTGCTGGACGAAATGGGCAACCTGGCCGATGGTGATCTGACCACGTATGCAACGGTGACCGAAGACTTTACCGGTGCGATCGCCGACTCGGTGAACTATACCATCGATGCCCTGCGTGACATGGTCACGACCATCAACGAAACATCAGGGCAGGTGTCTTCAGCCGCCAGGCAGACGCAGGAAACGGCACAGCACCTGACCGAAGCCAGTACTCACCAGGCTGATGAAATCGCCTCCGCGACGACATCGATCAACGAGATGGCGGTTTCGATCGATGAGGTGTCGAAGAACTCCGAAGAAACCAGTGACATGGCGATGAAGTCGGTTGAGTTCGCCAAGAAGGGTGGCGATACGGTACGTCGTAATATCGAAGGCATGGACCGCATCCGTGAAACTATCCAGGAGACATCGAAGCGTATCAAGCGTCTCGGTGAAAGCTCCCAGGAAATCGGTGACATCGTCGAGCTTATCAATGACATCGCCGAGCAGACCAACATCCTGGCCCTGAACGCCGCCATCCAGGCGGCCATGGCCGGCGAAGCGGGCCGCGGTTTCGCGGTGGTTGCCGACGAAGTCCAGCGACTTGCTGAACGTTCCAGTAACGCGACCAAGCAGATCGAAGCGCTGGTCAAAACCATCCAGACGGATACCAACGAAGCGGTCATTTCCATGGAACAGAGTACCGCCGGTGTGGTTAACGGCGCGCGTCTCGCAGAGGAATCCGGGGAGGCGCTGGATCAGATCCAGAAGGTATCGGACGATCTTGCCGGCCTGATCGAGAATATCTCGGCGTCAGCCCGCCAGCAGTCCAAGGCTGCGGGCAGCATTTCCGAGACCATGCACGTTATCCAGGAGATCACCACGCAGACTTCCGCCGGTACCAATGAAACGTCTGCTTCCATCGGTAACCTTGCAGCCCTGGCTGAAGAAATGGGTCGCTCGGTAGCCGGCTTCAAACTGCCGGAGTAGGGAGAGGCGCAAGCCCGTGGCTGACACGAGTGGACAGGCACCGATCCATGCGAACACCCGGCCCGGAGCCGGGTGTTCGCTGGACATGGATGACCGGCAATTCTCTGACTGGACACGGTTGCTGGAGAGTCGTACCGGACTGTTTATCTCTCCCGAGCGTAAATCCTTTCTGGTGAGCGGAATACGCTCGCGCATGCGTGAGGTAGGCTGCCAGGATTATCGCGAGTACTACAGACACCTGTCCGGTAGATGTCCGCAGGTCCGCGAGTGGTCCCTGCTGGTAGACGAGCTGACGGTGCACGAGACCTGTTTCTTCCGGCACGAGTCGTCCATGAAGCTGGTCGAGGATGCGGTGATCCCGTACGTGTTCGAACATCGGCAGGGTTTGAATGCGTGGAGTGTGGGTTGTGCTACCGGAGAGGAATCGTACAGCCTGGCAATGCTGTTCGATAACTACTGTGCTGAACACGTGCAAGACGGGTATTTTGGTGTAACGGGTACCGATATCAGTCTGCCGTCCCTGCATCATGCGCGGGAAGGACTGTACCTGGAGCGGCGCTTGCAGGGTATTCCTCCGGAGTTCCGGGAGAAATACTGCCGGCCGGAAAGCAGCCGCCGTTTCCGGATTGCCCCGGATTTGCGCAAGCGGGTTTGTTTTTCCCGGCTCAATCTGAGGGATGTTGAAAAAGCGCCGTTTGCGAACCTCGACCTGGTGTTTTGCCAGAATCTGCTGATTTACTACGATCGAGAACGACGCTTGCAGATAGTAAACCGGTTGGCGGAGTGCTTGCGCCCCGCAGGGGTGCTGGTGCTGGGGCCGGGGGAGCTGCTGGACTGGCGGCATCCTGAAATGGAGAGAGTGCGTTATCCGGATACGCTTGCGTACCGGCGCACAGACTAGAAGCACGTAGTGCGGGATGAAAGGACAAATAATGAATCAGGCAATCGACTTCAGTACACTGACGTGGGTTAAGAACGAACTGGATGAAACGCTCAAGGAAGCGCGCCAGTCGCTGGAAGCCCATGTAGAGAACCCGCAAGACGAAGCCCAGCTCGGATTCCTGGCCGCCCATCTGCACCAGGTATATGGCACGCTGCAAATGGTTGAACTGTACGGTGCATCGTTGCTGGCAGAAGAAATGGAGCACGTCGCCAGGGCGGTTGCAGACAAGACAGTGGCTCGTCACGACGAAGCCTGCGACGTGCTGATGCGGGCTATCCTCCAGTTGCCCGACTATCTGGAACGCCTGATTTCAGGCTACCGTGATATCCCCCTGGTGCTCTTGCCATTACTGAATGATCTGCGCGCGGTGCGCGGCGAGAAGTTGTTGTCCGAAAATTACATGTTTGCGCCGGACATGGAAGCCGCATTGCCCGAATCGGTTGTTACGGCCGGGAACGACGGTGATATCCAGGCGCAGGCACAGGCGCTGCGGCATCGCTTCCAGCTGGGATTGCTGGGCTGGTTCAGGGATAGCGGAACCGACGAAGCGCTGGCTGCCATGGCCGATGTGCTCGGGACGCTGCAGGGCCTGAGCGATGATGCCAGGGCGGCCCGCCTGTGGTGGGTCGCTGCCGGTGTGGTTGATGCACTGAAAGCCGGGGTGCTGGACGGTAGCGTTGCCGTCAAACGTCTGATGGGACAGGTCGATCGGCAGATAAAATCGGTGCTGGATCTCGGTGAAGCTGCCGTGGTCCGGGATATGCCACGTGAACTGTTCAAGAACCTGCTGTTCTATGCCGGGCAGGCGCACGGCGCCGGTCCGCGCGTAGCTGAAATCCAGTCAACCTACAGGTTGCAGGACCTGTTGCCGGGCGAGGAAGAGCTTGCGGCAGCCCGGGAAAGCATGACGGGTCAGAATGCTGACCTGTTCGCAACGGTAGCGATTGCCGTGAAGGAAGAACTGGGAAGGCTCAAGGACGGGCTGGACATCGTGTTGCGCAACGGCTGCAAGGACATAACCGAACTGCGGCCGCTTGCGGATTCACTGCGTTCCCTGGGCGACACCCTGGGTATGTTGAGTCTGGGTGCTGCGCGTGAAGCGGTGATTGCCAGGTCCGGCGACCTGCAGCGTGCTATCGATGCGCAGGAAATACCGGCGGATACCTCGTTGATGGACGTGGCAAGCACGCTGTTGTTTGTCGAATCCTCGGTTGACGGAATGGGCTCGGGCCGTGCCGTGGCGGATGGTGAGCAAGAGGTCGAAGAGCTGCTGGCGCGTTCGGAGTACAACCAGGTGATGGACGTCGTTATCCAGGAGGCCATCACCGATCTCATCCGGGCCAAGGATGCCATTATTGCCTATATCGATTCGGATCATGACAGTGCTGCACTGGCCGAGGTTCCGCAGTGGTTTAACCAGGTGAAGGGTGGTTTGCTGCTGCTGGGCGAGTCGAGGACTGCCGCGCTGGTTGATGCGATCAGCCGCTACGTTGGAAAAGAGCTGATCGAGGAAAACAAGCAGGCCCCGCAACAGGAACTGGACTCGCTGGCGGACGCGGTTTGCGGACTGGAATACTACCTGGAGAGTCGCAAGGAACATCGCATGTACGGTGGCTCTGCCATGGAAGTGGCCGAGGAGAGCATCGACAACCTGGGTTACCCTGCCCGGGAAGACGAACCTGTACAGGCGGAAGAAGCAGAAGTTGCGGACCACAGCGCAGTGGATCCTGAGGCCGAAACTGCCGGGCCGGATGACGACTTCGGCCTGGAGTTTTCGCTGCTCGACGATATAAGCGGTGACCAGGATACGGATACAACGTCATCCGAAGAGGCTGGAGCAGAATCTGCCAGCGAAGTAGCTGAGGAAGTAGCTGAGGAAGTAGCTGAGGAAGTAGCTGAGGAAGTAG
>JBHHXO010000176.1:0-6804 GCA_046757125.1 Thiogranum sp.
GGTAGATATTGATTTCAGTAACCTTCATGCGCCCTTACCGACCCGCTCAATCATTGCCTCCACTTCCTCCAGGGTAAAGGTTCCGGGAATATATTTGTTCGCCCATACCACCATGCTGCGCAGCACCGGCCCGAGGTCACGTCCCTTGTCGGTGAGCGTATAGGCGTAACGCACCGGGCGTTCCTGGTACTGCATTTTCTCGATAATGCCCGCCTGCTGCAGGCGCCGCAGCCGCTCGGCCAGAATATTGGTCGGGATGTTCTCCGGAGATTTCTGGAATTCGCTGTAGGTACGCTTGCCCAGCAGCAGGTCGCGCACCACCAGCAGGGTCCACTTGTCGCCCAGCAGGTCGAGGGTACTGGCCACGCCGCAGGCTGAACGCTTGCAGCCGGCCGGTTTCGGGCGCTCCGGAGTCGATTCACTCATAGGTTCAGTGTATCGCAAACAAAGTTACTTGCATATTTAAAGTAACCGGTCTACACTCCAGTAACTTTCAAATCAAAAGTAACTGGAGGCGCAATAACATGGACATCACCCTTTACTACACCCCGGCCACCCGCGCGATACGCCCCCGCTGGCTGCTGGAAGAAATGCAGGTCCCTTACCGGCTCCATCACATCGACCTGTTCGGTGGAGAAGCAGACAGCCCGGAATACCGGGCCATCAATCCTCTCGGCGTCATACCTGCTGCCAAAATCGACGGCCAGGTGATGCTCGAATCGGGCGCTATCTGCCAGTGGCTGACCGATCGGCACCCCGACAGGGGCCTGGCTCCCGGGCCGGGCAGCAAGGAACGGATGCGTTATGAACAATGGATGTATTTCACCTTCGGGACACTGGAGCTGCCGCCGTGGCTGACCTTCCTGCACAGCGCCATCCTGCCGGAAGCCCAGCGTGTCCCCGCTATCGTGGACTGGGCGGCGCAGCGCAATATCCCGATCCTGGAGATGCTGAATACCGAGCTGGAGGGAAAAGACTATCTGCTCGGCAGCCGGTTTACGACCGCAGACATCATGGTGGGTTCGACGCTGTTATGGCAGCCCGATGTCGTAAAGCAGTACCCCGCACTGCAGGCGTACACCGAGCGGTTGAAAAGCAGACCGGCCTACCAGCGGGCGACTAAAGACCCATCGCCGAGCGCATGATCTGATTTTTCACCGGCTGCGCGGCGTCGACCAGGTTCAGACCGAGGTTGCGCGCCCAGCGAAGCGGGGCAACAGGGCTGCCAAACAGGTGCTTGAAGCCGTCCATGGCCAGCATCATGGCCATGTTGTCGCCCTTGCGGGCGCGCTCGTAGCGGCGCAACACCGAAAATGAACCGATGTCGCGCTCGTGCCCGCGCGCATCCACCAGAACGTCCGCGAGCTCCCTGACATCCTTCAGGCCCAGGTTCACACCCTGCCCCGCGAGCGGGTGAATAACGTGCGAGGCATCACCGACCAGGGCGATACGCGGTGCCACGTAGTGCTCCGCGTACTGGCGCCGCAGCGGAAACAGCACCCGTTCACCGCAGGCTGTTACCCGGCCCAGGCGCAGGTCGAAGGCCTTGCCCAGCTCGGCGCAGAAATCGTCTGCATCGAGCTCGAGCAGCTGTTCCGCCCGTTCAGTGCTGGCCGACCAGACGATGGACGACCGGCCGTCCGCCAGCGGCAGAAATGCCAGCGGACCGGTCGGCAGGAAACGCTGCCAGGCTGTTTCTTCATGTAATCGTTCCGTCGTGACGACCGCAACCAGCGCCTGTTGACCGTAATCCGATTCGCGTGCGTGAATACCCGCGTAATCACGCACCTTCGAATGCTTGCCATCGGCGCCGACCAGCAGCCTGGCCGCTAACGTACGACCGTCCTCCAGCTCGACCTGTTGCCCGGTCCCGGTCTCCAGCTCACTGAACGCTGTCACGGTGGCCGGACAGAAGCGTTCTACAGCCGGCAGGTCCGCAATCACATCCAGCAAAGCCTTCTCGATAACGCGTGATTCCATGATGTACCCGAGACAGGATTCACCCAGATCGGCACTGGAAAAATGTATGTCGCCATTCCCCCCCGCGTCCCAGACGTGCATGTCGCGGAACGGCCCCCTGGGCAGCATCGCCGGCCAGGCGCCGACACGCTCGAACAGCCTTTGTGATTCGCGGGTAATCGCATAGACACGCAGGTCGACGCTGCCCGCAGGCCAGTCGCCAGGCGGCTGCCTGGCCTCGAGCACGGCAACACTGAAATCGTCCTTGCCAAGCGCCGCAGCCAGCGAAAGCCCGACCAGCCCGCCACCGACAATGACCACATCGAATTCACTTTTCATCATCACTTGCCATCCCGTAATACCGGGGCCGCTCCTACAAATCCAGGCCGCGCGCCAGGCGTGGCAGGCGACCGGACCGACCCATGGTCAAGCGGCCGAACCAGCGCTTTGCCGGCGGACAGATATCCAGTGCCAGCATACCGGCATCGCGCACCCAGGTAACGGGCGGAAATGTCTGGCTGAACAACCGCACCATGCTGTCGGTAAACAGTGCCACCCGCCGCTGGTCGGCCTGCCGCCAGTCGGCATAGCGCTCCAGCACCGTGCTGCCACCGACGTCCCGGCCGTTGCGCTGCGCGTCCATAATCACTTCAGCCAGCGTGGCCACATCGCGCAGTCCGAGGTTGAAACCCTGCCCGGCCACCGGGTGCAGGGTGTGGATGGCATTGCCGATCAGCGCCATGCGCGGGCGCACGGATTCCCTGGCGCGCAGCAAAAACAGCGGGTAGGCATAACGCCGGCCGACTTTAAGGAAACGGCCGAGACGATAACCGAAGCGGTCCTGCAGACGGGACAGAAACTCCGCATCGTCCAGTTCCATAAGGGCATCGCTCTGGTCCGAGCGGACTGTCCACACCAGCGCACTGCGTTGCTCGCTCATGGGCAGCAAGGCCATGGGACCGGTATCCGTAAAGCGCTCATAGGCAACATTCGCGTGCGGCCGGTCGGGCGTAACGTTGGCGATCACAGCAGTCTGGCCATAGTCGCGCCGCGTGGTCTCGATACCGAGTTGCGTGCGGATCGAGGACTGTGCACCATCTGCGGCCACCAGCAACTTCGCAGTCCGGCTCAACGGCTTGTCATCCAGGACCAGGTCGGCCTCCACAGTTTCGCGACCGACACGGAAATCAACCAGTTGTGCCGGCGCCAGCACCTCTACCGTATCCAGCTCACCGAGGCGTTCCAGCAACGCCTTGCCCAGCACGCGCGCCGTTGCGACATAACCCAGCGCGGGGACGCCCTCTTCTTCCCGGCGCAGGCGCGTAAAACCGAAATGGCCGCGATCGGATACGTGAATGGTGTGAATAGGACATACCCGGTCCTGCAACGATGGCCAGAGTCCCAGCGCGGAGAAGATCCGTTGCGAACCCTGCGCCAGCGCAATGCTGCGCTCGTCGTAGCCGGGCTGCTGATCGACACGCAACGGAGCGGCTTCCACGATGGCGACCCGTACGCCGGCCTGACCCAGCGCACAGGCCAGGCTGGCGCCCACCAGACCGCCACCGATAATCAGGACATCAGCTTCTGACGGCATCAGCACAACAACCTGCTGCGTTCAGGGCAAATCAGCCATTTTCTTGAGATCAGTGGCCTTTGCGTAATCGAGCAACTCTTCGCGGCTGACATCGTTGCCTTCCACGCTTACCAGAAAACGATTTTTTACAACTATCTGTATGGTGCCCGACTTGTTGGCCGGCGTGTATTTCACGATAGCTTTCTGACGTCCGATGCGCTCCATCTTCGCACCGTCCGCAGTGGCGAACATCGGGTTGGAAAACATCATCATGACACCCTGCAACATGGGCGAATCGGTCACGATCTTGATGGCGATACGGCTGCTGTCTTTCGAGTACTCACGTTCCGCGGTGACACCGCCGCCGAACATGGCGGCGCCCGCCGCCTGCGATTTTGCTTCCGCTGCCGTCCAGCCATCCAGGGGTTCCGGCAGCAGCCCGCTCAGTGATTCGCCCTTCTTCTGCTGGATCAGCTGCACCGCATAGTTCAGGCTGCTGGTAGCCTCCGCGTATTCACCTTCCTTGTAATACTCCATACCCTCATTGATCGAGGTAATGACATCATCGTCGTCGGCAGCGCCGGCGCCACCGGTCACACAAAGACTCAAGACACACGCTGTTGCAATTTTTCTTATCACGATATCCACTCCTCTCGGTTACTGGGCCATCAAGGCCTCGATTTCGTCGATGTCCTTGGGCACGTTTTTGCTCAGCACATCGTAGCCGTCGCGCGTCACCAGCACATCATCCTCGATACGTATACCAATGTTCCACCACTTGCGCGCCACGCCTTTGCTGCCGGCCGGGATATACAGCCCGGGCTCGACGGTCAGCACCATACCCGGCTCCAGCACGCGCCATTCGTCACCGACCTTGTAGTCACCGACATCGTGCACATCCATACCCAGCCAGTGGCCGGTACGGTGCATGTAAAACCTGTGGTAGGCCTGTTTCCTGATAAGCGTGGGGGTGCGTCCCCTGAGCAGTCCCAGCTTCACCAGGCCACGGGTAATAACCTTGACGGCCGCATCGTGCGGCGCATTCCAGGTGTTGCCCGGATAGACTTCCTCTATAGCCGCCAGCTGCGCGTCCAGCACCAGCTGGTAAACAGCGCGTTGCGCCTTGCTGAAACGACCGTTCACCGGGAAACTGCGGGTCACATCGGACGCATAATACTCGTGCTCTGCACCGGCATCGATGAGCAGGATATCGCCATCGTTCAGTGGCGCACTGTTTTCCGTGTAATGCAGGATGCAGGCATTCCCGCCACCGCCGACAATGGAGGGATAGGCCGGTTCACCCCCGGCCTTGCGAAACTCGTGCAGGAACTCCGCCTCCAGCTCGTACTCCATCATGCCCGGTTCACACAGGCGCATGGCGCGCTTGTGCGCGCGCGCGGCAATATTCGCGGCCTGACGCATGACCTTGATTTCGGCACGGCTCTTGTACAAACGCATATCGTGCACGAAATGCTCGAGCGAAATAAACTCGTCGGGCGCGTGCTTGCCGGCGCGCGACTGGCGACGGATACGATTGACCCAGCCGATCAGCTGCCGGTCGAACTCGGGCGCAGAACCCATGGTGTAGAACACCCGCTCGCGGCTTTCCAGCAGACCGGGCAGAATCTCGTTGATGTCCTGGATGGGGAACGCGTCATCGGCCCCGAACTTTTCCACCGCGCCCTCGGGCCCGGCGCGCCGGCCGTGCCAGGTCTCCATTTTCGGATCGCGGTCACGGCAAAACAGCAGATATTCGCCGTGTTCGCGACCCGGCGCGAGCACCATCACGGCTTCGGGCTCCGCAAACCCGGTGAGGTAGTAAAAGTCACTGTCCGGCCGGAAGGGAAAATCCACATCGCGGTTACGCGGCTGCTCCGGGCTGGTCGGCAGGATAGCGATCGCGTCCTGCCCCATCATGCGCATCAGCTGTTTGCGCCGGCGGGCAAATTCTTTTTGATCCATAGGTAATTACTGTACCTGCGTTGGCGCACTGAGGGGCTGCAACTCGTCGTGCAGGAAGAGTACACCCACACGGATATATTCAACCACCTCCTCGAATGCGGCGAGCTCGTCCTCGCCGGGTTCATCCATCTCGAAATCCACCCGGGAGATCTCCGACAGATCCTTCAGCAGCTCCCTCACGTCGTCAGGCAACCTGTCCTGCGCGGGCAAGCCCCCCAGTCCCAGCCCGGACAGAAACCCGGAACACCAGCTGCCCAGCGATTCAGCCCGCTCGCGCAGTGGCACCGCGTCATCGGGCAGCAGCAGCTCAAAATCGATTTCATGGCTGTTGAGCTCCGTCACGGTCGATTCGTAGAGCGCCTGCAACTGCCTGAACGCATCCGCCTGCAGCGTATTTTTGGGGTTATAGTCCTCGAATATCTCCGCCACCCAGATCTTCGGATCGGCAAAACCCGCCGCGCAGACCAGGCCGGCCAGCAGACCATGGCAGTCCGCGGCATGCGCCGAAAGTGAGGCGCGATCCAGGGTATCGGCCACATCGTCATACTCAAGGCGTTGATTTTGAGGCATAGTGCAATTATTGCACAGCGCCGACATTGACGCATTTTTAGCCCTTCTCTATAGTGTGCGCATGACAAAAAATACACCACAGTCCGTTACCGAACAGGAACTGCTCAAACTGGAAGTTCGCCTGGAAGAACTGGTGAACAGCATAGAGCGCCTCAAGGAAGAGAATCGCTCGCTGCGCGACCAGCAGGACTCCATGGTCACCGAGCGCGCCAGTCTGATCGAGAAAAACGAAATGGCCCGCAACCGGGTGGAAGCCATGATCAACCGCCTCAAGGCCATGGAGCAGGGCGTATGACGCAAAACGCCAAGCCCCTGCGCGTACATATCATGGACAAGGAATACCTGATTGCCTGTCCCGATGACGAGCGCGAGGCACTGTTCGCCTCCGCCGAATTCCTGACCGATAAAATGAGGGAAATCCGCGATACCGGCAAAATCGTCGGCGCCGACCGTATCGCGGTCATGGCAGCCCTGAACATGGCCCATGAACTGCTGGGGCAGAAGACGGTAAAAGACGATTATCAACTCAATATCAGCCAGCGCATCCGCGCCCTGCAGGACAAGATCGACGTGGCACTGAACCAGGGTAACCAACTGGAACTGTAGGTTTTTCCCGCGCACTATCGCCGCCGCGTGCAACCATTGTATACTCACCGGGCGCACCTTCTGCGGTGCCTGTTAGCAGTTAAGATCTCCTTGAGCCTAATATTTGGCCCCGGGAGCCGGCTTGTCAGGCCAGT
>JBHHXO010000177.1:0-6772 GCA_046757125.1 Thiogranum sp.
GAGCGAGATCCCAGATGACGTTTACATCGCGCTGAAAAAGACCCAGGTTGATGCGCGTGGAATCGAAGTACAGTATCTCGCCAAGCTCACCGGAACCGACCAGTCGCCGCATCATTTCCACGGCACCGGTAAACAGGTAGGTGTGATCCACCATGAGCAGGCGGTCATGCTTTGCCGCTATTTCGACCAGTCTTTCCGCCTCGCGGACACTGGTGGCCAGTGGCTTCTCCAGCAAAACATGCTTGCCGGCGCGCAAAGCCGCTGACGCTATGGAAAAATGGCTTGCTACCGGCGTAGCAATTGCAACCGCTTCGATGTCGGGATCTGCCAGCAGCGCACGGTAGTCGGTAGTGCCGGGTATGCCGGGAAAATCTTCACCAATACGGTTCAGTTGTTCGGGATCCCGGTCTGCAACCGCCGCCATTTCGCAATCGGCGGCCCGGGAAAAATTACGTACCAGGTTCGGCCCCCAGTAACCGTAACCGATAACCCCGACGCGCACCGGCCGGCCTGTTTTCTCAGCGGGGAAGCGTGGTTCTGCGGGCGGAAACTCCAGCAGTTTTTTCGCTGCAGATGCATTGGACTTGGACATAATGAATCCCGATAATCTGTTTTCCCAAAACAAAGCAAGATACATACCACCCCATCATGATCGGAAATCCGCAAACCCCGGCCGGGTGATTCGACTCAGTTCGGGGGACTTGGTACGAATCTGGCATATTGCTTACACGTATTATCAGGACACTGACCACAACCTTATTCATGCGCTACTCGCAATGACAGAAACTGCCCGGAAAATAACACCGACAATGTCGGATGCCGGTGTTGCAGCTGCCCTGGAAAAAGCCAAGTGGCAGAAAGTGCTGTTTGCGTCTCGGCCCTCCCGTTACCGGCTTGGTCTCCTGGAACCCAGTTGGCCGCTCGAGGCAGTTCATATCCAGATACACAGGAATCAGCCTTTCGAATTTGTCGCCGCTCTGATCCCCGCATTTGCGGCGTATTCGAATCTGGACGTGGAATTCACCTATTCGGAATACGATGATGCCCTGAATTTCTCCGGACTCGGGTTGGCGGATGTCGAGATTTTATGGCTCGATTTTGATCGTTACGCCAAAAACCTGACGCCGGTTGAGCTCCTAGACTGGCTGGGCGGGCGCCTTGAGCAACTGCGCAAACAGTCCCGGGCCAGCATACTGGTTTGCAACTGGGCCTCGACGCATCCCGATGCAGGTATTTTCAACAAGCTACTGGATTCCCTTCTTGCAGGTATCGCAGATGCATTTGTCTGTGATCAGGCCAACATCATGTCGAACCTGGGCAGCGACTATTTCGACGACCGGAATATTACACTGGCAGGCAGCGCACTGAGTAACGCTGCCTGCATGGAAACTGCCAGGATGTTCGGCCTGACCTGGTTGCCCGCCGTTATTCACCCACGCCTGAAAGCCATTGTTGTTGATCTCGACAACACACTCTACGCCGGTATCGTCGAGGAAGACGGCATAGCCAGGCTGCGACTGGAAACCTGCTATATCGAGCTGCAGAAACAATTGTCTGCACTGCAGAACTCCGGCGTGCTGCTGGCCATTTGTTCCAGAAACAACGCCGGGACAGTAAACAGGCTGTTTCGGCAACGCAAGGACTTCCCCCTGTCTCTGGACAGGTTTTCTGCCGTTGTTGCCAGCTGGTCTTCCAAGGTCGCAGGATTGCGTGACATTGCAGGCACGCTGTCAATTGGAATGGATTCCATTTTGTTTATTGATGACAACCCGGCTGAACTGGCTGCGGTTGCAGCAGCATTTCCGGGTATCCACACGCTGCTCGCATGCGCAGACCCTGTAAATACGCACGACGTTCTGACCCGGTTTCCGCGCCTTCACCAGTGGCAGACACACAGGGAAGACTCGCTGCGATCGGCAGACATGGTCGCCAACGGGGAACGCTACAGGCTCCGCAGCGAGATGCCGGACAGCAGCAGCTACCTGGAAGCACTGGGGATGGAACTGGTGTTTCACCTGAACCCGAAGCACCTTCGCAGCCGCCTGCACGAACTGTCCGTCAAAACCAACCAGTTCAACACCACCATGCTACGCTTCAGTGAACACGAAATTGCCTCCAGGCTGTCCGATCCGGGCTGCTTTACCATTGCTGTCGAACTGAAGGATCGATTGTCTGAAAGCGGGGTTATCGGTGCATTGTTTACCCACACGGAAAATGAAACGGTAATGGTAGATGAAGTCTGTATCAGCTGCCGCGCGCTGGGGCGCGAGATCGAATCAATTATACTTATTGAGTCGCTACAAAAGATAATGCACCTTTCCGCGCTAGAGACAGCAACCATTAAATTGACCAGTGGGCCGAAGAACGCGCCGGCCATCGCTTGCCTTGACGCGATTTTACAGCCTGCTATACAGGCAGGCGGCGGCTGTTTCGAATACCAGTGCGGTGCTGAACAGCTGCCGGACATTCAAACCCGTCATTGCGTCAACGTGCGCTGGGAGAGCTAGACAATGCCTGACCCGGATGTAGAAACGCTGGTGAGAGAGTGCCTCTCCCAGGTGCTGAAACGACAGATCGAGGCCGGGACACCGGTAGCCAGAGAGGATGACGGGAACTGGGATTCGCTCCGGCACGTTGAATTGATCTTTCTGCTGGAAGACCGCACCGGCGTTCGTTTTACAGCAGAGGAAATCACTGACATTCGCAATTCGAACGATATCATTCATCTGGTTGCCGGCAAGCATGGATCATAACATCACCGTAAGCGGATACTATTTTGAACTTCGTCCGGTCAGGCTGGATGATGCAGGCTTCATGATCAGCCTGCGTACAGACCCAGAGCTGGCCACCTACCTGAATCCAACATCAGACCGCCTGGAAGACCAGCAAGCCTACCTGGAAAACTACTTTTCCAGACCGGATGACTATTACTTTATCGTGCAGGACAAAGCGTCCGGAAGCCCGGAAGGCATGCTGGCCATTTACGATATCGACCAGCGGACACAGGGCGCTGAGTGGGGACGATGGATCCTCAGAAAAAACTCCCTGGCCGCCGTCGAAAGTGCCTGCCTGGTGTACCGTGCCGGGCTGGAGCAACTTGGGCTGAAAGAACTGTATTGTCGCACCGTTGCCCGGAACGAGCGCGTGATCTCCTTCCACGCCTCCTGCGGGCTTGCCCGTGCACGGGATCTGCCCGCTTATGTCAACATCGATGGCGTTAGCCATGATTCAGTTGAACAGGTAATGGACTCCTCCAGCTGGCAATCCTGCCGCCAACGCCTGGAAGAAAAGGCCCGGCAGATAGCCATCTTGCTCAACAGGTAACTTATCGTGGAATTTCATCACATTGGCATTGCATGCACGGATATCGAGAAGGAAACCCGCTATCATGCGTTGCTTGGCTACAGTGCGGAGTCCAGCGACTTTATCGATCAGGCGCAGGGCGTCCGGGGCCGGTTTCTCACCGGAGGCGGACCGCGACTGGAACTGTTGTCCCCGCTTGATGGATCCAATACGCTTGCCCCGTGGATTGAAGCAGGAACCAGGATGTATCACCAGGCATACACCACCTGTGATATTGACAGGAAAGTCGAAGAACTCCAGTCACAGCGTGCCCGGCTGATGGTTGCGCCGATACCGGCCGTTGCATTCGGTGGGCGCCGCATTTGCTTTCTCATGCTCCCCACCATGTCCCTCATTGAACTGATACAGGCAGAATGACACCACAGCCGGATAACATACTATGAAGAATACAGAGCAGGTCCGTCTTGATACCATCGCCCTTGACCCGAGATATGCAGAAGGTCCAAACGAATACATGGTCGAGTACTCATTCGAGGTTTTTCAACGCCACCTGAAAAACGGATCTACGCTGGAAATGGGACCTGCGGAAGGCATCATGACCAGGCATCTTGTCAACGCCGGGTTTGACCTTACTGTCGTCGAAGCATCAGGCCGGTTTTGTGACGACCTGAAAGCACGGCACCCGGATATCCTTGTTGTGAAATCCCTGTTTGAAAGTTTTGCTCCAGCGCGGAAATTCACCAACATCATACTGGGCCACGTACTCGAACACGTTGAAGACCCGGTGGCAATACTCGCACGGGCAAAAGACTGGCTTGCCGATGACGGGAGAATACTCGCTGCGGTTCCCAACAGCCGTTCGCTCCATCGTCAGGCCGGTGTACTGCTGGGACAGTTGCCGATCGAGTGCGCGCTCAACGATGCCGACCTGCGGCACGGACACCGCAGGGTTTATAACCCGGAAAGCTTCCGACACGAATTCATAGCCGCCGGACTGGCCATCGAGGTATCTGGCGGTTACTGGCTCAAACCGGTATCCAACGCCCAGATACAGGATAACTGGACCCGGGAAATGGTAACTGCATTCATGAAGCTGGGGGAACGCTACCCGGACATTGCAGCAGAAATCTACATCATTGCAGGTAAACGTTGAACCTCCTCCCTGCCTCCAGATGCTAGAACAACTTCAACATGAAGCCCACGTCTGGCTGGTCGTCCCAGAATCTGTGCAGAACCCTGACGAACTGGAGCGTTTCCGGTCTATCCTGTCGGACGACGAGCTGGCCCGGTACTGGCGTTTCCATTTTCAGGAAGACCGTCACCGCTACCTGATTTCACATGCCATGGTGCGCGAGGTACTCTCATCCTATACCGGCCTGGCTCCATCCGAGTGGCATTTTACCCAGTCAGAACACGGGCGCCCCGAGATCGCCAACAGCGACGCAGCCGATATCCGTTTCAACCTTACCCACACACGCGGCCTCGCCGCCTGTATCGTAACGCGCGGTTGCGAATGCGGCATCGATACCGAACAGCTGGATGCACGCCGTCACCTGACTGACATCGCACAGCGCATGTTCTCGGCAGAGGAACATCTGCAGCTGAAACAGCTGACCGACACAGCACTGATCGAGGCCTTCTTTACCCGCTGGACCCTGCGCGAAGCATTCGTCAAGGCCAAAGGCATCGGCATTTCCTACCCGACACGCAAACTGCATTTTGATATCACGGATGACGATACGATCCGGGTACGCTTCGATGCAGGGCTTGATGAAGATGCCGGTCAGTGGCAGTTCAGGCTGCTGCGCCCTACTGCAGATCACATTGCAGCGACCGCCCTGCGCACCGACGGGCAGGCCGAATACCGCATCGTGCAACACCACTTCGAGGGCTGATGTCTGGAAGTTTCCCAACCGCAGGAAGACCTGCCAGGCGCACGCGACACGCAGCCACCTGTTTACGGCAAATCCTACAGGTAGTTGAACAGGTTCAGACCCTGAACCTTGACGAACGCCTGCTGCGCAGCCTGCAGGGCGACGCTTTGCTGGCTCAGGCGGCTGGCCGCTTCAGCATAATCGAGGTCCTCGACCGTTGACCGGGTCTGCTCCAGCTGTTCCAGCAGGGATTCGTTGATAGACTTCTGGCTGTCGAGCGCATTCAGGCGTGCCCCGGCGGTGGCCCTGAATCCCAGCAAGTGATCCATGGCCCGGTCGATCTGTGCCAGACTGTTGCTGTCAGGTGCATTGGCTTCCAGATCACTCGCCAGCGTTTCAAGGGTCGTAAAAATATTCTCAAAGCCCCCGCTACCATCCGGTACATCCATGAACACTGCCTGTCCCGAGTCACCGTCGGCGATCTGCCGGGCCGGCCCGACCTGGATCCGGCGCTGGCCGGTATCACCCGCGTAGGCAAAAACACCCGGTGAGGTTTCGCTGAACGGAACCGTCAATACCTGGAAACCGGCAAACATGAACTGGCCGTTGGCATCCTTGCGATTGGCCAGACCCATTATTTCATCGCCCAGCTGGCGGATTTCGGCTGCTATAGCGGTGCGCTCCTCCAGGCCGTTGCTGTCATTCAGGCCGGCAACGGCCAGTTCCCTGACACGCTGCAGGGCGTCTCCCACCGCACCCAGCGCGGCCTCCTCGAGCTCAAGCCGGGAAGTCGCGGCAAGAATATTCCTCTGGTACTGCTCCGTGGTCCGGGCCGATTCGGACAGGCCGACCAGCTGTGCCGCACCGGTCGGGTCATCGCTGGGGCTGTTGATCCGTTTGCCGGTAGACAGCTGGTTTTGTGTTTCAAACAGTCTGGACTGCTGGTCAAGTATCGAACCGACACCCTGGCGGAACATTTGCAAAGTGGCAATACGCACGATTACCTCCCCACCGCATTGAGCAGGGTCTGGAACGTGGACTCCGCCACCGAGATCACCTGCGCGATGGCCTGGTAGGCCTGCTGGAAACGAATCAGGTCAGCCGCTTCTTCGTCGAGGTTAACGGCGGAGAGCGAGTCGCGTGATTCCTGTGCCTGTGCCAGCAGTGATGCCTGTGCTTCGGCGCTGATTTCCGCACTGCGGGTCTGCGTACCGAGCTGCGCAATCAACTGACCATAGGCGCCCTGGAAACTGGTAGTACCGCCCTCCATGGTCTGCGCTGTCTGCAAACCCGCCAGCAACAACATATTGCTGTTGTCACCCGGCGCCGCACTGCCCGCCATGGCTGCTGCGGCAATCTCGCGCGGATTGCTGATCAACATGCCCATCCCCGTTGCAGCGTCGCTGGTGGGGCGAATCCGGAAACGATCGCCGGCCGCAGCCCCTGCGGTAACCTCGACGCTGAGTCCGTCAAACAGAAAGGGATCCACAGCCGTGCCACTGCCGGTCATCGTCACTGCCTGGCCATCACTGACCCGGCTTGCCGTCCATACCGTACCGTTAAAGGCCAGCGTGTAATCTTCCACGGTCAGGTTA
>JBHHXO010000178.1:0-6771 GCA_046757125.1 Thiogranum sp.
GGGCAATGCCGTGTGGCAACGCGACCTGTCGGTGAGCCACGAGAGGATCGGCGACGTGCTTCGGGCGCAGGGGGATCTGTCCGGCGCGCTGTCGCCCTACCGGACCGGCCGGGAGATCCGCGAGCGGCTGGGGGGGCAGGACCCGGGCAATGCGCTGTGGCAGCGCGACCTGTCGGTGAGCCACGACAGGATCGGTGACGTGCTTCAGGCGCAGGGGGATCTGTCCGGGGCACTGTCGGCCTACCGGACCGGCCTGGAGATCCGCGAGCGGTTGGCGGACCAGGACCCGGGCAATGCGGGGTGGCAGCGCGGCCTGTCGGTGAGCCACAACAAGAGCGGCGACGTGCTTCGGGCGCAGGGGGATCTGTCCGGTGCGCTGTCAGCCTACTGGGCGGCCCTGGAGATCCGCGAGCGGCTGGCGGGCCAGGATCCCGGCAATGCCGAGTGGCAGCGCGACCTGGCGGTTTCATACGGTAAACTGGCGAGCACAAGCCAGGCGCAGGGGGATGTCGCCACCGCCAACGACTACTGGCAACGCTGCCACGGGACGCTGCGGCGGATGAAACAGTCCGGCATGTACCTGGATCCCCCGTTGGCGCAGTTGCTGGAGCAACTCGACCGGCGTTTCGACTGAGTCGGGACCGGCACAAGGCAAGAGAAGAATCCACCGGAACCGGGAGCAAGCCCATGACGCAGGATGAAACCTCCACAATGCAGTGCGCCATCTGCCGCACCCCGCTCAGGATTTCCCCCGCCGCCGGAAAGGAAGGCCTCGGCTTCAGCCGGGTGAGCGAAATGGGTGGCGTGGATGAACTCATGCGGGCGTTGAAAAAACCGCCCCGGCACGTCTGCCCGGATTGCGGCGGGGCCTGGTGTCCGGATTGCCTGCCCGATCTGCTGTGCCCGAACTGCAAGACCCGGGTCCGGCTGGGATGAGTGAGGGGGTTGGCAGTCAACCGGATGAGCCGGAATCGGGGCTCCTGTGCCGGGAACCGGCATGTTTCCCACACTGGAGAGCAGTTTCGTGGAACCGGCGCGCTGGCTGACCGCCGTTGCCGCCGGTGCCTCGGTTCCCTTGTTGCTGGCGCTGCTCCTGGCCGCGTTTCCGGCGCTCGGGGATCTTCCGGTTTTCGACGGCCACGGTCGCGCCTTTTCGCCTTTCGGAGCGCATCAGCCGCTTCCGGAACGGGTGCGGACGTTCCAGGCCGGGACGTCGGTGGTGTTCTGGGGGGCGTGCATCGTTGCGATGCGTCGGCCGCTGCCGCGTGTCCTGAACCGCCGCCGGGTCGCGGCCGGCCTGACGTGGTGCGCCACCGCATGCCTGTGCTTCGTCATGCCCCTGCTGGTGATGGCGTGGACGCTGGCCGGTCTGGATGGCTACCTGCCCGACGGCCCCTGGGGGGTGAAAAACGGCAACCACGGCCCCTGGCGCCCCGTCCCCGGCCTGCGTCACGCGCTCTGGATGGTGCTCTCGCTCCCCGTGGTGGCCGGCGCATTGGGCGCAATGGCCTGGCTGGCACGGCCGGCCTGGCGGACCGCGGCCGTCGCCGCCCTGAGCGTGCTGGCGTTTTACCTGCTGATGGGGTCGCACTACTGGCTGATCGACTGAACCGGGCTCAGCCTCCCGGAACCGGGAACCGGCCCGGGATGCCATGGAGATCGCGCCGGTTGCCCGGCACGGTCAGGCCCCGGCCGCCCGCCGGCGCGCGACCAGGGGCAACAGGCCCATGCCCGACAGGAACAGCGGCAGGGCGGCGGGAACCGGCACCACCGTGCCCGAGAATTCGGCGATATAGGAAATCGGGCCGCTCGGGTTCGGGGAGTAACTGTCGTTCCAGGCGACCAGGCGCGCGGTGCCCATCTCGGCATAGGAAAGCTGGTTGCCGTTGCTGGCCGGCGCGGTGGGTCCCCAATCCGCGAAGGTGAAGGCCTCGCCGGTCACCCAGGTCCAGTCGTTGCTGGCCAGGGTGGACGACGTGGCGCCGAGCCAGGGGCCGGGCGCGATCCGGCCGAGCGGGAACGGATACTTGCAGCAATTGAAGAACCCGGCATCGGCGGTGAACAGGCCCTCAACGAAGGCGTTTTCCTCCGCGGAAGTGATGGTGGCCAGGTCCCAGCCAGGCCCGCGCGCCTGCGCGGCGGCCCGGGCGTCTTCCCAGGTGATGGTGGAGCCGACCAGCACGGCGTCGTACAGGTGGCCGTTGCCGCCATCGGCCACCTTCCATTCCACGACGGCGGCATTGGTGCCTGCTGATAGCAGCGATGTGAGGATTAATCCAGCGATTGCTCTAATGATCATAGTGTTTTCCTTGTCGGGTTGTGAGGGTGTGACCCGCTGGTCTGGACGGGCCATGTGCCTGTGTCTGTGATGTAGGGGGCTGGGGCGTGCGGGCATGAAACCACAGCACCGCGGGTGTCGGGGCAGGGTGGATTTACAAAGAGCCGTTGTTTGTGTGCAGCGGAATCGATTGTGCTGCGAGGCGGATGAACGGATGTTCGGGGAAGGAGGTTACCCCCCCAGTTTCGACATGGAGTTCATTGACAGGGCGTGCATGGTGTCAGACTGGAAATCATGCCGCTCCGGCTTGCTGGCGATTGCTGCCAGTATCCGTTCCTTGAGTTCTGTGTCGGAGCGCCCGTTGCGTAGTTCGGCGCCCAGCAAGACGCGATTCTCATGTCCAAGGCAAAGAACCAGGTCACCCTTTGTGGTAAGCCGTACCCGGTTGCAGCCGCTGCAGAAGTGGCGGGACAGTGCCGAGATAATGCCAATCCTCACCGGACCTTCCCCTACCTGGTAATAGCGGGCCGGTCCGGCGCCCTTGCCACCCTTGACCGGATTCAGTTGTGAACCGAAGCGCTCACGGACGCGTTCCAGTATCTGCGGGGCCGGGTAGTAATGATCCATGGCTGCGAGCCCGGCTTCCCCCACCGGCATCGTCTCTATAAAGCGCAGCTCCAGCCCCTGCAGCATGGCAAAATCAAGCATGGCTTCGATCTCGTGTTCGTTGATGCCTTTCATTACCACCATATTGATTTTCACCGGCGACATCCCCGCGGCTTGCGCAGCCTTGATCCCGTGAAGAACCCTGTCGAGATCGCCACCATGGGTGATGCGGGAAAAATTCCCCGCTTCAATCGAATCGAGCGAAATATTGATCCTGTGTACACCTGCCAGCCGCAGTGGAACTGCGACACCCGCAAGCAGGTGTCCGTTGGTGGACAGGGATATATCGCTGAGGCCGGGCAGGCGCCCGAGCAGTGTGACGAACTCTGCAAGCCGGTACCGCAACAGGGGTTCGCCGCCGGTAATGCGTACCTTGCTTACCCCCAGTTCGCTGAACAGCCGGACCAGGTGAACCAGCTCGTCGTTAGTGAGAAAATTCCGCCGGTTTCCGGGGTTCGCGTCGCAACCGGGGCGACAGTAGAAGCAGCGGTAATTGCAATGCTCGGTGACCGATACGCGGAGGTAGTCGATGTGCCGGCCGAAGGAATCAATGAGCGCTGGCACGGGATGACGGTCGTCAGTCTTCTCCCCGGATCCAGTGCAGGTCATCGATCACAAAGCGGCCGGTCAGTTCTGCCAGTTGCAGGTAAAAGGGCAGCCGGGTTTTTTCCGGCAGGTGCCGGCAGAATTCGGGGACCCACTGGCTGACATGTCGTTCCAGGAAGTCCTTCTGTGCAAGTCGAAGTTGTTCGGTACGGTCGCCGTTTGCGCGGCTGCGCCCGGCACTGCCGGATGCGACCATCTGGTAACTCAGGAAGTGCATGAATTCGAGCTCATGCGAGATATGGTCGGGCATTTCATTGCGTTGTTCGTTCAGGCGCAGGCCGAAGATGCTATAGAACTTTTTCACCTCCCACTGGCGTCTGGCGCGGTCATCCTGCAGCCACTGGCCTTCGTACGGTTTGCAGCACCTTTTCTGTTCCTGGCCGTCGAACACGTTGATGTACTCCGCCTCCAGCTGCGCTGACGCCAGGCCGGCGCTGTCTGCGCTGATCCCGATATCGGGGTAAAGTATGGTGGCGAGTGCCTGGAGTTCGGGCAGCGCCGCGCCCAGCCGCCCGTCCGGAAAGGAAAAGCCCAGCGCCAGCAGGTGGTACATGCGGCTGCGTGTTATATCGACTTTGGTCTCGGAGCTCATGTCAGCCTGGTCCGGAAGAATATCCCTGTTTTTTGCTTCTGCAATATTGGTCATAATGGGTACCGGTTGTTGTTTGCCACGGTTGGGTATGACGGGTCCACGGGACCCCCCGAACGGGTTTACGGATCGGTTACTGGAGGCTCAGACTGGTTTTGTTGGTAATCCATTTCTTGCCGTTGCGTTCCCGGTTGCTGCCGTCCCAGCGGGCAAAGGCGATTCTGCCGTCGCCGTTGCTGAGATCCACCTGGTTGTCCGGATTGATGGGCGCCAGGGGGCGGCTCATCACCAGCTGCCATTGACCGTTGGAGTAGTTGCTGATGACCGAGATATTATCGTCACCGGTCATGGTAACGGTCCCGACTCCTCCGGCTACGAGGTTGTTCGCAACCCCCTTCGATGCGTGCCAGAACCAGATGTTCACCGGGTTCCAGGTCGAACCCATGCGACACATCTGCTCCGCGGAGAACATGATGCCGGCACGGTCGGAGAATTCCTCGACCCCGTTGACGGTGTCGTTTCTGGTGGCATCGTTCCAGGTCAGCAGGAAGGCAATCTCGCTGCCGTTATGAATCGCCTTGACGGTCATGGTGCCGCCCGTGCCGCTATCCCCGCCTGCATCCCAGCCGCCGTGCCAGCCGCCTTCGGTGGAGTTGATGAACCTCAGGCTGAAGGACTGAGCGGTCGCGTTGTTCCATTGTGGATCGTCGGGCGGAAGCAGTACCTCGCCGTAGACCCGTGCTGCGGTGATCCCGCTGTCCCAGCCGCCACCGCCACCGCCACCGCCACCCCAGCGGGCATGGGTGTCGGTGGAGAGCAGCGGCGCCAGCAGGATGATGGCTGTTACGATATACGCGGTTTTCCGTACAAGCGTTTTCATGATCACCCCCTAGAGACTGTAGCGGTTATTGGAATTGAGGAGTTCGAGGATCTCGGAATTTCCACCCCCGGTGACCGTGTCACGCTCGGCTCGCAGTGTCGCGATGACGGCGTCCACACCATCTCCAAACAGGGAGCGTAAATAGCTCATGGGAATCCGGTCCACGTTCAGCGGGCGACCCTGGCCGTCCACGGTGGACGGTCCGGAGAAAGGCGGTATGTAATAGACATTGGGGCCGGTGCCGTACTCCGGGTGCAGCGGCACGGCTACCTGGTGTTGTACGGCCAGTTTATAGACATCCGAACCGGTATCATCCAGGAAGCCTACCTGGCGAATACGGCCGGGGCACTGCACGGCACAGGCATTGGGCTTGCCCTTTTCGATGCGGGGGTAACAGAAAATGCATTTTTCCGACTGTCCCTTGAAGGAGTTGAACATTACCTTTTTGTAGGGACAGGCGCGTACACAATAACGGTAGCCGCGGCAGCGTTCCTGGTCCACCAGCACGATGCCGTCTTCCTGGCGTTTGTAGATGGCGTTGCGGGGGCATGCCGCGAGACAGGCGGGGTTGGTGCAGTGATTGCACAGGCGCGGGATATACATGTAATAGTTTTCGCCAAACGTGCCTTCGCCTTCGTCCTCCTCCCAGTTCGATCCCCAGCCGGGTTCGGGTTCGGCGTTGACGATCCCGCCGCCGTTGAACAGGCCTTTTTCATAGTCGTACTCCGTTACCTCGCCGTAATCACTCTGGTTCGGCAGGTCACCCAGTTGTACATTGCCATATGCGTCGAAACCGCCGCCCATGCCTTCCCAGTTCCTGGGGTAGCCGGGTCCCGGTTTTGATTCCACGTTGTTCCAGTACATGTATTCGCGGCCTTCCTTGTTGGTCCACAGGTTCTTGCAGGCTACGGTGCAGGTGTGGCAGCCAAGGCACTTGTCGAGATTGATTACCATTGCTAGTTGTCGGCTCATTTCTCAATACTCCCTAACCGTTGTACTTTTCGACTTGAACCCGGGTATCGCGCTGTACACCGGTTGGGCCCCAGTAGTTCAATTTGAAGTGGAGTTGTCCATAGCCGCCGGCAAGCTGGGTGGGCTTGATGCGGATGGCCGTCACGCTGTTGAAGTTGGCTTTCTTGCCCTTGACGCCCACGTAGCGTTCCCAGCCGTGGTACATGGTCACCCGGCCCGCTTTCTCGCTTTCCCATGCCTTGACCCGTACCACGACATCGCCGTGGTCGTTATAGATGCGAACCCAGTCGTTGTCGGCCAGGCCGCGCGCGGCAAGGTCCGACGGGTGCATATAACAGATGGGACCGCCACGCTGCAGGCGCAGCATCTGCTTGGCATTACGCCAGGTCGAGTGTATGGACCAGCGTCCGTGCGGTGTGTTGTACAGCAGTGGGTAGTTGGCCGTCTGTATCGGTGACTTGTAGGTCGGCAGGGACTCGCCGGCCTCTGCGAACCATTCATGCTCGATGAGGTACTGTTGCCGGCCGGTCAGGGTCTCGTAGGGCTCCTTGTGCTCGGTCATCTTCAGGAATGCCGTATAGGGTCGGCCCGGTTCTATGTCGCTGGTCCACACGGTGGTGTTGTTCATGCGTTGCGGCTGGGCGTCGATCTGGGCCATGGTCATGCCGACCGTTTCCGGGGCATTGTCCAGCATGAACTGGCAGGCATCGATATCGGCGGCCAGTGCGCCGTTATCGGTAAACTGGCGACTGAAGCATACGGCGTTGATGAGGCGCCGTA
>JBHHXO010000179.1:0-6734 GCA_046757125.1 Thiogranum sp.
AAAGAGCTTTACAACCCTAAGGCCTTCTTCACTCACGCGGCATTGCTGGATCAGGCTTGCGCCCATTGTCCAATATTCCCCACTGCTGCCTCCCGTAGGAGTCTGGGCCGTGTCTCAGTCCCAGTGTGGCTGATCATCCTCTCAGACCAGCTACGGATCGTCGCCTTGGTAGGCCGTTACCCCACCAACAAGCTAATCCGACTTAGGCTCATCCAATAGCGCAAGGTCCGAAGATCCCCTGCTTTCCCCCGAAGGGCTCATGCGGTATTAGCCTGGTTTTCACCAGGTTGTCCCCCACTACATGGGCAGATTCCTAAGCATTACTCACCCGTCCGCCACTCGACGCCTGGAGAGCAAGCTCTCCATCGTTTCCGTTCGACTTGCATGTGTTAGGCATGCCGCCAGCGTTCAATCTGAGCCAGGATCAAACTCTTCAGTTCAATCACTTTAGTCGCTTGAGGCGACAAATCTGGCTCGATGTACACAAAACTCGGAATTGCTTGAGTTTGCTTCCATCGAATATTGCTTTGCTACGCAATCAATTCGACGTAAGCACCCACACAAATTACCTGATCTGGATTGTTAAAGAACTCGATGGCGCCCTGGCCAGCGAAGACCGACAAGTATGAGGCATAATCGCCTGTCCCGTCAATACTTTTCTGCGACGTTTGAGGAGTGGATAACCACCCTGCCCCGAAGCAGAGGCGCGCATTATACAGTCCGCCATGGGGCCGTCAAGAAGTATTTCAGCGGCCGTCGAAGATGCGCCGGGGACCCGTAAAAACGCCTGAAAATAACGGCCTCGGGGGCAAGACCCGGCCTATACCGAAGCCGGCGAGACGTTCAGCACCAGCCAGTAGATTCCCAGCTGGCGAACCGCTTCCATAAACTGGTTGAAGTCGACCGGCTTGCGTATATAACTGTTTGCCCCGAGATCGTAACCGGCAATGATATCCCGCTCCTCACCGGAAGACGTCAAAATTACGACGGCGAGTCGGCGGGTAGCTTCATTCGCCCGGATCTGCCGCAACACCTCCAGCCCGTCGACCTTGGGGAGCTTCAGGTCGAGCAGAATCACTTCGGGCAACTTGCCGGCGTCTCGCCCGCTGTGCATCCCGCGCGCAAACAGGTAGTCGAGCGCTTCCGCGCCGTCGCGCGCCACAATGACTTCATTGAGAATATTGTTGCGTTTCAATGCGCGCAGGGTAAGCGCTTCATCATCCGGGTTGTCTTCAACCAGCAAGATAGTTTTATTTTCCATAATCAGGACATCCTCCAGTGATCCCCGGTCCGGCAGTACATCGC
Organism: Thiogranum sp.; assembly: GCA_046757125.1. Lineage (GTDB taxonomy): Bacteria > Pseudomonadota > Gammaproteobacteria > DSM-19610 > DSM-19610 > Thiogranum. Next base: position 1,306 of record JBHHXO010000179.1, read on the forward strand.
CGAACGACTCCCGTACTGGGATGGCCGGACTCATTATAGCCGCAAACCCGGCCTGATTATAACTCCCGCTACAGTATAGACCTTTGTCCGGCGTGCGCTGCCTAGGCCATCACAATACGGGCAAAACGGCGTTTACCCACCTGGCATACGCAGCTGACACCCGCCTCCAGCCGCAAGCGGGTGTCACTGATCTTCTCCCCGTCGATGCGCACCGCCCCCTGCTTGATCATGCGCAACGCATCCGAGGTGCTCGAAGTCAGCGCGGCATCCTTCAGGACGTTGGCGATAGGCAAACCATCCGCGCCGGCCTGCAACCTGATCTCGGGCATATCGTCGGGCGTCGCCCCCTTCTGGAAACGGGCGATAAAGTTCTCCTGTGCGCGTTCCGCGTCGCTTCGGGAATGGAAACGCGCCACCAGCTCCCTGCCCAGCTCGAACTTGATATCGCGTGGATTACGCCCTTCCTGCATCGATTTTCGCAGTGCCTCCACCTCCGCCATGGGGCGGAAGCTCAACAACTCGAAATAGCGCCACATCAACTCATCGGAAATCGACATCAGTTTGCCAAACATATCGTCCGGCGCATCGGCTATACCAATGTAGTTCCCCAGCGATTTGGACATCTTCTGCACACCGTCCAGGCCCTCCAGAATCGGCATGGTCAACACCACCTGGGGTTTCTGACCGTAGGCCTCCTGCAGCTGACGACCGACCAGCAGATTGAATTTCTGATCGGTGCCACCCAGCTCAACGTCGGCTTTCAGCGCAACCGAATCATAACCCTGCACCAGCGGGTAAATAAATTCGTGGATGGCGATTGGTTGGCCGGAGCTGTAACGCTTGTTGAAATCATCCCTTTCCAGCATGCGCACAACCGTGTGTCTGGCCGCCAGCTGAATCAGGTCCGCAGCGCCCATTTCGTTCATCCAGCTCGAATTGAACACCACCAGCGTCCTTTCCGGGTCCAGGATCTTGAAAATCTGGGTTTCATAGGTGCGGGCATTGTCGATTACCTCGTCACGCGTAAGCGGCTTGCGGGTAACATTCTTGCCGGTGGGGTCTCCGATCATGCCGGTAAAATCGCCAATCAGGAAAAGCGCTTCATGGCCAAGCTCCTGGAACTGACGCAGCTTGTTGAGCAGCACGGTGTGGCCCAGGTGCAGATCGGGCGCGGTAGGATCAAACCCCGCTTTTATACGCAACGGACGCTTTTCCTTCAGGCGCTTCTCAAGCTCGGCTTCTACCAGTATTTCTTCCGCGCCCCGCCTGATTTGCTGCAAAGCCTCGTTGTGAGACATCTGACCGCTCCCGGTACCTGAAAAATGGGGCGCAAGAGTAGCACAAGTTGGCCGATAACCTGACAGGTGACCCTTAACTCGTTGAACTAAAGGAACATACTACCAAGGGGCGGCAAGTACGCCGGGCAGCATCAGCCGGACTGGCATGGTTTCTGCTCTCCGGGCTGACAGGTATACTGGACAGTTGACCACAAGCGGGTCCGTCAGTTAGTTTGAAACACAGGATTGGGAAGGGATTTCTGGTGCACAATTATTCATCAATGCGGGATTACAAGTCGGGATGGCGTAGCTACCGGACCGGCAGACGCAGCTCCAAAGGCTTGCGCTGGGCACTGCTGGGCTCCGCGTCGGGGCTTGCACTGGGATTATTCTCGCTGACATCCTATGATGCAAATGCTTTACGGATCAAGGATGTACCTCTTGACCTGCCGCCACCCCCAATCTCGGAAACGATCAGAATCAAAATTCCTGACACGCCGGTCGATACCCCGCTTCAGGCGGTCGACAGCGCCACAACCGGGCAGGATCAGCGCGGGAGCTGGCACGATGTCACCGTCGAATCAGGGGACAGCCTGGCACGCATCTTTACCAAACAGGGCATTCCGGCGCGCCAGCTGCATGACATTATCGCCACCGGCGGCATAGCCAAAAAGCTGACTCGAATCTATCCCGGGCAGAAACTGCGCATGCGCACGACCCCGGAAGACGGGTTGCTGGAGCTGTTGTACGAAATCGATGCCCTCAACCAGGTGCAGGTAACCCGCTCTGAAACCGGTTACGACGCACAACTGATCGCCCGTATCCCGGAACGCCGCAGCGTGCGCGCCGCCGGCAAAATCGACAATTCCCTGTTCCTCGCAGCGCAACAGGCCCGGTTGCCGGAAAACATCACTATGGAACTGGCCGGCATCTTCGGCTGGGACATCGACTTTGCGCTGGATATTCGCCAGGGCGACCAGTTTGCGTTGCTTTACGAGGAACTCTACCTGGACGGCGAGCGCGTTGGCACGGGCAATATTCTGGCCGCGGAGTTCACCAACAACGGCAAGGTCTACCAGGCCGTACGTTATACGGATCAGCAAGGCCGCACTGACTATTACTCACCGGATGGTCACAGTATGCGCAAAACCTTCCTGCGTTCCCCGGTCGCCTTTTCACGCATCAGCTCGCGTTTCAGCCTGGGCCGCAAGCACCCGATCCTGAATAAAATACGCGCGCACAAGGGCGTGGATTATGCCGCCTCCCGCGGCACACCGGTCAAGGCAACCGGCAATGGCAAAATAGCCTTGCGCGGCAAAAAGGGCGGCTACGGCAAGACCGTGGTTATCAGGCACGGCAATAACTACAGCACCCTGTATGCCCATCTGAACAGCTATGCACGCGGCCTGCGCACCGGCAGCCGGGTACAGCAGGGCCAGATTATCGGTTACGTAGGCAGCACCGGACTGGCAACCGGCCCCCACCTGCACTACGAATTCCGCGTTAACGGCGTGCATCGCAACCCGCTGACAGTCAAGCTGCCGGATGCCGCACCCCTGCCCCGGAAATTCCGGCAGGATTTCAGGCTGGCCACCGAAAATCTGCTGGCCCAGCTGGAACTGGCAAAGACCCGGATCGTTGCACTGCAGGATCATTGAGCAGCAAAGCACCCGACCCGCAAAGGCCCGATGGCGCCATGCCTGAGTATTATCTCGGCCTTATGTCAGGCACCAGCATGGACGGCATCGATGCCGCGCTGGTGGACCTGTCCGGCGCCACCCCCGTACTTTTAGGCGCGCAGACCAGCCCCTGGCCGGCGCCGCTTCACGACCGTATCCTGGCCACCGCTGCTGCTCCGGATCAAGCCTCACTGCAGGACGCCGGCACGCTGGATGCCGAACTGGGTGAACAGTTTGCCACCGCGGCACTCGAACTCATTGCCAGAACCGGGCTGGACAACGGGCAGATCACGGCCATTGGCAGCCACGGCCAGACACTGCTGCACGCCCCGGAGGAGCATCCCGCCTTCAGCATACAACTGGGTGATGCGAATCGTATTGCCGAACGAACCGGCATCACAACCGTAGCGGACTTCCGCCGCCGGGATATCGCTGCCGGGGGACAGGGAGCACCACTGGTGCCGGCCTTTCACCGGGCGCTGTTCCACGATCCGGCAACATCCCGCGCCATCCTGAATATCGGCGGCATGGCAAACCTGACGCTGTTACCGGCGGACAACCCGGTCGTCACCGGCTTTGATACCGGCCCGGGCAACGTGTTGCTCGATGCCTGGTTCCGCAGAAGCCACCAGGGCAACTACGACAGGCGCGGCGCATGGGCGCAAAGCGGCACCCTGAACCAGCCGTTGCTGGAGCAACTTGCGGACCACCCCTACTTCAGTCAGCCGCCACCCAGGAGTACCGGTCGTGAACTGTTTTGTCTGCACTGGCTCGATGAGCTGCTGCAGTCCGGCCACCACGCGTTGCCTGATGCCGACGTGCAAAGAACGCTGGCCGAATTCACGGCGCAAACCATCGCCACCGCACTGGAGCGGTTCGGCCCGCCGGTCAAGCAGGTACTGGTCTGCGGTGGCGGTGTACACAACGATTTTCTTATGCGACGCCTTGCCGCTCTACTGCCTGAACAACAGGTGGAAACCACTGAAAAATACGGCCTGCACCCGGACTGGGTGGAAGCGGTTGCCTTTGCCTGGCTGGCGAAGCAAACGCTGGAAGGAAAAGCAGGCAACGTACCCGGTGTTACGGGCGCAAACCGGCCGGTGATTCTGGGCGCAATCCACCCCGGCCGAATCCAGTAACCCCTGATTGATTCCTGTGTCGTCATCCCGGCGCATGCCGGGATGACGATAATCAGTGGCGCATCAAATTTTAACCGCCACAGAGCGTGCTAGCGCTCACTGATCGGCACGTAGTCCCGTTCCGACTGTCCCGTATAAACCTGTGTCGGCCTGAATATCCTGTTGTCCCCGAGCTGTTCGCGCCAGTGCGCCAGCCAGCCGGCGGAGCGGGCGATGGCAAAGATCGAGGTAAACTGATCCGGCGGTATCCCCATTTCCTTGTACAGAATACCCGAATAAAAATCGACATTGGCGTAGACGCCTTTTGGCGCCAGCTTTTCCTCGCAGGCCTCTTCCAGCGCCAGCGCCGTTTCGAACATCGGGCCCATATTGCCACCCCGGTGATCCATCAGTTCGTGCATGAGTTTCTGCAGGATAGTGGCGCGCGGATCCTTGACCTTGTATTCGCGATGACCCATGCCCCAGATCTTGGCCTTGCTGGCCAGTTTTTCATCCAGCCATGCCTTCACATTTTCCGGCCGGCCGATCTCTTCCAGCATTTCAACCACGCGCTGGTTGGCGCCGCCGTGCAGCGGACCGGCGAGGGTACCTACCGCGGCTGCGATCACCAGAAAAGGACTGGCGAGCGTTGAACCGGCTACCAGCGCCGCGAAGGTCGATGCATTGATGGTGTGTTCGGCATGCAGAATCAGGCTGGCATCCATGATGCGCGCCATGAACGGATCCGGGTCCTCGCCACTGAACATGTACAACAGGTTCTCTGCGTAGCTCAGGTCCTTGCGCGGCGCATAGGGATCATAGCCATTACGCACGTGCTCCCACATGGCGACGATGGTCGCCATGCGTGCGATGATCTTGACCGACATATTGTGAACGTAGTTCAGGTCTCCACACAGGGTACTGCCGGTCAGGCACTCGTCACCCTGGTAGAACATACCCAGGCTGGCTACCGCGGTCTGCAGCATTTCCATCGGGTGTCCGGTAGCAGGCAGATACTTCATGATCTCCCGCACGTTGTACTTCACGATACGATTGGAACGCAGCTGCTGGTCAAACTCCTCGAGTTGCGCATACGTCGGCAGATGGCCGTCCAGCAGCAACAGGCTGGTTTCCTCGAAGGTGCTGTTGAGCGCCAGGTCGACGATACGGTAACCGCGGTAGGTCAGTATTCCCTTGATACCGTCCAGGTCAGAGATATTGGACTGGGTTGCTGGAACCCCCTCCAGCCCGGGCAAATATTCACTCATTCCGTTCTCCAGATTACGTAGCGCCAAGTAGCCTAGTGCTCTATCAACATGATAATTACGGATTCAGTTAGCTTGTCAATGTTCACG
>JBHHXO010000180.1:0-6717 GCA_046757125.1 Thiogranum sp.
GGGCACTGCGTGGTCACCCTGCGCGAGCGGCGCAAGGTGCGTAACCACCTGCATTCCGTACACGCGATGGCGCTGGCCAACCTGGGGGAAATGGTAACCGGCCTGGCCCTGCTGAACGGCCTGCCGGACAGGACACGCGGCATCCTGACCGGTTTTTCCATCCGCTACCTGAAGAAAGCGCGCGGTGCGCTCAGCGCAGAATGCCGTTGCGACGTGCCGGACAGCAGCGCCGCCTGTGAACTGACCCTCACGGGGGATATTCGTGACAGCGCCGGTGACACGGTCGCCACAATCGAAGCCTGCTGGCTGGTCGGTCCCGAGAAGGAAACACCCGGTGCCCACTGACTTCAGCCGCGCCCTGAATATCGAGGTTCCGCTGATCTGCGGTGCGATGTACCCCTGCTCCAACCCCGGGCTGGTCGCAGCGGTCTCCGCGGCAGGCGGCATCGGCATTGTCCAGCCACTCAGCCTGAGTTACGTGCACGGCTACGAGTTCCGCGCCGGCCTGCGCTATATCCGCAGCCTGACCAGCAAACCGATTGGCGTTAACCTGATTATCGAAAGCAGCTCGAAAAAATACCTGGCGCGTGTACAACGCTGGCTGGACATCGCCCTGGAAGAACAGGTGCCTTTCCTGGTCACGGCGCTGGGTAACCCGCGCTGGGTGGTGGACAGGGCGGCGTCCGAAGGGGTTCTGGTATACCACGACGTCACCAGTCGGCAGTGGGCGGAAAAAGCCCTGGATGGCGGCGTAAACGGTTTCATCTGTGTAAACCGGCGCGCCGGCGGACACGCCGGCACGCTGTCAGCACAACAGCTACTGGACGAACTGGCCGTGCTCGGCAAGCCCCTGATCTGTGCGGGCGGCATCAGTACGGCCGATGCATTCACCGGCGCCATTGCGGCAGGCTATGCGGGGGTCCAGATGGGTACCCGCTTTATCGCCACCCGCGAGTGCAGCGCCCACCAGGACTACAAGAATGCCATCCTCAACGCGGGTGAAGGCGATGTCGTGCTCAGCGAGAAAATCTCCGGCGTTCCGGTATCCATCATCAGGACCCCCTATGTCGAACGCACCGGCACCCGGGCGGGCGCGCTGGCCCGCTGGATGCTGCGCGGGCACCGCACCAGGCACTGGATGCGCACCATCTACATGCTGCAATCCATCTGGAAACTGAAACACGCCTCGCAGCAGGGCGCACACTACCGGGACTACTTCCAGGCCGGTAAAAGCGTCGCGGGTATCACAACGGTAAAACCGGCGGCTGACATCGTCGCCGAATTCGCCAGCGCACTGAAAGCGGCGGAAACCGGGGGTAAATCCCTTCCAGGACAATAGCCTGTTGACGTTCCCGGCCCCTTCTGGCTAAATTCAACCTGCTTGCACAGAATAAGGTTTCCTGCCAACAGATTTACCCCCGGTAATTCTTGTCGAAAGTCCGCCCTTAATCTGCATTGCACAGGCTAACACTGGTTCAATCTAGAGGTTTCTATAAATGGCTACAGGCACTGTAAAGTGGTTTAACGAGTCCAAGGGTTTTGGCTTCATTTCCCCTTCCGACGGGAGCGCCGATGTTTTTGTACACTTCTCGGCAATCGCCGGTGATGGTTTCAAGACACTTATGGAAGGACAGACCGTGAATTTTGACGTCGAAAAGGGCCCCAAGGGCCTGCAGGCGACAAACGTCACTGCCGACGGTTAATACCCCCGCATCCTGGCTCTGCCCGGCAATCCAGGAACGCCTGCACACCTGCCACTTCGCCGGCAGGTGTGCAGAGAGCAACACAGGCTGACACCTGGCGGCGGCTGTAACGCTCAGCCCGCTCCGGCGCTAGCCGGACATAATATCGGCATGCACCCCGCGGCGACCCAGTTCCTTGAGTATCGCCATGGGCGATATGTGCTCCTCTTCAAATTCAACCAGCATATCGTGCGGTGTTTTGGCGTTGATCTCGACATCGGTGATATGACTGACACCCTGCATGCCCTCCTGAAGTGTGCTCATGCTTTTTGCGTCAAGATCTTCATCGATGCGAATATAAATAGTATGCATGTCTCGTCTCCTGCCTCCTTAAAGTTATTCGCTCCCCTCCCAGTAAAAATATAGCCCAGTAAAAAAATTGTACAAGTCCGCGGAACACCGCAGCGCCTGTTTTCAGGGCAAGGGTTCGGCAATCAGACGAAAGCCCACTACGGCATAACGCACATCGGGCTTGTCCGCTGACCGGTAGCCCGGTCTCACCAGGTGTACCGGGCAGTGGTAGGAACCTCCACGCCGGGTCTTCTTGTCGCCCTGCTCCGGCCCTTGCGGGCTGATCGTTTCTGCAACGCTGTATTGATCCGGCGCATACCAGTCCTGCAACCACTCCCATACATTGCCGTACAGGTCGTGCAGTCCCCAGGGGTTTGCGGCACGGGTCGCCACGGGGTGCAACTCATCACCCGAGCTGTCGATATACCAGGCATGCTCACCCAGTTGTTCGACACTCACCGGTCGCAAACCCTGACTCCCGGCGCGTGCTGCATACTCCCACTCAGCTTCGGTAGGAAGGCGGTAGCGGGCTCCGGGGTCGCGCCTGTTGAGTGCCTCGATAAACTTCTGTACGTCGAACCAGCTGACGGACACTACCGGCAGACGCCGCCAGTCCTCACGCTGCCATTCTGATTCGGGTCCCGGGCGTGTGTCCATCAGCTCGACCCACTGCCCGCGCGTAACTTCCGTTTTCCCCATGTAGAAACCGTCGGGGAAAATAACGGTGTGCGCGGGAGTTTCGTCACGCACTGCTTCAACGTCACCGTCCGGCAGTTCAAGCACCACGGCATCGAGATCCTGGCTACCCATTATAAATTTGCCCGCCGGGACCTTTATAAAGGACATACCCAGCGCGTTCGTATAGGACTCCGCCGCCTGCGCCTGGAAAGCAAGGGCGCCCAGTATCAGCAGGACCGGTAGATTCATCGCATCACCCTCCATCTTTTTGGCCGCAGTCTATTGCTGTGCCTGCACTTTAGTCCGGATACTTTCGCTACATCAAATGTGACCGGCGCACGCTGTCGTCGTTCCCCGACAGGGCAACGGCCTGTTTGTCGCCAGCTCACAACACCTGCGGAGTCCCGGGTTGACCCGGTTTCCATCTCATCGGCGCATGCCGGAATCCAGTGCTTTCAATAACATGGATACCGGCCTTCGCCGGCATGACGGATTAATCAGGAGGCCCCTGCCTTTTATGTTTATTAACGACTTAGCCGGTGTACATGCCTGCCTGTCGTGTTTCGGTAACAGTTCAGGCGGCCCCGTATCTCGATAAATTATCAATAGTTTATTATATCGCAATGTTTTATAAGAACTTAGTGACAATTAATTACGGATGGCACGCGCATTGCTCCAGGCATGCCGAGCAATCAATTAATCAAATATGAGGAGTTACATCACATGAAAAAATTACTGATCGTTGCCACTGTCGCCATGACGAGCCCGTTTGCCTACGCCGAGGCACCTGCAGACGCCATGGTTGATACCGCAAAGGCTTCTTTCACACAGATCGATACCGACCAGGACGGTACGATTTCCAGGCAGGAAGCCAGCTCGTTCTCTTCGGTCGAGCTGATGTTCGACAACGCCGACAGCAACAAGGACGGCGCACTGGACGCCTCTGAATTTGAACAGGCCAAACCTGCTGAAGCTGCTGCTGCCGAGGCTGCTGCGGAAACCGCTGCAAAGTAGGTCTTGCCGGAATCGGGGCCGTTCCGCTAACGCGGGCCGGCTCCGCGCACGGCCCCTTTTACACCCCTTTCAGTCCGACTCCCCGCCAAACCAGAACCCCGTATCCTTCTCCAGAAATTCCGAGTACGGCATGTAATGCGAACCATCGCATGAGAACGTCAGGCTGATCAGGCCGTTGAATATATTAATCGAGGCCGCGCGAAGATAAATCGTGTCGTCGGCAAAGCGCAGCGTCTTCAACCCCTTCAATATAGCGCCTATACAATCCGCCGGTATCTCGGCATCGGCAGGATAAGGGCGTCGCGGATAGGCCAGGCAGATGTCCGGGTCCGACAGGGCATCGCTTTGCAGAATACGGTAACGATACGGATCATCGACTACCCAGACCGTCGCCCGGCTGCTGGAAAAATGCAACACGCCCTGGAACATGCCCCGTTCCACGATCAACTCTTCGAGAATCGACATAGCCTGATCGATGTTCCGGTCCAGCACGCTTTCCACCCGCGTCTGCTGGAACACCGTACCGCGAATAGCCGGGTCACCCTTGATCTGGTGCCACTCCCCGGGCTCGACATACAGGTCACCGGACGTGGGCAGATCGCGCAGGTCGAGATCGACACCGAGATAACCGACAGGCTCGCCGTCCCGGTACAGCGTCTGCAGCGCGGTTATCGAAGGCCGGCGCGCGGAAAGACTGATATAGGCCTCTGACAGCACGAAGTCCTGGTCCGGACCGGCCTCTTTCATGTAGGGTCGCGCTGAACGGTCACGCCCGAAGTGTTCGGGTATGCGGCCGTCACGGCCAACATTATCCGAAAGCTGGATTCCGTTGGTATCCACCACGTACAGGTAGGTGCAGTAAGGTATGTCCTCGAATCCCGCCAGCAGGGCCGCGGTAAGCGCTTCCCGGTCCGGCCAGGCTTTCTGGCACTTGCCCGCAAGCTGACGCACCGGGTTCAGTAACAGTTCGAGTACCGATGACCTTTGCTCGCGGATACTGTCTTTCCAGGATGTGAGCACGCAACGTCCCTCGCATATAAAAGGGTTTCATTATATTCGAAATCCGTACTTTAATCCCGTTGTGTGACGGTGGTGTGACCTGTCTATACTTCGTTCAGGCGTGGCATCAGCTCAACGAAATTGCACGGCCGCGTGCGGTGATCGAGTTGTTGCTGAAGCAGCTTGTCCCACGCGGTACGGCAGGCACCGCTGGAACCCGGTACACAGAAAATGATCGTCCCGTTGGCGACACCGCCCAGCGCCCGCGACTGTATGGTGGAGGTCTGTATTTCCTCGAAAGAGATGGCGCGGAAAATCTCGCCGAAGCCTTCCAGCTCCTTGTCCAGCAATACCTTGACTGCCTCCGGCGTACCGTCGCGCCCGGTGACACCGGTACCGCCGGTAGTAATGACAATCTGCACACCGGGGTCCGCAATCCAGCGCGAGACGATTGCCCGGATGGCATACGTGTCATCTGCCACAATGGCTTTCTCCGCCAGCCGGTGGCCGGCTTCGAGCAGCCGCTCGACCAGTGTTTTCCCCGAAGTGTCATTTTCTTCAGTGCGGGTATCGGACACCGTCAGTACGGCGATATCGAGCGGAACAAAGGTGCGTTCTTTTGCCATTTCAAACTCCGGGGTTAACTGCCAGCGCGTATGTATTACAAAGCCAAGAAGTGTTGCAAAGCACCCTGCAAATGTCTATTTATCTTTAAGAGAGCCTCTGATTCATTCGGATAAACCCGTTATTGCGAACGTAGCGCGGCAACCTCATGCAAGGGAATCAATCTGTTAAAGATTGCCGCGTTACCGAAGAGTATCCTTCAGGGCACTTCGTTCCTCACAATAACGACACATCAGAGCCCCCTGGAAAGAAACCGCCTGATTCGGTATTTTTAGCGCATGATCAACAAGTTACAGCCCTGCATATAGCTTGCTATAATACCCTTCCGTTGGACTCAAACACGCATTATCAATGACCCCAAAACATTTACCCTTCCGGTTGTTGGCAACCTGTTTTCTCCTGTCTATTTTGAGCACATCCCGGGCAACTGTCGTACAGATGGACTTTGCAATCGGCAGCCAGTCCACCAGGCAGATCTTTATCGAGCTGCTCGATCTGCCCTTCCCGGATGGCGCACCTCAAACGGTCGAGAATTTCCTCCGGTATATCGAATCCATAGACCCTGACACGAACGCAGTCGTGCGACGTTACGACAATACGTTCATCCACAGGAGCATATCCGGCTTTGTCATTCAGGGTGGCGGTTTCGCGTATACGCCCAACCCCCAGGGCGAAGACTTTGCTCGTGACTTCACAGAAGTCGTCATTGACCTGGACGCAAACGGCCAGGAGATAACCGTACCGAACGAGTTCGACGCTTCGCGTTCCAACGTGCGTGGAACGGTCGCAATGGCAAAGGTAGGAGGAGACCCGGACAGCGCAACATCCCAGTGGTTTATCAACATCGGCAACAATGCCGGGAACCTGGACAACCAGAACGGCGGCTTTACTGTCTTTGGACGTGTTATTGGCATGACCGCAGACAATGCCGGCACCACGGTGGCGGACGAAATTGCAGCACTGGCAACCGCAAACAAAACCGATGTTCACAGTGCATTTTCAAACCTGCCGCTGTTTGGCTTCACCCAGGGCGACCCGATTCCCGATGTCTCCAGCACTAACCTGGTCAGGCTGGTCAGCGCAACAGTCGTTGAGCTGGTACAACCCTCTGCACTGGATTTCGGACTTACGCCGCTTGATACCACCAGAACGCAGACTGTCACTGTAGAAAACCGGACAGATTTCGCCTTTACGATTCTGTCCGTTGGCGATGGCCTTCAGCAACCATTCAGCATTCTGAGTGGCGACGAGAACTGCTCGAACAAGCTTCTTGGTACAATCAATGATTCCCTGGCCAGTCGAACATGCTCGATAATCGTAAGTTTCCATACCGAGCAAGCGGGAGAGATCAACTCCAGCCTCGACATCG
>JBHHXO010000181.1:0-6714 GCA_046757125.1 Thiogranum sp.
GGCGCCAAGCTGTAAAAGATTGCCGCGCTACGCGCTTGACAAAAAAACATTGCCATTGATCAGAGGCTCCCTGGTAAAGACCCATGCAGATCTGTGTGCGTTGTATTGTTAGCGGTCGTGTGCAAGGTGTTTTCTTTCGCGCATCCACCGAGCGTGAAGCACGGCGCCTCGGTATCACCGGGTATGCGAGAAACCTGCCCGACGGCTCGGTCGAAGTGCTCGCCTGCGGTGCAGCTGCGGCCGTCGAGCAGCTCAAACAGTGGTTGTGGAAGGGGCCGCCGGCCGCACGGGTAGAGGACGTGAGTTGCGAACCACTGGAGGTGCCGGCACCCCGATCCTTTACCACAAGGTGGTGAACGCGCAGTTACAGTTGGTTCTGGTTTTTGCTACGCCAGACGGGCACTCGGAACGACTGGGCGGGTCGTCCAGCTGCGGTTTCCAGGATAACGAGCTCAAGCGGCAGGCGAGCTGGTGCGAAGATGACCTTGTCTTTTTCCACTACCGTGACAAGGATCAGTATGAAGTGGATCTGGTAATCGAACAGATTGGCGGGAAGATTGCCGGCGTTGAGGTCAAGGCGGCAGGGACTGTTCGCGAGAAGGATTTTCGCGGGCTGAAGCGCTTGCGTCAGGCGACAGGCAGGCAGTTTTCAGCAGGGGTGGTGTTGTATGACGGCGAGAGTGTATTGCCGTTTGGAGAGGGTCTGTTCGCGGTGCCGGTCGGGGCGCTGTGGCAGCATCGATAACAACTGGCAGCCGCAGATCGATCCGGCTGGATTGGTGAAAGACGCGGCGGCGGTTGTCCGTGTCAGGATCCGGGCAGTACCTGTAATTGTTCGACCTTGTCGACGGCCACGTGGTGTACTTTCCCCCGGCGGGATTTTTCAGGCACAAGAATGGTGTCTGCGGGCGGCTTGCTGTCATCAGGGCGCGGGTAGTCCAGGGTGAAATGCAGGCCGCGGCTTTCCTTGCGCATCTGCGCGGAGCGGATAATCAGCTCCGCAACCTGCACCAGGTTGCGCAGTTCCAGCAGGTCGTTGGTGACGCGGAAATTCCAGTAGTATTCCTGGATTTCGTGTTGCAGGAGTTCCACGCGCCGGCGCGCGCGCTGCAGCCGCTTGTCGGTGCGCACGATGCCGACGTAGTCCCACATGAAGCGGCGTAATTCATCCCAGTTATGGCTGACGACCACTTCTTCGTCGGAATCGGTGACGCGCGATTCATCCCATTCAGGAAGCGGCGGTGGCAGGCTGGTGGTATCCAGCCGGGTCTCGATATCGGCGGCCGCTGCAGCGGCGAACACCAGGCATTCGAGCAGTGAATTGCTGGCCAGGCGGTTGGCGCCGTGCAACCCGGTACAGGCGGATTCCCCGACCACGTACAGGCCGTCGACATCGCTGTGGCCCTTGAGATCGGTGCGCACGCCGCCACAGGTGTAGTGGGCGGCCGGCACCACCGGGATGGCTTCCTGGGTGATGTCGATACCCAGCGCCAGGCAGCGCTGGTACACCGTGGGGAAATGTTCTTCTATAAAGGCAGCGGGCTTGTGTGAAATATCCAGCAGCACGTGATCGATGCCGAGGCGTTTCATCTCGTGGTCGATCGCGCGCGCCACGACGTCGCGCGGCGCCAGTTCGCAGCGGGTATCGAAGCGCTGCATAAAGGGTTTGCCGTCCGGCAGCAGCAGCTTGCCACCTTCCCCGCGCACGGCTTCGGTGACCAGGAACGATTTTGCCTGCGGGTGGTACAGGCAGGTCGGGTGGAACTGGTTGAATTCCATATTGGCGACGCGGCAACCCGCGCGCCAGGCCATGGCGATGCCGTCACCGGTCGAGGTATCGGGGTTACTGGTGTAGAGATAGACCTTGCTGGCGCCCCCCGTTGCCAGAATAACGAATTTTGCCCGGAACACCTCCACGCGGCCCACGCCCCGGTCCAGTACATAAGCGCCCATACAGCGGTTTCCGCCTTGCTGCAGGCGCTCGCCGGTGATCAGGTCGATGGCGATATGGCGTTCGAAAAGGTCGATGTTGTCGCGGCTGCGCACGGCGCTCACCAGGCTGGTCTGCACGGCCCTGCCGGTGGCATCGGCGGCATGAATAACGCGCCGGTGCCGGTGCCCGCCCTCGCGGGTCAGGTGGAATCCGCCGTTGTCCCCCGCTTCCTGGCGGGTGAAGGGTACGCCCAGGTTGATCAGCCACTGCACCGCCCGCGGGCCGTTTTCGACGGTGTAGCGCACCACTTCGGGGTCGCACAGCCCGGCGCCGGTCTGCATGGTGTCGGTAACGTGGGATTCGATCGAGTCGTCGCGGTCCAGCACGGCGGATATGCCGCCCTGTGCGTAGTAGGTGTTCCCTTCCTGTACCGGTCCTTTTGCCAGCACCGCGATACGCGCGCGCTTGGGCAGGCTGAGCGCCAGCGTCAGGCCGGCAGCACCGCTGCCGATAACCAGTACGTCATATTGGTGTTGGGTATGCATCGCTGCTGGCCGCCCGTGCCGGAATCAGGTATGGTCTTGTCCGGTTAACTCGTTAAGATTAAAGCGCTTTGTATATAGATTTTACCCCAATCCGCCGCCGCAGGCGAACTCGCGCCGGTTTTTCCGGTCTATTTCCGGCATGCACGCTGTCCGGACAAAAGAAGGGCTAGCCCGGATGGGCGACAAGAACCTGGATCAGGAACTGGTCGAGCGGGTGCAAAAAGGAGAAAAAGCCGCGTTCGACATACTGGTCCGCAAGTACGAACATAAACTGGCCAATGTCATCGGCCGTTATATACGGGATCCCGGCGAAGTACTCGATGTATCGCAGGAAGCATTTATCAAGGCCTATCGCGCGTTGCCGAATTTCCGTGGTGACAGCGCCTTTTATACCTGGCTGTACAGGATCGCCATCAATACGGCGAAGAACTACCTGGTCGCGGCCGGCCGGCGCCCGCCGAAAGATGATATCGATGCCCAGGAAGCGGAACAATTTGAGTCGGGATCGGGTCTCAGGGAATATGCTACACCGGAACGTTTGATGCTCAGTAACGAGCTGGCTGTCACGATCCAGGGTGCAATTGATGAGCTGCCCGAAGAGCTGCGTGTGGCTATTGTATTGCGGGAACTGGAAGGACTGAGTTATGAGGAGATCGCCGTTGCCATGGAGTGCCCGATCGGTACTGTGCGATCCCGGATATTCAGGGCGAGGGATGCGATAGAGAAGCGTATCCGACCCCTGCTGGATGAAGTGAATACGGGTGAATAGAAATGAGTGATGAAATCCGCGAGCAACTGTCTGCGCTGGCCGATGACGAGCTCAGCGATGTGGAACGGCCGCTGCTGCTGGGACGCATGCAGCGTGACGCCGGGCTGCGGGAATGCCTGGGGCGTTACCAGTTGATTGGTGAAGTGATGCGCGGTATCGCAGATACGACGACGCTGGGTGTCGCCGACCGCGTGCGGCGCGTACTGCAGGAAGATGTCTCAGGACAGCTGCCGGATGCGCCGCAGCGGGAAAATTTCAACTGGTGGAAACCGCTGGCGGGTGTTGCCGTGGCGGCTTCGGTTGCGCTGGTGGCAGTGCTGGCAGTCAGCTCGCTGCGTGAAACAGCTACCGGTTCCGTGCCGGAACTCGCCTCCGCGCAAACGGTTGCCCCGGCCATGGCGCGCGTGAGTGACGGGCAATGGGACCGCATCGAAGCGGGCATCGACAAGCGTCTGTCAGGCTATCTGGTCAATCACAATGAGTATGCAGCCAGCCGCGGCGTACAGGGTGTCATGCCGTACGTGCGCATTGTAGGTTTCGAAAACGACGAGAGATGACACGCGTTTTCAGCCCCATTTTATCGGCACTGCTGGTGGCAGCCATGCAGCAGGCTGCGGCCGCCGGGGTGGATGCGCAGCAATGGCTGGAACGCATGTCCACAGCGTCCCGCTCCCTCAACTACACCGGGATATTCGTTTACCAGCACCAGAACAGTCTTGAGGCCATGCAGGTTGTGCATTCCATGGACGAGGACGGCGAGCGCGAACGCCTGTTTTCACTGACCGGCCCCAGGCGTGAAGTGCTGCGCGACAACCAGGTAGTGACCTGTATCCTGGGCGATAGCCAGGCCGTCGTGGTCAATAGAAGCCGTCCGCGTTCGGCCTTCCCGGCCAGCTTCCCCAGTGAGTTGGTGGAACTGGAAAAATACTACCGGTTCAAGGTGCTGGGCGAGGACCGGGTAGCCGGCCTGGGGTGCCGGGTGGTTTCGGTCGAACCGCGTGACAGGTACCGCTACGGGCGCAGGCTGTGTGTACACGACAAGAGCCACCTGTTACTGCGCTCCGAGGTGACCGACTCCAAAGGGCGGGCCATCGAACAGGTGATGTTCACTTCAGTGGAGTTTCCGCAACGTATTTCGGCACAGGCCCTGCTGCCGGATCTCGACGGGGCCGATTTCACCTGGCAGCGCGAGCCGGAGCAGCAACCCGAACCGGGCGACAGTGCCCCCGATTCGCGCTGGAAGGTGGTGCAGGTTCCCGAGGGCTTTGTGCTGACCGATCACCGCTGGCACCAGCTTTCCGCGCATGACCCGGGTGTCGAACACTGGGTATACAGCGACGGTCTCGCCAGCGTCTCGGTCTATATCGAGAAAGCGCAGAAAAAGCACGATGTCTACAGCGGTATGTCCCACCGCGGTGCATTGAATGCCTTCGGTACCATGGTCGCGGATTACTATGTGACGGTGGTTGGTGAAGTGCCGCGCAAGACTGTCGAACTGATCGGCAAGTCTGTCCGTATCCAGTAACCCATGCTGGAAGAAACCGCACAGGTTGTTCGTATTGATGGTGACGAGATCTGGGTGGAGACGCAACGTCAATCCAGCTGTGGATCGTGCGCGGCCGCAAAAGGCTGTGGTACAGCTACCCTGGCAAAGGTGCTGGGCCGGCGGCGCACACGGGTGCGGGTTTTGTCGGATCAGCCGCTGGGTATCGGCGACCGGGTGGTGATCGGCATTCGTGAACAGGCGCTGGTGCGCGGTTCGCTGGCGGTTTATGCCGTGCCGATTCTGTTGCTGCTGGCGGGTGGATTTGTCGGAGAACTGGGCGCGCAGCACTTTCTCTGGGACAATGCCGAGCTTGCCAGTGTGCTATTGGGCATTTCAGGGTTGGCAGCAGGACTTTTCTGGCTGCGGAGATTTACCCGTCAGATCGAATTTGATGATAATTATCAACCGCTTGTGCTGCGCAAGCTTGCCAGTGAAGCAGCAGAGATTGCGGTGACCAGGTAATCGGGAGTAATTATGACAGTGTTAAAGAATATGGTGTGGGTGCTTGCAACCCTGGTATTGCTGGTGACGAACGTGCAGGCGCGCGAGTTACCCGATTTCACCAAACTGGTGGAGCAAACCAGCGACGCGGTGGTGAATATCAGTACCACGCAGAAAGTCACTTCCGGCCATATGAACCTGCCGGAAGGTATCGAGATCCCGGATCTGCCCGAGGGTTCGCCCTTCGGTGACCTGTTCAAGCATTTCTTTGGCGAGCAGGGCGGTGGCGGCGCGCCGCGCCCGCAGGAAGCCAAATCGCTGGGCTCCGGCTTTATTATTTCCAGGGACGGCTACATCCTCACCAATAATCACGTGGTCAAGGATGCGGATGAAGTGATCGTACGCCTCGAAGACCGGCGCGAGCTCAAGGCAGAGATTATCGGCACCGACGCACGCAGTGACGTCGCGCTTCTGAAGATCAATGCCAATGATCTGCCGGTTGCGAAGATCGGCAAGTCCGATGCGTTGAAGGTGGGTGAATGGGTGCTGGCGATCGGTTCGCCGTTCGGTTTCGATCGCTCTGCGACCGCCGGTATCGTCAGTGCCAAGGGCCGCGCCCTGCCGCGGGAAAACTATGTCCCGTTCATCCAGACCGATGTGGCTATCAACCCGGGCAACTCCGGCGGTCCGCTGTTCAATCTCGACGGCGAAGTGGTGGGTGTAAATTCGCAGATCTACAGCCGCACCGGCGGATACATGGGCTTGTCCTTCTCCATCCCGATCGAAGTGGCCATGGACGTTGCCAACCAGCTCAAGACACACGGCAAGGTCAGCCGTGGCTGGCTGGGTGTGCTGATCCAGGACGTGACGCTGGAGCTGGCGGAATCTTTCGGCATGAGCAAGCCGCAGGGTGCGTTGATAGCCAGGGTGATGCCCGACAGTCCGGCCGAGAAAGCCGATATGCAGGTTGGTGATATCGTGGTCAGTTTCAACGGCAAGGAGATCGAGCGTTCTTCGAGCCTGCCGCCGGTGGTTGGAAGTACCCCGGTCGGGAAAAAGGTCCCGGTCAAGGTGATACGCGGCGGACGCAGCAAGAACCTGTGGGTCAAGCTGGGTGAGCTGCCGGAACCGGAAGAGACCATCGCCAAGGCCGAGACCAGCAAGACCACCAGCGACAACCGGCTTAACGTAAGTGTCGCGGACCTGACCGATGACCAGCGCGAGGAGCTGGAAATCGACAGCGGTATCCTGGTGGAAGCCGTGGGTGACGGCGCGGCCAGCGATGCCGGTATACGCGAGGGCGATATTATTCTGCGTATCGACGGCAAACCGGTCAGGGATATCAGTGAATTTGAAAAGCTGATCAAGAAGCTGCCGGCCGGCAAGTCGGTTGCGATCCTGGTCCAGCGTCGTGGCGGACCCATCTTCCTGGCGCTGAAGGTACCCGGGCACGACTAGTCGTGGCGGCGATTAGTCTTAC
>JBHHXO010000182.1:0-6660 GCA_046757125.1 Thiogranum sp.
AGAGACCCTTTAACATTTAAAATACGGCATCCTGACCACAAACCCGCGCCTGTTATCAGGCATTGGCAATTCGCCTTTGGCCAGCCAGCGGGGAATGATAGGATACGCAGACTCATCTGGACAGCAAAAACGATGTTAGGTTTCGGTAAAAAGAAATCCGGGGATACCCCGGCCCCCGGCGCGAACGCGCCGGCCAGGGAGAAAAAACCGGGTTTGTTCGGGCGCCTCAAGGCCGGCCTGTCCAAAACCCGCAGCGGTCTGACCGACGGCATTGCCAGCCTGGTGACCGGCCGCAAGCAGATCGACGACGAGCTGCTGGAGGATCTGGAAACACAGCTGCTGACCGCTGACGTCGGCGTGGACGCCACGCAGAGCATTATCGCGGACCTCACCCGGCGCGTTGCGCGCAAACAACTGGCGGATGCGGATGCACTGATGTCGGCGCTGCGCGAAGACATGCGCGGCATGCTGGAACCGGTCAACCGGCCCCTGCAGATCCCGGACTCGGACCGGCCCTTCGTGTTGCTGATGGTCGGCATCAACGGCGCCGGCAAAACCACCACCATCGGGAAAATCGCCCGTCACCTGCAGGACCAGGGCCGCTCGGTGATGCTGGCGGCCGGCGACACCTTTCGCGCCGCAGCGGTAGAACAGTTGCAGGCCTGGGGTGAACGCAACCAGGTACCGGTTATCGCCCAGCAACAGGGTTCCGACTCCGCTTCGGTCATTTTCGACGCCCTGCAGGCCGCGCAGGCGCGCAACATCGATGTGCTGATCGCCGATACCGCCGGGCGCCTGCACACCCAGTCCAACCTGATGGAAGAACTGGTAAAAATAAAGCGGGTACTGGGCAAACTGGACCCTGACGCACCGCACGAGGTGATGCTGGTGGTGGATGCCGGCACCGGTCAGAACGCGCTCAACCAGGCACAGCAGTTCAGCGCAGCCGTCGGCCTGACCGGCATTACGCTCAGCAAACTCGACGGTACCGCCAGGGGCGGCATCATTTTCGCGATAGCCAAACAGCTCGGCATTCCGATCCGGTTTGTCGGTGTCGGTGAAGCCATTGAGGACTTGCGCCCGTTTGACGCCGGTGAATTTGTTGATGCGCTGTTTGATTAAGGGGGCAGCGTGTGTCGTCACCGGGATACAAGGTATACGTCACACCGGCGAAGGCCGGTGTCCACGCACAAACCTCTGGATGCCGGCCTTCGCCGGCATGACGAAAGATGAACAACACAGTCCTTCCGTAGTGTATAGATGGTCCGCGGTATATAAATGATCCGTTTCGACAGCGTCTGCAAGCGCTACCCCGGCGGGCGCGATGCCCTGCAGGGAGTGAGTTTTCACCTGCACCCGGGCGCCATGGCGTTCCTGACCGGGCATTCCGGCGCCGGCAAGAGCACATTGTTGAAACTGATCGCGCTGCTGGAACGCACCACGCGCGGCCAGCTGTTCCTGGATGGCGAAAACCTGTCGCGCACCCCGCAACGCCGCATCCCCTACGTGCGCCGCAAGATCGGCATGATTTTCCAGAACTACCGGCTGCTCTTCGACCGCACCGTATTCGACAACGTGGCGTTACCGCTGGTGATCGCCGGCTACCGCCACCAGGACATTCGCCGGCGGGTGCGCGCCGCGCTGGACAAGGTGGGCCTGCTCGACAAGGAACGCGCGTTGCCCATCACCCTGTCGGGCGGCGAACAACAGCGCGTCGGCATCGCCCGGGCCGTGGTCAACAAACCGCCATTGCTGCTGGCTGACGAGCCCACCGGCAACCTCGACCCCGAGCTGTCGCGCGACATCATGCACCTGTTCGAACAGTTCAACCAGGTCGGCGTGTCCGTCCTGATCGCCAGTCATGACCTCGACCTGATCTCGCAACTGCCTTATGCGCAACTGCAACTCCACCAGGGGCGGCTGGTAAAAAGCACTTCCGGGAGCGCCACGTGATCCTGCCACGTTTCCTGCACAGCTGGATTACACGCCACGCCCAGGTAGCCCTGAACAGCCTGGGGCGACTCTACCGCACGCCTTCGGCTTCACTGTTGACGAGCACCGTAATCGCCATTGCACTGGCGCTGCCGACCGGGCTGTACCTGCTGACCGGGAACCTGCAGCGCCTCAGCACCCAGTGGGACGGCGACACCAACCTGTCACTGTTCCTGCACCGCTCCGTGTCCGTGGAACAGGCACAGGCGCTGCAAAAGAAACTGGCGCAAATGCCGGAGATCGAGGAACTGCAACTCATCACGCCCGAGCAGGCGCTGGCGGAGTTCAGGGAATTGTCCGGGTTTGGCGAGGCCCTGGACGTGCTGGATGAAAACCCGCTGCCTGCCGTCATCGCCGTCAAACCGGACCGGGCCCACGCGAATGCCGATGCCGCTGCCCTGCTGCTGGAAGAACTGCGCACGCTGCCGGAAGTAGAGCTGGCGCAACTCGACCTGCAATGGGTGCGACGCTTCAGCGCCATTGTCGATATCGTGCGCCGCTCGGTCCGGGTCATCGCCGCGCTGCTGGGACTGGCGGTACTGCTGATTATCGGCAACACCATCCGCCTGGAGATCCAGGGCCGGCGCGATGAAATCGAGGTCACCAAACTGATCGGCGGAACCAATGGCTTTATCCGTCGGCCATTCCTCTACAGCGGCCTGTGGTACGGCCTGGCCGGCGCCATACTGGCCGGGGTACTGGTCGAGATCGCATTCCTGCAACTACACGAGCCGGTACGCCAGCTGGCCGGCCTCTACCAGAGCGATTTCAGCCTTCACACCCTGTCTTTCACCGACACCCTCGGCCTGCTGGCAACCGGTGCCGTGCTGGGCCTGCTCGGCGCATGGCTGGCCGTTGGCCGCCACCTGGCCGACATCGAACCTACCTGACGGCGGCCCGGCAGAAGCCGGATTTGCAGATCACATTTACCCATGCCGGGCACAAGCGATGCGCAGCGCCATAACCCGGCGCCCCACCTGCCGGGTGGATAAAAACCACGCCAAAGCCCACTAAAGCTTTCCAGAAAAAATGCCGTTACCCGGTGGATGCACGGCTGTAACTAAATAATAACTACAGGCCTGATTCCAAATGCCCCAAAAGCTGAATCGCATACTGATCGTCGATGGCTCCGAGGTTGCACGCACCATAATCGTGCGTATCCTCAACGAAGAAATGCCGGAGACCGAACTCATTACCTGCGGCAACGTGCAGGAAGCCTGCGCCTGGCTGGAACGCAGCCGGTTCGACCTGATCACCACCGCACTGATGCTGCCGGACAAGGACGGACTGGAACTCAGCCGTTATGTACGCGCCAGCAGTCACCACCACTACACCCCTACCATCGTGGTCTCCGGCGACGCCGACGCGCGTCTGCTGCGCGAGGGGTTTGCCGCCGGTGTCACCGACTATTTCGACAAGTCACTGGGCTACCGCGCATTTGCCGAGTTCATCAAGGGCTTCATGCAGCGCAACTCCGGACTGGTGGGTCGTATTCTGTACGTGGAAGACAGCCAGCTGTCCGCCACCGTGCTGTTACGCCTGACCGAGCGCCACGGCCTGCAGGTCATCCATACCACGCACGCCGAAGAAGCGCTCCAGCTGCTGCGTGAAACTGCGCACGGGGGCCCGCGCGAAGACGAGGGTTTCGATATCGTCATTACCGATTTTTTCCTGCAGGGGCGCATGACCGGCGGCGACCTGCTACACGCCATTCGCGCCAGGTTCCATTACTCACAGCAGGAAATGCCGGTACTGGTACTGACGGGCACGGAAAGCGGCACCAAACAGGCGGAAGTCTTCCACGCCGGCGCCAACGACTTCGTCGCCAAGCCCATTGTCGAGGAAATCCTGATGGCGCGTATCCACTCGCTGCTATTGATCAAGCAGCAGTTCAAGGCCATCAAGCGCCAGACAGAGTACATGCACCAGCTGGCCATAACCGACAGCCTGACCGGCGTGTATAACCGCCGTTACCTGCTGGACCACGGCGAGCAGTTCCTCGCCAACCGCCACAACCAGCCGGTCGGCACCGTGCTGCTGGACATCGATCATTTCAAGAAAATCAACGACAACCTTGGCCATATCACCGGGGACAGGGTGCTACAGGCGCTTGGAGAACTGTTGCAGCACCGCATTCCCGAACAGGCCATGGCGGTACGCTTCGGCGGCGAGGAATTTGCCCTGCTGATGCCACGCTGCAATATCAACGATTCCGAGCAGTGCGCGGAAGCCCTGCGCGAGGAAATCGAGGCGCTGGAACCGGCCGGGGTTGCCATCACCGTGAGTATCGGGCTGGCGACCAACCAGCAGAACCCCGACCTGTCGCTGACCCAGCTGCTCAACCGGGCCGACAAGGCCCTGTACGCCGCCAAGGCCCAGGGCCGGAACAAAGTCTGCGCCTGACCCCCGGGAGGCACCGTCTCCAGCACCGTTTTTTGACCAAAATCAAGTTTACTCGCTGTATTTCAAGGAACTTTCCCAACCATTAGCACTCTCATTGGCAGAGTGCTAAAATTGCGAACAGCTTGAAACGGAGGTTACACCCAAATGAGTAACGCTTTGGTCACGACACATGCCATGACCCTGCCGGTCCCCAGCGACAGCCTGGACCGCTACCTGCGCGAGGTCTATCGGTACCCCGTACTCAGCGCCGAACGCGAGAAAGAACTGGCCCTGCGCCTGCGTGACGACGGCGACCTTGAAGCCGCGCGCGAACTGGTACTTTCGCACCTGCGCTTCGTGGTCAAGATTGCACGTGGCTACAGCGGCTACGGCCTGCCGCTGGCCGACCTGATCCAGGAAGGCGGCATCGGCCTGATGAAAGCAGTCAAACGCTTCGACCCCGAGTTCGGCGTGCGTCTGGTGTCGTTCGCCGTGCACTGGATCAAGGCCGAGATACACGAATATGTGCTGCGCAACTGGCGCATCGTCAAGATCGCCACCACCAAGGCGCAGCGCAAGCTGTTCTTCAACCTGCGCAGTTCCAAGAAGCGCCTCGGCTGGTTCAGCCGCGAGGAAGTCGAATCGGTGGCGGAAGACCTCGGCGTCAGCCCGGAAACCGTACTGGAAATGGAATCCCGCCTGAACGGGCAGGACATGTCCTTCGACCCGGCCGGCAGCAGCGATGACGACGAGCACAACTGGACACCGTCCAGCTACCTGGCCGCACCGCAAACCGCCGACCCGGCACAGGCACTCGAACAGTCCGACTGGGAACAGCAAAGCAACGGCAACCTGTACGCGGCACTGCAACAGCTGGACGAGCGCACCCGGATTATCCTGGAACAGCGCTGGCTGACCGACCAGAAGGCTACGCTGCACGAACTGGCCGACCGTTTTGGCGTATCGGCCGAGCGTATCCGCCAGCTGGAAAAGAATGCGATTGGCAAACTGAAGCAGCTGATGGCGTAAAATCCGGCTTTGTCATGCGCTACCAGAGCCACCTGTTAAATCAGCTGCCAGTGGAACGAGAATAGCGTGACCCTTTACAATAAACCGGCTCGCGCCGGTTTATAAAAGTTCGCTTTGCCTGTTGACAGGGGCGGTCATATAGAGGTTATGTGCTTGAACCATGCGCTTGTAAGACCTATGAGCTTTGGGCTGATGCTTTTTCATAGCATCTCGATTCGCTTAAAATGGGATGGGCTCACCATCGTCATCATAAGGCATAATGTCACTCATTAAATTTAGAAATACCCCGAGTGACTCACATAGATTCTTTACTGTTTCACTGTGCGTCAGTTTCTCCTCTGGAGTCTTTGCTTTTCCCATTGCTTTCAGGGCGACATCGATTTCTTTTGCAATGCCATTCATTATTTTCTCAGGATCCATTATTCCTCCAACCTACTAGTCTTCACTACTACGAAACATTCACCAAAGGTTCCTGGCGCGCTAACGCCCAGGCTGTGCGGTGCAAACGAAGCACAGCGAAAAAGCAGTCAGGTGCAGCACCTTGTTATACGTGAATTTGTATTGTACACTATTCCGTACATGTACGATAATGAGGTTTGCCGCCATGAAAGCACTTAGCTACACCGCCCTTAGAAACACGCTGGCCAAAACCATGGAGAAAGTTTGTGATGACCATGAACCTATTATTATTACACGAAAAAGTGCAGGTGCCGTTGTAATGCTTTCTCTTGAAGATTATGAATCTCTCGAAGAGACCACCTACCTGTTACGAAGCCCAAAAAACGTCAAACGACTCTTTGAATCCATTTCCCAGCTCGAAGAAGGCAAAGGCCTCGAAAAGGACTTGGACGAGTGAAACTCATATTCTCGGAGCATGCCTGGAACGACTACCTCTACTGGCAAAAAACCGACAAAAAAATTCTAAAACGCATCAACCTATTAATAAAAGATGTGCGACGTTCTCCATGCGAAGGTATCGGCAAGCCAGAACCATTAAAACACGCTCTTTCTGGCTACTGGTCGCGGCGCATTAATGATGAGCATCGCTTCGTCTACAAGGTAAGCGATGACTCTATGTTCATCGCGCAACTCCGATACCATTACTAACCCTCCGTTCACGTATCTCGCAGTAGGAGCGCGGTTACCGACCAAGCTGTGCGGCGTGAACGAAGCGCAGCGTAGTGAACGTCCGAACGAGCGCCGAGTTATTGTCAAATCTGGTGTTTGGCCAGTTGAATCAAGCGGCGGCCTGATCGT
>JBHHXO010000183.1:0-6620 GCA_046757125.1 Thiogranum sp.
GGTGCGGTGTCAATGGCGACTTCATGCACCTGCCTGAACAAGAAGTGGTATTCAGACTCATACTCCTCCAGCAACGGATCGATTCGAGATATCGCAGCGTTGCGTTTGCCGTCGACGAGTGTCGTATGAAGCGAATAAAAACGGGCCGGGCGTTGCGCTATATCCCTCTTGTTTTGTCCTTTCAAATGATGAAACCAGTTTTTTACCTGTCGGAAGAACGCAAAGTTATGCGTAAGAATGAATAATTGGTGACACTCCCTGGTCCGCTCTTTCATGTAGCCGAATGCAGAAAACAACGCATTGGCGTCAAGACTGGAAACCGGATCATCGATTACCACTACGCCACTAGAAAGCTCGAAGTCCTTGTCCTCCAGAGACTTCAAGAAATAAAGAAATGCTATCGCCGTACGCTCTCCCTCACTCAATCCTGATGCTGGCTGTCCACTGCGGGAAAGTGCATAGCCTGTATCCTTGATATCAAACTGCAGTTCATCCCGGCCAAGGTACGCTCGCAGCTCACGGTTTAGCTCCTCGGCAGGGCGACGATGCTCAATGATTTCACGCTCTATCGTACTGATCTTTTCTCTCAGCTCTGCCGGCTTTTTCTTTGCTGCATCAAGCCCCGTCTTGGCTTCCGCCGCTGCTATTTCCAGTTCTTCTAATCTTGGTAGAGCATCCAGCACATAGTCCTTCTCCAGCGCCCGGCAGGCATCTCTGATCTCATTATTAAGATTCGTAGTCGTCGCTTCATGCTTGTCTATTAAATCGTTAATTGCACCAATGGCAGTGGAAAGTGAATGGCCCGATGAATCCTCTCCAGACTCCTCTTCTTTCAACACAAACTGCTCGAATGGGTTTCCTTTCTTTTTTTCCAGCGCTTCTTTTAACTGATCTAGCACTTTATTGACTGCACTTATGGCATTACTGGCAGTTTCCACGGCCGGTTTTACCTCAGAGACAAGGTGATCGTAAAATCTTGATTCATCAGGAAACGATATCGCGCCCAAAGACCGACGCTGGCGGTCAATATTACTGACTTCCTGATCGATCTCCCTTTGGAAGGACGCAAAAGCATCATTGAAGTGTGCCTCAAGTTCTGCCCGCCGGGCAGATGAAAAACCATTGCCACAAAACCGGCAGGTGTCCGTCTGGCGCTCTCCTTTGTGTAGCGATAAACCCTGTTGCACCCAGGAGCCGACTGCAGGGTCACTTGCCAGCTCGGCAATGACCTGGGATGCAATCGCACGATCCAGTAGCGACGAGGTTTTGGCTCTTAAACCTGCAACGTCCGGAGCAACCACGCCCATTCTGGAGACGTTGGCCTTGGCTTTCAGTTCCTTCTGTTTTTGCAGTGTTGCCTTTTCTTCCTCAGATAGTGCCTCTGGCTGGAGTGATGCACCCTTGATCCTCGCAACCGCCTGCCTGAAACTGCGCTTGTCGTAATTCGCATGTTGTGTCGAACCCAGCAATGCCTCCTTTATAAGTTTTGCTTTTTCGATACAGAAATCATCCAGTACCTTGTCTGCATTCCGCTTGCCCCTTTCCGCCATAATCACGGCTTCATTAGCCGCCTGCAGTTCCGCCTTTAAGACTCCGGCCTGCTTCTGCTTCTCAATACTTTCCTTCCCCAGAAAATAAATCGGTGCAACATTGCTCTCATCAATCGCATCGATCGTTTTGGCGACGAAATCCCTATTGAATACCCGGACCGGTGGAAGGTTTGCGTCTGGAATATCAGCTCCAGAAACACTGTCGCCACTATCCAGTGTGAACTCGACCTCTCCCACCGAGATCTTGCGCCCGTCCTGAAAATTCTCGAACAGTGAAGAAAGCGTGGTCTTGCCGGAGCCATTCCAACCGTAGATGACATTAAACTGCGCAAAATTTGGTAATTCATCTGACCAGACGAAGTCCCGGAATAGCCGATGCTGCCTGATCTTCGCTAAACGGGAAATTCTCATACAGTGATCTCACCGTTCATCAGGCGCGGCAGCAGCAAATCACGTGCCTCCGCTAGCGCGCCAGTGTATTTCTCAAGACGAACGATTTGCTCATGAATTGGTGAGGCAATCTCTTCAAACAATCGCAATATCTTTGATTCAGGAATCAACAGTGGACGGCTATGTGCAAAATCACGATTCAACCCTGGTACCGCTACGTCCGTATTGATAAATGGGGTATGAATCAGTGCGTAGTACAAGTGTAGGTTACATTTCTCACCATCCACAAAGTAAACGGTGTCTATTGGGTGAAAATCATCCTCACTCCAATACACACTGCCAACGTTCCCTTTCCGGCCCACAATAATGGCAGGCCCAGAAACGAGAGCCTTATTGTGTGCACCTATCACCCCGCTCGAACCATAAACAGGGTAAGGCCCGGGCGTCCTGTCATCATTCTTGAGTGCCTTGCCGTACTTTAGAGGTGCCACCTCGCCCAGAGGTTTTTTCTCCCACCCCTCCGGTACACCGTCTTTGATTTTGACGTGTTCGTGGCCGGGGAATCGGAGGTGGACGAACCATTCCTTGTAGAGTAGCCGCGCGGCCTGTTCCAGCAACTGTATCCTCCGCCGGTTATTTTCGATCAGGTCGTCGTAGGCGGAAAGAATGGAGGCGATGCGGCGTTGGGTCGCTTGTTCTGGAATTGGCAACCGAAAGGAAGAGAGCACCTTGGCATTTGCATTTGGCTGCGCCGCACCTCCAACGCGTGAAAGAACGAAGCGCTTGTACACCTCTGATTCGACAATTCGACCTACATACCCGGGGTCTGCCTTTTCCGGATCAACTCGGATTCGCACTAGGTACGACGCGAATACGGACGGTTCGCTCCCCCGAATCAGCTTGGCATATCCTACTGTTGCACCCGTTCGGGCTACTACAATATCCCCTGACTCAAGAGAATATTTATCGAGATCTTTCTCATCAATCTTGCAATACGGAACATTTGGCCAGTCGATTTGGGGGGGAACTATGTCAGTGATTCGAAGAAACTTTGGCCCTACCTTACTATCAGAAGCCGAAGCGGTGTATCCGTACCGCACTGATTCTGCAACCTCTGCCAGTGACATCAGTGGCACGTTTCTCATACCCCCAACTCCTCAAAATTCCTCTTTATGGCCCTCGCCAATCTTACCGCCTCAGCATTGAGGTCTTCCAACTCCACATGGATGTCACGCAGGATTTCCTCGAAGTCGAAGTCTTCATCTTCTTCCTCGGGCGCAACGCCGACATAACGGCCAGGGGTGAGACTCCAGTCGTTAGCTTCGATCTCGGTGCGATCCACCAGCTTGACCAAACCCTCTACATCACACAACTTGGCTTTGGGGAACCGCTCAGTAAGCCAGTGCGCCTGCCTCCAGAAATACCGCACTTGCTTAAGTTGCTCGACAGCTTGCTGACGGGCTTCGTCGGCAGCCTTGCGGACGCGGGTAACATCCCGATTGGCCCAGGCATCGCTGTCACGGGCGTCGCATTCGTTCTCGCAGGTTTCTATGAGTCGGCAGGCGAACTTGTAAAGCAGATCGGTCTGTTTCACCAGGTCACGGCTGGTCTCAGCAAGCGGTGCAAGACGATCAACAGCCTTCTTCAGTTGGCCGTTGCTGGTCTTCTGCTTCTTCCACAATGCCTGCTGATCCGCCACAGTCTTTTCGAATGCTTCGACATCGACCTTGAAAGGAGATAGTGCATCATCAAGCTCTTTTAACGTTTCTGCATGGGCGGCATCCTCGGAGAGGGTTTGCAGGAACGGGAGCAGAGCCTGGTGGAGTGAATCAAGCGATGCGATAAAGTCCGGCAGCGGCTCGAATACTTTGCCATCGTCGTCCTTGGCTGTGAAACAGCCAGCACCTTCATCCAGCACATGGCGGCAATAGCCGGCTACGAGCTCCAAATATTTGTTAGTCTCGCCCCGGTAGAGCCAGATAATGGCAAGGAGGTTCTGCTGCTGCTCAGGACTGAAATCGTAAATCTTGCGTGTGACCTTGCGGTAGATGTTGCGCGCATCAAGCATCAGCACCTTTTTCTCGTGGTCCTTAGGCTTGTCACGATTCAGAAACCACAGCTCGCAGGGCACGGTGCGGGTATAGAAGAAGTTGGAGCGGATGGCGATCATGATATCCACGTCGCCGGTCTCGACCAGCTTTTGCCGCACCTTTGCCTCATCGCGCCCGGCGCTGGAGGCCTGGGAAGACATGACAAAGCCCGCTCTGCCCTGCTCGTTCAGGTAGCTGTAGAAATAACTGATCCAGATGTAGTTGCCGTTGCTGACCTTGCCCTTCTTGTTCACGCCGGGCAGGCCGAAGGGCAGGCGCGGGTCGTTCTTGATCTTGTCGGCGTCGATCTCGTCCACGTTGAAGGGTGGATTGGCCATGACGGTGTTGGCCTTACCCAGCAGTTCGTGCGGGTCTTCGTAATAGCTGATGGCCTTCTGGATATCGCCTTCCAGGCCGTGCACCGCGAGGTTCATTTTCGCCAGCCGAATCGTGGTAGCGTTCTTTTCCAGCCCGTAGAAGGTCAGCTTTTCGGCCGGGTTTTCGTGATGCTGCTCGACCACACGGGCGCTCTGCACGAACATGCCGCCGGAACCGCAGGCCGGGTCCAGCACCGTGCCGTTTTCCGGCTCCAGCACGTGGGCGATCAGCGAGACCAGCGAGACGGGGGTGAAGAACTCCCCGCCGTCGTGGGCCTTCTGATCGGCGAACTGGGTGAGGAAGTATTCGTAGATACGTCCAAAGACATCACCGGAGACCTTTTTCAGCTCATCCGGGTTGAGCGTGCGCAGCAACTGGCCGAGTACGGCATTGTCCAGCTCCTGGTATTCGCTCTTGGGCAACACGCCGCGCAGATTTTCGTAGTCGCTCTCGATGGACTCCATGGCATCAATGATGGCGCGTGCGCGATCATCACTGTCGGTGAGTGCGACCAGGGTGTCGAACTGGGCCTTGGGTTGCAGGAAGATCGCGCTTTGCTGGGAGAAGTCTTCCTTGGTCAGGGCACGGGGCTTGCCACCGCGTTTGGGTAGATTGGCCTCGATGGCATCCTTCACGCCCAAGTAACGGCTGTAGGCATGGCGCAGGAAAACCAGCCCCATGACCGGCAGGAAATATTCGTTACTGGCGTAGTTGGAATTGGCGCGCAGAGTGTCCGCCGCTGTCCACAGGCGCTTTTCGATGGCTTCAATGTGTTCGAGTTGCGGCATTACCTGCTTCCCCGTTGTCTGGCATGTCTGGTATATCCATAAAGATGTTCATGAGCGGTCGATTGACGTAATAGTTGTAACGCCCGATCTTGTGCTTCTCGATGAAGCCCTTGTCGGTGAGCTGTTCCAGGTATTTTGCCGCCGTCAGCCGGGACACGCCCAAATCCGCCTGTACGGATTCGATCTTGGTATAGGGATGGCGGAACAGATTGTTGAGCAGATCCTGGCTGTAGATCTTCGGTAGTTCTGAACGAATACGGTGCTTGTAGGCCATCATGATTTCCTTGATGCGGCGGATAATCCAGATGGTCTGGCGCGCAGTCAGCTCGATGCCGTCGAGCATGTAGAGAATCCACGGCTCCCAGTCACCGGTATCGCGGGTTGCCTGCAACAAGCGGTAATAGTCGGGCTTGTTGCGGATGATGTACCGGCTGAGATAGAGCACGGGAATGTCCAGCAGGCCTTTGGCCACCAGGTAGAGAATATTGATGATGCGCCCGGTACGGCCGTTGCCGTCATAGAACGGATGGATGCTTTCGAACTGGTGGTGGATGATTGCCATCTTGACCAGCGGGTCGGCGTCGTACAGCACATCGTCATTGATGAACTGTTCCAGGTTATTCATCAGGCGTACGATCTTGGCGTGGTCCTGGGGCGGTGTGTATACCGTTTCGCCGGTGCGCTCGTTCTTCAGCGCGGTGCCCGGTAATTTGCGGATACCGGCATCGTTCTGTTCCAGCACCCGGTGCGTTTCCACGATGCGGTTCACACTGATCAGCCGGTCACGCTTAACCTGCTCGAAGGCCGTTTTAAGCGCCGTGGCGTAACGGCTGACTTCCTTGGCGGCGGGGTTTTTAACGTAGTCCGAGAACAGGTCGGCCTTGTAGAGTTCATCGTGGGTGGTGATCACGTTCTCGATTTCGGAACTGTCCTTGGCTTCCTGCAACGCCAGGGTATTGATCAGAATGTGCTCGTTGGGGATGGTGGCGGCCAGACCCTTGAGTTCCGCCAGATAGCGATGGGCGGGCGCCAGCGCCTTCAGGACCGGGCGGGTTTCCAGCTCGATATCGGGCGGTAACAGTGCGATTGTCCCTTCGGTCATTGTGATTTTCTGCGGCCCTGTATATGTATAGAAATAATCTACTTTCTATACATATAATCCGCCCATGTCAATAAAATCTTGATTTTCTATACATGTAAGAGTTCATATGTATAGATCGTTTCATAATCCGAACAGGATAATAAACTCCAACAAAATAAATCTGTTATCGAGTACATGCCCCAGGTTTTTCGCACCCGGAAGGATTTCATCAGCACTGCGTCGGGTCAAACTCGGCTTTCTGGCGTGGAATGATGGACAGATCCAGGTCCAGTGCGGCCAGCACCCGAATCACGGTATCGAGCCTCGCCATGGTTGCGCCGGT
>JBHHXO010000184.1:0-6619 GCA_046757125.1 Thiogranum sp.
AGGCGGAACCTATATACCAGCCACGAAAACGCCGACAAGGCCGACACCACCGGCCAGCGTGCAGTGCCTGCCGATCCGGGTGCTGCCGGATATGCCCACACAACCGGCTATGGCGGTATGCGCACCGATGAACACATTGTGCCCGATCTGGACCTGGTTATCGATTTTCACACCCGCTTCAATGACCGTGTCCTGCAAGGCACCCCGGTCGACAGTGGTATTGGCGCCGATGTCGACATCGTCCCCGATGCACACGCTGCCCAGCTGCGGAACTTTCAGCCATTCACCGTCGGTCTGCGCCATACCGAAGCCGTCGCTGCCGATCACCGCCCCCGGGTGCAGGGTAACGCGCCTGCCGATGCGCGCTGCCGCCAGTACCGTTACGCCGGCGACCAGCCGGCTTCCTTCCCCGATCACAACGCCCGCGCCGATCACACAACGCGGCCCGATCTGAACCGCGGGGCCGATCCGCGCCCCCGCTGCGACGACGCTGCCCGCATCGATCCATGCGCCGGGATCAACCCGTGCCGCGGAATCGACCGTGGCGGCCGGATGTATGCCCGTGGGGGTGGTTTCCTGCGGATACAGAATACGTGCAGCGC
Organism: Thiogranum sp.; assembly: GCA_046757125.1. Classification (GTDB taxonomy): domain Bacteria; phylum Pseudomonadota; class Gammaproteobacteria; order DSM-19610; family DSM-19610; genus Thiogranum. Next base: position 603 of record JBHHXO010000184.1, read on the forward strand.
GCGCGTAACAGGCGTAGGGGTTGTCGCTGACCAGTACCGGCACGGGGGAATCGGCGGCATCCTCCTCACCCAGCACCACCGCGGCCGCCCGCGTTGTCTTCAGGTGCTGCCGGTACCTGGGGTTGGCCAGAAAGCTCAGCGCACCGGCGCGGCCTTCCTGCAGCGGGGCTACAGCCGAAACACGCACATTGCCGTCGCCACGCAACTCGACACCAAGCTGCCCGGCGAGTTGCGCGAGCGTCACTTCCATGAATACCGGCGCGCGCTACTTGCCACCGGACTTGAAGCTGGCTTTCAGCCTGTCGAGCACCATGTTGGTGACGTCGACACTGTCGCTGGAATACACGACCCCCTGCCCGAGGATGATGTCGAACTTCTTCTCCTTGGCAAGCCCTACCGTCGCTTCATACATCTGCCGCTGCAATTTGGACAGCACTTCGTTCTTGCGGATATTCAGGTCGTCACGAAACTCGTCCTGGGTGCGTTTCAGCTCGCGGCGCTTGGAAAGAATCTCGCGCTCCAGCTTGCTGCTTTCCTTTTCACTCATCACCGCACCGTCGCGCGACAGGCGATCCTCGAGCTTGCGGATACTCTTCTGCAACTTGACCAGTTCCTGTTCGCGCGGCGCGAACTCGGTCTCGATCTTGCTCTGCGCCGACTTGGCCTGCGGCGCCTCTTCCATTAAACGCACGGTATTTACGACACCCACTTTGGTATCCGCCTGCACCGGCATGGCAACCAGGGCCAGCGATACCAGGCCCAAAAGTAAACTGCTGATTGATTTCAAGGCTCTTCTCCTGAGTAGAAACTAGAATCCCGCACCCAGCGTAAACTGGATCTTCTGAACATCGTCACCCGATTTGTCGTTGAGCGGCTGGGCAAAACTGATCGCCAGCGGACCTACCGGGGACAACCAGGTCGCGCCAATACCGACTGACATGCGCAAATCACTGCTGTCAAAATCTTCTGCACCCGGGAACACATTACCGGCATCGAAAAAAGTACTCAACCTTACGCTGTTGCTTTCCGTCATAAAGGGTGGCGGGAACTGGATTTGCAGATTTCCCACCGTTCTGAAACTGCCGCCCAGGGCGTTATTGTTATCATCCCTGGGCCCCAGCGAGAAATCTTCCCAGCCGCGCACGGAACGCACACCACCGGCATAATAGTTGGCGAAAAACGGCAGATTGTCGAAATCTCCATAACCGTCACCGTAGCCGATATCCAGCTTGGCATTGAATACAAACAATTTGGTCAGCGGTATATATTCCTGGATTTTCAGGTCGACCTTGTAGTACTCGAGTTCGGATCCCGGTATTTTGGTATCCAGGCTGATCCGCCGCAAACCACCCGTAGTGGGAAAAATCCTGCGGTTGCGGGTATCGTGCCCCAGGCTGGTAAAAAAGCCCAGGCTTTTGAAGTTATCACCGTGATCCTCGACGAATTGCTGCACCTGGGTCGAGGAAAATTCCGTATCCTTAAGTTTCAGGCTGTCAGCGCTTATGGTGAAACGGAAAAAATTGCTTTCACTGAGCGGAAACCCGTAGGTAACGTTGGCACCATAGGTGTCCGTGGAGTAGTTGGCAAGATTGGCATTCGAATTACTCGAGTCGGTTTGCCGAAACGACGCACCAAAGCCGCGACTTACACCATCCACCGTATAGTAGGGGTTGGTGTAGGAACCGCTGAACAGCTTGGTAATGGAACTGTTGTTAACAGTGGCGTCCACCCGGCGCCCGGTGCCCAGGAAGTTGTTCTGCGAAATACTGCCATTGAGGATGATGCCGGAGGACTGGGCGAAACCCAGCCCCAGGGAAACACTCCCGGACGGCTGCTCGGTGACCGAGTAGTCGACGTCCACCTGGTCAGTCGAACCCGGCACCGCCGGTGTTTCCACGTTCACCTCTTCAAAGAAACCCGTGCGCTGCAGGCGGGTGCGCGAACGTTCGACTTTTTCCGCCGAGAACCAGCCGCCCTCCATCTGCCGCATTTCCTGCCGCAGCACCTCGTCGCGCGTCTTGCTGTTACCGGCAAAATTGACGCGCCGCACGTAGACGCGCTTGCCCGGGTCCACGAAAAAGGTCAGATCGACTTCACGCGTCTCTTCATTGATATCAGGCACGGTATTGACGTTGGCGAAAGCATAACCTTCGTTACCAAGGCGGTCGGAAATACGCGTTACCGTATCGGTGACGCGCTTGCGTGAAAATACATCGCCCGCGTTGATCCGGAACATCGGGAACAGCTCTTGCGGCGCTATAACCAGGTCACCCGACAGCTTGATTTCGCGCACCTTGTACTGTTCGCCCTCGGAGATATTGATCGTGATGTAGATATCCTTCTTGTCCGGCGTAATCGAAACCTGGGTGGAGGTCACGTTGAACTTGATATAGCCGCGGTCCTGGTACCAGGAGCGCAGTGTCTCCAGGTCCGCCGCCAGCTCCTGCTTGGAATACTGGTCATCCTTGCTGTAAAACGACAGCCAGTTCGGCGTGCTCTGCTCGAACTGGTCCAGCAGGGTTTCATCGTCGAACACCTTGTTGCCGACAATATTGATCTCCCTGATCTTCGCCACCGCGCCCTCGGACACGTCGATGAGGATGTCGACCCGGTTGCGTTCCAGCGGTGTAACCGTCGTTTCGATCTTCACGCCGTATTTCCCCCGGCTGTAGTACTGGCGCTCCAGCTCCAGCTCGACCTTCTCCAGCAGGGAACGGTCGAACACGTTGCCTTCGGCAAGGCCGATATCCTTCAGGGAATCCAGCAAGGGCTCGGATTCTATATCCTCGTTACCCTTGATATCGATACTGGAGATCGCCGGTCTTTCCTGCACGACGACGACCAGCACGTCGCCGTCGCGCCGCAATTCCACCATCCTGAAGTAACCGGACTTGTACAGCGAACGGATGGTGGTTTCAGACTCGTGCTCGGTGAACTCGTCACCCACCTGTACCGGCAGGAAATTAAAGACGGTGCCGGGGGAAATCCGTTGCAGACCGTCAACGCGGATATCCGACACCCGGAAGGGTTCAAAGGCGCAGGCGGAAAACGACCACGCCAGGCCAATTATCGTCAACGTCAGAAAGCGATACATCAACTGTCCCTGGAACTCATGCGCCGAACACGCGCGCTAGATCATTGTAAAAAGCGATACTCATCAACGCCAGCAACAACACGATCCCCAGCTGCTGGCCCATTTGCTGTGCAGACTCCGACAGGGGCCTGCCCTGCAGCCACTCGATGAGGTTATACAACAGGTGGCCGCCGTCCAGAACCGGGATCGGCAACAAATTCAGTACACCCAGACTGATACTGACGATGCCCAGGAATTTAAGGAAACTGGTCAGCCCGCTGCTTGCCGAGTGGGCGGCATACTGCGCGATGCTGATCGGGCCACTGATATTTTCCACCGATGCCTTACCGGCCAGCATCCCCCACAGGGTTCGCAGGGTCAGCTCCGTCATGCTCCAGGTCTTGTGCAGCGACTTGCCGACGGATTCGAGAGGACCGTAGCGCACCTCGGTGCGTATACTGTCGCGCAACTCCACCGGGTTGCGCACGTAGGCACCGATCTGCCCGATCGTTGTACCGTTGTCGTCAACCGCCTTCGGCACCAGCTCCAGTTCCAGCTCGTCCGTGCCGCGCAGGATACTCACCCGCAACGTCTGCCCGGGGCGGGCGCGCACATAGTCCACCCATTCCGACCAGTGGCTAACCGGCTGCCCGTCCACTGCAATGACCTGATCACCCGCCTGCATGCCGGCCTGCTGCGCCGGGGCCTCCGGCACCAGGCGATCGATAACGGCCGGGATCCTGGGGCGCCATACGGAAAAACCCAGGTTGCCCAGCAACCCGCCCTCGTCCAGCGCGTCATCGACAGTGCTGAAGTCGATACTCAGCGTCTTCTGCGTATCGTCCGGGGTACGCACCAGGATTTCCGTCTGCGCCCGGGACAGGGCGGCATCCAGTAGTTCCAGCGATGCCTCGTCCCAGGTCGACGTCGGACGACCGGCGACACTCAGCAACTCGTCACGCTCCTGGAAACCGGCCTGCGCCGCTACCGATTGCGGCGCCACTTCGCCAACCACCGGGCGCAAACCCGGTACGCCGTTGACGAACATCAGCCAGTAGGCCGCGATGGCGAACAAAAAATTGAACAGCGGACCCGCCAGCAGAACCGCGGATCGCGCCCACAGGGGTTGCCGGTTGAAGGAGCGCGAAGCTTCTTCCGGCGCGACCGGCGCCTCGCGTTCATCCAGCATCTTGACATAGCCGCCGAGAGGCAGCACGGAGAGGGCGAACTCGGTCCGGTCACTGCCGAAGCGGCGTATCCAGAACGGCCTGCCAAAACCGATGGAGAAACGCAGCACCTTGATACCCAGCTTTCTCGCCACCCAGAAATGGCCGAACTCGTGCACGGCGACCAGCACGCTGATCGCAACGATAAAGGCCAGTATCGACCCGCCGAACCCTGTCATGAGTACATCCTCTGACCAGCTGGCCGGCACAGGCGCGTGCCTGCGCATCGTCCTCGAGGATAACCTCGAGCGAATCAGCGTCACGCGAGCCGACCTGTGCCAGGGTGGACTCGATGATCCCGGCAATGGCGGGAAAAGCGATACCCTCGTCCAGGAACGCCTGTACCGCCACTTCGTTGGCTGCGTTCAGGATTGCCGACGCCGTGCCCCCGGCACGCAACGCCTCCTGCGCCAGCCGCAGGCACGGAAAGCGCTGTTCATCCGGCGCCTCGAAATCGAGGCGTCCCACCTTGAACATATCCAGTGCGTCGACGCCGGCATCGATGCGTTCCGGCCAGGCCAGGCTGTGCGCAATAGGCGTGCGCATATCCGGATTGCCCAGCTGGGCCAGCACCGACCCGTCCCGGTACTGCACCATGGAGTGCACCACGCTCTGGGGATGGACCGTGACCTGCACGCTGGATTCGGGGAGGGAAAACAGCCAGCAGGCCTCGATTATCTCCAGCCCCTTGTTCATCATGGTCGCGGAATCCACCGATATCTTGCGGCCCATGTCCCAGTTCGGATGTGCGCAGGCCTGTGCAGGGGTGATCGCTGACAACCGGTCGAGCGCCGTAGTTCTGAACGGGCCGCCGGAAGCCGTCAGCAATATCCTGTCTACACCGTCCGGCCGCCCCGCCCCCGGCACATATCCGTGCGGCATGCACTGGAAGATCGCATTGTGTTCGCTGTCCACCGGCAACAACACGGCGCCGCCCGCCTGTACCTGTTGCATGAACAGGTCGCCGGACATCACCAGCGCTTCCTTGTTGGCGAGCAGCACGCGCTTGCCCCTGCGCGCCGCTTCCAGGGTCGGCAGCAGGCCGGCGGCACCGACGATGCCCGCCATCACGCAGTCGACTTCATCCATACCGGCAACACTGATCAGTGCTTCCGCTCCCCCCAGCACCTCGATATCGGGCGCCACACCGCGCAGGCGGCGGCGCAGGTCATCCGCGGCGTCCGCATCGGCCAGCACCGCGTAGCGCGGCTGATGTTGCAGGCACAGTTCGAGCAGGCGCTCGACGTCGCGGTTCGCGGTCAATGCAACCGCCCGGTAACGATCGCTGTTGCGATCGATAACGTCGAGCGTATTCAGCCCGATGGAACCGGTTGCGCCCAGCACGGTGATGCCCGTCGCAGCACTCACAGGTCTATCCAGCGCATGCCGAGCAGGAACACCGGCGCCGCCGCGAACAGGCTGTCGATACGATCCAGAATACCCCCGTGCCCGGGAATCAGCGTGCCCGAATCCTTGACCCCCTGCTGGCGTTTCAGCAGGCTCTCGAGCAGATCACCGACCACTGAAAACAGTACCGTCAGCAGTGAAACAAGAATAAAGCCGCTCAGCGCCAGCCCGTGCCGGTCGAAAAAAACTGCGGCGCCAAAAGCGAACAGGATGCACGCGACCAGCGCACCGAAGACGCCCTCCCAGGTTTTTCCGGGGCTGACGTTGGGCGCCAGCCTGGTCCGGCCGAACTGGCGACCGGCAAAAAATGC
>JBHHXO010000185.1:0-6581 GCA_046757125.1 Thiogranum sp.
GAACTTCAACGAAAAGCGTTCCCGTGAAGGAATTCGCTACGCGCACGAACGCGGTGCAAAGGTTTTCGTCGCCATCAACACCTATGCGCAGGCCGCGGGCTGGCAACGCTGGCAGCAGGCGGTGGACCTGGCCGCCGGGCTGGATGTCGATGCACTGATCCTGGCCGATATCGGCGTAATGGACTATGCCGCCGCCCACTGGCCCAGGCTGCGCCTGCACCTGTCGGTACAGGGCTCGGCAACCAACCCGGAAGCGATACGCTTCTACCATGAAAACTTCAATATCCAGCGTGTCGTGGTACCGCGCGTACTGTCACTGAAACAGGTACGGCAGGTGACGGAACAAAGCCCGGTCCCGATTGAAGTGTTTGGCTTCGGCAGCCTGTGCGTCATGGTGGAAGGCCGCTGCCTGTTGTCTTCCTACGTCACCGGCCAGTCACCCAACACCTTTGGCGCCTGCTCCCCGGCCTCCGCCGTGCGCTGGGTGGAAACGCCGAAGGGACTGGAATCGCGTCTGAACGATGTGCTGATCGACCGCTACGAAAAAAATGAACCTGCCGGTTACCCGACCCTTTGCAAGGGGCGCTTCGAAGTCTCCAGCAACACCTACTATGCCATCGAGGAACCAACCAGCCTTAACACGCTGGCGTTACTGCCGGAACTGCAGGCCATGGGCATTGCCGCCATAAAAATCGAAGGGCGCCAGCGCAGCCCGACCTATGTCAGGCAGGTAACACAGGTGTGGCGTGCGGCGCTCGACAGCTGCCGCGAAAATCCCGAACAGTACCAGCCCCGCACGCCCTGGCTGGATGCGTTGCAAACAGTTTCCGAGGGGGCCCAGACCACGCTGGGCGCTTATCACCGACCATGGCAGTAACAGAAACTGCCCGGCTTTCACTCGGCCCCGTGCTCTATTACTGGAGCCGCGACGAGATGTTCGATTTTTATGCGCGCATTGCCGATACCGAGGCCGATATCGTGTACCTCGGCGAAACCGTCTGCTCCAAGCGGCGCACCCTGCGCGGCGAAGACTGGATGCAGATCGCGGAACAGCTGCACGCCGCGGGCAAAGAGGTTGTGCTGTCCACCCTGACACTGGTCGAGGCCGGGTCCGAGCTGGGCGCCATGCAACAGATTTGCAACAATGACCGCTTCTGCGTCGAAGCCAACGACATGGGCGCGGTACACATGTTATCCGGAAAACATGGTTTCGTTACCGGACCGTCTGTCAATATATACAACCCCCGGACCCTGAAAGTGCTTGCCGACCGGGGCCTGAAGCGCTGGGTGCTGCCGGTCGAACTCGCGCGCGATACCCTGGTCGATATGCAACAGCAACGACCGGAGAATGTAGAGACCGAGGTGTTTGTGTACGGAAGGCTGCCACTGGCCTACTCGGCGCGCTGCTTCACCGCACGCGCGCACAACCTGCCCAAGGACGACTGCCAGTTTCGTTGCCTGGACTACCCGGACGGCCTGCTACTGGCCACCCGGGAGAGCGAAGACTTCCTGGTGCTGAACGGTATACAGACCCAGTCCGCCCGATCCTGCAACCTGGTTACGGAAATCGATGACATGCTCACGCTTGGCGTGAACGTGCTGCGCATCAGCCCGCAGCACAGGCATACCGAACGCATTATCCACACTTTCCATGAGCGTCTGCACGGCAACTGTTCGAGCGATGAAGCCGTGAGCGTGCTGGAGAAAATCATGCCGGGCGACAGCTGTAACGGCTACTGGCACGGGACATCCGGCATGGACAACCGCAAGACTCCGGAGGCCATATGCCCGTAGAAAATGCCACCCGTCAGGACAACCCGTTCGACCCCGACAATCATGCTGCCTACGAAGCGTGGAGGGCGCGTAAACTGAAAGACTACCCGCAGGATGCCGCGGACCTGATCGTTGAAATCAACGACCCGTGCGATCTGGGTGCGGTCGAGCGGGAAGCCATTCTGCAGCGTTGCGCAAAGACCAACATGGCCGTTTACAGGAGCAACACCGGGACAAACCCGGACAAACTGATTCCTGCCACGCTCGGCGCACAACTGGGCCTGCGCAACCTGGACCGCAACATGGGTGCTGACGACGACGGAGTAACCGCACTGCGAGTTGTCGACGAACAGTGGCGAAAGCGTTATATCCCCTACACCAACCGCCCGATCCACTGGCATACCGACGGCTACTACAACGGGCTCGACCAACAGATCAATGCGCTGCTGCTGCACTGCGTCCACCCCTCTGCCGAGGGCGGTGAAAACGCCCTGTTCGACCACGAAATAGCCTACATCCGGCTGCGCGACATGGATCCGGATTACATCCGGGCATTGATGGCTCCCGATGTCATGACCATCCCCGCGAACATCGACCATGGTTGCATGGTGCGACCCGCCCGCAGCGGACCGGTGTTCACCGGCTACAGCAACGAATGCCTGCACATGCGCTACACGGCACGCGCGCACAATATCGAATGGAAAACCGACCCGGCAACCCGTGCGGCTGTCAGTGCGCTGGAAACCCTGCTGGCCTCCGACGACCCGTACATATTCCGCCTTACCCTGCAGCCGGGTTGGGGCCTGGTCAGCAACAACGTATTGCACAACCGCAGCGGTTTTAATGACAGCCCCGACAACGCCCGCCTGCTGTACAGACTGCGCTATTTTGAACGCGTCACCAGTGCCGGCGGCTAGTGGGCCTGGTACGAAACGCCGCACTGGACATGTCGGGTTGATTCAGCTGGCGTAGGCGGAAGCGATATACTGCGCAGGTTTTCTTTTCGTACTTTTATTCGATGCTTGTCAATCGTCTGGTTTTTCGCAGAATATTCAGCTGGGCCGCGGCAACCGGGGCGCATTTGTCCGGAGGACCGAAACACAACCCGGATCCCGCTGTCATCGCCGACGGTTTTATCTCTGCCCGCCCGGCACACGCCATGAGCCACGCCTCCACCATCGCTTCATCCGGTGGCAGGCTGGTAGCCGCCTGGTTTGCCGGATCACTCGAATCCCGCCCCGACGTCAGCATCATGGTCGCACGGAACGAGGGTAAGGGCTGGTCTGAACCGGTGGAAGTCGCCAATGGCAAACAGCACGACGGCAGGCGCTATGCGTGCTGGAACCCGGTGCTTTTCCAGCCCGAATCGGGTCCTCTGCTGTTGTTCTACAAGGTAGGAAAAAACCCCAGGAGCTGGTGGGGCATGTGCACGGAGTCCAGCGATCACGGCCGCACCTGGAGCACACCCAGACGGCTTGCCGACGGCATACTCGGCCCCATCAAGAACAAGCCCGTGCAGCTTGCCAATGGCGAGGTGCTGAGTCCGTCCAGCACCGAGAGTGACTACTGGCGCATTCACATCGAGCACAGCGACAACCTGGGTGCATCCTGGAAACGCATTCACCTGTTTGGCGACGGGGCACCGGTAGCCGCCATCCAGCCCAGCATACTCACGCACGCCGAGAGCCGTTTGCAGCTCATATGCAGAACCCGGCACAAGCGGATTGCAGAAAGCTGGTCCAGCGACGGGGGAAAGAACTGGACCGGGTTACAGCTCACTTCCCTGAAAAATCCCAACTCGGGAACCGACGCGGTAACACTTGCCGACGGCCGCCAGCTACTGGTCTACAACCGCTCTTCCAGGCGCCGCACACCGCTGAATATCGCCCTGTCCCGCGACGGCAGAAACTGGCGTGACTGCCTGGTTCTGGCACGCGGCTTCGGCGAATACTCGTATCCTGCCGTCATCCAGGCCGACGACGGCCTGGTACACGTTACCTACAGCTGGAATCTCTCACGCATTCGTCACGTCGTGATCGATCCGGGCAAACTGCACTAAGGCCGATATCTCGCCGGAGCGGAAAAAACGCTTCCGCGCTGAAAAAGGAGTTCGTTACTGCACGCCGGCCGGCGCCCGCGCTTCCTCGATCATGTCACAGACTTCCCGCACGGCACCGTGGCCACCGGAAAGCCTGGTCTGGTAAAGCGCATCCCCGATAACATCCGGGTGCGCGTTCCTGACCACTATCGGCAGACCGACTCCGCGCAGAACCGGCAGATCGTTGATATCGTTCCCTACGAATGCCACCTGCGAGAGCGCAATACCCAGCTCGCCGGCAACACCCTCCAGCACCGCACGCTTGTCCCCGACATCCTGTATGCAGCGGATCCTGAGTTTTGCAGCCCGGGCGGTCACAACCGGATTGGCTTCGGTGGAAATAATGACGGTGTCTATGCCGAGGCGCCCGAGTTTCTGCAAACCCAGGCCGTCGCCGCGAAAACAGCGCACTGCTTCCGTTCCGTCCTGGAGCACGTACACCATGTCATCGGTAAACACGCCGTCGAAATCAAACGCAACCAGGCGAACACCACGAACAATATCCTTCAATTTTTTCATTCGAGGCATGAACTCATCCATCTTCAACCGACTTTCCTGGAAAACAGGCGCTGCGCCTGTCCCTTCAGCCTGCGGGCGGTATCCAGGGGGACGCGCTGCACCAGGCTTTGCATGTAGAGTGACGAGTATTCAGGTTCAATTACCGGGTTGGCGCTCGGGGTCCAGTCGTCATCGTCATAGCCCATGAGTTGCATATATGGTGAATAAGCCGGCCTGAAGAGCTCAACATCCTCTTGCGTGAACCAGTGCCGCCAGTCGCCACTCGCCTTCTTGCGCACCACCTTGGCCTTGCCGGTCGAATCCGGCACGTCCCTGTCCGCCTGCACTTCGAAACCCAGATAATCATTCAGCGCGGCGAAGTTCTTGTTGACCATATCCTCGTAGGTGAACAGGAACCAGTCACTGTCCAGACCGTTGACAAAATCATGCATGTGCCGGTAGCGCACTCTTTCCTCATTGACTACCTCCTGCACATCCATTGGCCAGCCGTGCCGCCCGGTATAACGACAGATTTCATGGAACGGGATGGACCGGGGGTCCGCTTCCTTTTTCAGAACCAGGTCGAGGTGCGCCCTGAACTGGCGCCTGCGGCCCACACACCCGCGGTTCCACCGGTACAGCATCCTGCTGACCGCAACATCGCGCGGGTCCCGCGCAATCCAGATCTTGCGATCATAGTGCTCTTTCTTCAGGTGTTCCCTGTACAGGTCGAAATCCTTGCCCTTGCGTTCTTCGTAGGTGTGCTTGTAGATGGCATTGGAATAGTCACCATTGTATTTCCCCGGTCGGCCGCCGGAAAACGCCTCGCAACCGGGCAGACCCGCTGCGAGTTTATACAGAAGCGCCGTCGTGCCCGATTTACCCAGGCCCAGTATCATTACTTTCATCTTAATCTCCAGCCATCAGGCACTGATTCGAAATATCTGGTCGTGAATCTGTTCGGCTTTTATCTCCGTCGTGTCACCCAGCGCCTGCTGGAACATCGATATCCGTTTGCGCAATTCGTCAAGGGTGATTCCCGGGTAGCGGTGGCGGTGAAACTCGGGCGGCGCGTGCGAGCCGGGGAGGCGGCTTTTCATTCGCTTGAGAAAATGCCGGCCATTCGCCAGCGTGCAGCCGACCACATGATTAAACCACGGCGGCTTCGGCAATTCGGTTTCACCCACGCTGATGTCTTCCAGCACATCGACCATACGCTCGCAGGCCAGCGGGCCGTTCTGAGCGACGATGTAGCGGTCAAAACAGGCCTTGCGCTCGCCGCCACCGGCGGCTCCAAGCCGCCCGTCGAGGACCTTGCCCAATGTGTCGTGCAGTTCCTCATAACCGAAGCACTGGTAACTCAGGAAATTCGGCAGGCGGTAGAAACCATGATCAATATCCACGTTGACACACGGACGGTAGCTTAGAGCTGGAATACCCATGCTGTAAGCCTCTACGGCTGTGGTACAACCATTATGGATAAGCGCCTGCGCCGCCATCAGCCACGGCACCACGTTTCCCTCGTTGGTTACAATGACCCGTTTGCAGGCGGCCGCCATGCGATGATAGACGGCCTGGTTCTCGGTCGGATGCGGCCTGACAATAATATTGTAATCCGGAAAGGATTCGTCGAGCGCCGGTATCAACGCCCTGAAATAATCAAACAGCGCCTGCTTGTGGTCGCGCAGCGCTTCCGCAAACCCGGCACTCATCCCCTTGGCGGCTTTACCGAACTTCGCCTGCCCACCGCGCTTCGATGACGGCCGGAAAAGATTCTGGGCCGGGTAAAATGCATTTACATGGTTGAAGTTGGTGTTGACCAGAATATATTTCCCGTAGCGCCGCCGTAACGCATCCGCGTCGTCCCTGTAGAAAGGACGCACTTCATCACGCAACAGGTCACCACGCGGGTTACCGGTTATGTGTATCGGTTTTCCCCTGGGCATCTGGGGATACTGACGCCACAGGCGTGCATTGTCTTCGCCCCATGCAAAAAGATGGGAAACGTATTTCAGCGACAAGGGTGACAGGCGCCGGGAGAAATACATGTCTGCAGGCAGGTGAACCAGCGCCTCTTCGTCCCAGGAGACTATTTTCTGCCCGAGCCTGTGCATGATCCTGAACATTTTCAGGTTCATTACCGTGAAACTTTTGCACAGGTACAGGCTCCGGGGCAGCGAAGCGATGCGGAAATCTATCTTGCGGTGCGAAC
>JBHHXO010000186.1:0-6525 GCA_046757125.1 Thiogranum sp.
GGTCACAGGTGTATATCGGTCGACAGAATTACTATGATCGGCTGGATGCACATGCGCAGGGCACCGGCACTCCCCTGGTGGTGCTAGGCGAATCCGGTTCCGGAAAATCTGCACTACTGGCTAACTGGGCGTTTCGTTTCCGCAAGGCCAATCCGGATACGTTGCTGATCCAGCACTATATCGGATCCACATTGTACAGTGCCGACTGGGCGTCGATGTTGCAACGGATACTGGGTGAACTTATACGCCACTTTGATATCAAGATGGAAATTCCGGACACACCTGACGCGCTGCACGCGGCCTTTGCAAATGCACTGCACATGGCTGCAGCACGTGGCAAAGTCGTGCTAATACTCGATGCCCTGAATCAGCTGGGAGACCGCGACCAGGCCCGGGACTTAGTCTGGATGCCACCTGAGATCCCTGAAAATATTCGTCTGGTGGTGTCCACCCTGCCGGGCAGGGTACTAGAAGGACTCGAAAGGCGCAGCTGGCCTTCCCTGCAGGTTGAACCACTAATAGACGAAGAGCGCAGGCAACTGGTTAACGACTACCTGGCGCAATACACCAAATCCTTGTCCAGCACTCAATTACAACAAATTGTCATCGCCCCTCAGACAGCAAACCCGCTATATCTCCGCACCTTACTGGAAGAGTTGCGGCTATTTGGCCGACATGAAGAACTCAACCAGAAAATCAGATATTACCTGGAGGCCAAGGAAATTCACTCGCTCTACGAAAAGATTCTGCATCGCTACGAAACCGACTATGAACATGACCGGCCCGGACTCGTGCGCGATACCATGACGTACCTGTGGGCTTCCCGGCGGGGCTTGTCCGAGGCGGAGCTGTTGGACCTGCTCGGTTCGGACAATGAACCATTACCGCATGCCTGCTGGTCACCGCTTTTTCTAGCCGCTGAGCAAGCACTGGTCAGATGTTCCGGGTTGTTAAACTTTGCGCATGGTTACCTGCGCCAGGCCGTGCAGTCACGTTACGTCTATTCCGAGGTACAACAGCAAGCGGCTCATACCCGGCTGGCCGATTATTTTGAACAGGAAGCTCTTAACCCCCGTAGCGTCGATGAACTGCCATGGCAGTTGGCACAGTCACGGAACTGGAAGCGTTTACATGATCGGTTGGCTGATCTGCCATTTATCATGGCAGCCTTAGATACTCATCAGTTTGAAGTCAGGGGATTCTGGGTAGAAGTTGAAACTCGAGCATCATTATCGATGGTAATCGCTTATCGAAAAGTTCTTTACCACCCCAAGGAACACATCAAATACCTCTGGAACATTGCCAATCTGTTTGATGATATGGGTCATTCTAGAGAAGCATTTATTTTGCAGAACCATTTATTCAATCACTATCGCAAACTTGGCGATAATACAAAACTTTCCGATAGTCTGGGTCGATTGGCACGGATTTATTCGAGGATTGGCGAGACGGATAAAGCAATGGCCGCATATCACGAGCAGGAAAGACTGTATCGGAAGTCAGGCGACGGCTATGGTTTACTGCAAAGCTATGGTAACAGGGCTGTTCTTCTCCAACAGAAGGGGAGTCTGGAAGAGGCGATGTCCATACATAAGGAGTCTGAAAAACTGTACAGGGAGCTGGATGACAAAGACGGTTTGAGCAAATGCCTGAATAACCAGGGCCTGATATTGAGAAATTATGGTGATTTGGGTCGCGCACTGAAACTGTTCCTGGAAGCGGAGCAATTGTGTAGAGACTTGGGAGACAAGGAAGGGCTGGGAAGGAGCTTGGGGAATCAAGGGCTGATTTTTAACGCCATGGGTGAGATTGATAAGGCAATGGGACGATACAAGATGCAGGAAGAACTCTGCCGGAAACTGGGTGATAAAATCCAGCTTGCTATCAGCCTGGGTAATCAGGCTATTATTCATGAAAAAAAAGGGGAGCTGGATCTGGCTATGGTGTTATATCAAGAACAATTCACCCTATGTGGAGAATCAGGTGACATAAACGGCCTATGCCTGAGTCTGGCAAACAGGGCTTTATTGCTTTTTCTCAAACTGAACAAACCAGATGAAGCGTTGCCATTAGCTCAGGAAGGCTATAACCGCGCCATGCAACATGGCATGAATGCGTTGGCGGACCAGATCAAACCCATTCTTGACGCGATACAAAAGAGTCCATAGTTTGTCGGGCTGGCCAGGCGGTTAAAGTAAACGTCCTATCAATACTATCCAGGAGGATAATGATGCCGGATTTAACTTCAGAACAATTTTCACTCTTGTTCGGCCACGACAACTACGTAAATTTCTGGAATGAAGGACCAGACAACCCCTGGAAAGTATTCTGGGACCATGATCCGGGTGTCTTTCTCATGGAAATATGTCATTACCTTGATCATTGTTTGGAACGCCTCGGAAAGAAAACAGATTGGGGTGGCTGGATGCTGGGCAAGCACAGTTTGATTGAGTGCGCTCCTTTTATAGTTCCCTTACACATTATTATGTCAGGTTTCTATACCCGGGACCGTAGCCATGCATTTTCCGGGCTCATTGATGAGATGAAATCCCCCCCGGGTGTAAATGTCAATGTGCGCTGGTGGTCAATGATTCTTCTATACGTACTATCACCGAATATTTCGGAAAGTGAACTAAAAATGCTAATGGCGGGAACCATTATATATTCTGATCACAGGGACGAACTTGAATTAAAGTTAGAAACAATAAAATTGTCTGCTGATGAGAATAAACGGTTTATTGAGTTGTTGAAAATATTTCTTGGCGAAGATGAATGGCATATATCAAATACCGCATCCGAAATTTTATTGGATACTAACGACAGTGAGTCATTGAGAGCAATTATTGCCACATCAAAATCTAACTCGTCACTGGTGCGCGATGCTATATCTGCATTAAAAATGCTTAACGAAAGAAGCCTGTATCCGGAGCTCGGGAGAATAATTGAAACCGGTTCTGAATATGTTGCTCGTGACGCAATAATAGCTGCTGAAGAGATGACCGGAAAGCGATTCTGGCTATTCAAGAAAAACAAGTGGATAAAATATCTGAATGGGTAAACATCAGGATTTATAGTGAAGCACGGGTACGCGATCTGCGCCGCATACAGGGCACACTGGATGCGATGATTTCAGCCTGCCGGGTAAGCGAGGCGGAATGCGCCGGCTGCGCGCTGATCGAAGCCCTGAACAGCCCGGTCCGACAGGCCTGTCATTTCAGACCTTGCGCGCTTCGATTAGCGCCGAGATGACGTAATCCTCCACACCGCTGCCGGGCGCCCAGTCCCTGATGAATTCCCTGGACTCGTCTTTCGGCTGGATGCTGATGTCGACGAACCCCGCCGCGCCGAGCATGGCCTCCAGCTCATCGATTTTTGACGCACCTGCCACACAGGCCGAATGCAGGTACGGGTCATCGCGCATCGACGCGGGCAGGTCGGTACTGGCGACAACATCCGAAATCGCCAGCCGGCCACCGGATTTCAGCACCCGGTGTGCTTCGCGGAACACCCGGCCCTTGTCCGGTGATAGATTGATGACGCAGTTGGAAATAATCACGTCGATGCAGCCGTCGGCTACCGGCAGGTTCTCGATTTCCCCCAGCCTGAACTCGACGTTGCCGAACTGCGCCTTTTCGGCATTGTTACGTGCCTTGCTGACCATGGCGGGCGTCATATCGACACCGATAACGCGGCCGTCCTTTCCGACTTCCTGTGCGGCCAGAAACGCATCGAAACCGCCGCCACTGCCCAGGTCCAGCACTGTTTCACCACCACCCAGGCCGGCGATGGCACGCGGGTTGCCGCAACCCAGCCCCATATCGGCGCCGTCCGGTACACTGTCCAGCTCCTGTTGCGAATAACCCAGGCGCGTGGATATCAGGCTGTTGATCTGCGCATCCTCGGACACGCCACAACAGGAACCGGCTTCACCGCAACCACCCGCGCTGTTGCTGGCCTCCGCGACTTCTCCGTAGGCGCTGCGCACCGTCTGACGGATTTCATCGTGTTTTGCCTGACTCATCTTGCTGTCACTCCTCTAAGCGGTAACGGCAGACCGGGACAGCGCCTGCCAGCGTTCGAGATCCTCGGGGGTGTCGAGATCCCATAATGTTTCGAGTTCGATATGCCGCCTGTTCAACAGGCGCAGCCGCTCGCGTGTGTGTTGCATGACCTGACCGGTACTCCAGCGCATGTCCGAGAACAAGCCTTGCTCGGCACTGCGCGCACCGATCAGAACATAGCCGCCGTCGTCGGCAGGGCCGAGCACGCACTCTGTGCCGGTATGCAGCGCCAGGCAGGCCTGTGCCAGGTAACCCGCGCTCATCAACGGACAGTCTGTGCCGATCAACACCACGAAATCCGCCTGTGCAAGCGCATGCTGCATGGCGTTGTGCATTCTCATACCGAGATCCGCGCCCTGCTGGATCTCTGTAGCGATATCATATTTCTCACCCAGCGCATCGAACGCGCTGTGTGGCGAATCTGTGCACAGGGTTACCGGTGCCAGACCTGCCTGTACGGCTGTATCAACCGTATCCCGCATGAGCTGTGTATACAGTGCGAGCGCAGCCCGGTCACCAATTCCTGCCGCCAGCCGCGTTTTGACCCGGCCGGCCAGCGGGGCTTTGGCGAAGACCAGTATCCGGCCGTCCGGATAGCGATAGCGAACCGGGTCAGCCATAGCGTTCAGCCAGACGAGCGGCCGGCACACCCAGGCACCAGGCCAGCCGCAGGTACCACATCAACAGAATGGTACGTACCACACCGTGTTTCTCCCAACGCCGGCTCGACGTGGTCAAGGTATGACGCACGCAGACCGGCCGCTGTATCCGCTTCAGGCGCTTGCTGAGGTCGATGTCCTCCATCAGCGGGAGGTTTGCATAACCGCCAACACGGTCAAACAGGGTGCGAGAAACAAACAGTCCCTGGTCGCCGGTAGCGATACCGGTAAGGCAGGAACGCAGGTTCATCAGGCGGGCCACGCTGCGTAACAGCAGACCGTCTCCCGACAGGCGGACGTTAAAACGTCCCCAGGCCGGCCGGCAGATATTGAGTACGTGCGTATCCGCAGCGGCCGGGATGCTGCTGTCGGCGTGCAGGAACCAGAGCACCTGCCCGACAGCCACACCCGCGCCGGCATTCATCTGCCGGGCACGGCCTGCCGGCGTAACCAGCAAGCGGTCTGCCAGTGGCCGGGCCAGCGCTGTTGTCGCGTCTGTGCTGCCTCCATCCACCAGGATCACCTCGTGTCCGCGCTCGCGCAGTGGCTGCAACTGCTGCAACAGCACACCTATAGTGTCTGCTTCATCGAGCGCGGGGATAATGATGGACAGTTGCACACTCATTCCAGTGCGCCACCGCAACTGCTGCCCTGCCCCGCCGTGCAGGCGTAGCAATGATCGGCGACGACTATGGCACAGTCGTTCAGCGCGGCCGCCTGCAGTTCGCTGATATGCATCCGTGGCCGATCCGCAAGCTCCAGGGGCAAATCCAGCATCTGGTTGAAATCACAATCGAAGACATAGCCCTGCCAGTCGACACTGACCAGGGATCGGCACATGACTGTTTCGAGGTTGGCATCCTGGTGGGCCGATTTGAGCAAATCCATATAGCCGGCAAACTGCCCCTTCGAGATCAGTGTGCTGCCAAAACGCTGGATGGGCATGTTGGCAAGTACATACAGCCGGTTGAATTCGACACCGGCGCGTTCGGCAAGCTCGCGCCTGTAGTCGGCTTCGAGCTGTTTCTGGGGCGGCGGCAACACGGCGCCACCCGGGTTGTACATGAGATTCAACACCAGTCCACTGCCCTGCTGTGCATAACCAAGCGCGTTGAGTTTCCTGAGCGCGGTGATGCTCGACCGGTAAACACCCTTGCCGCGCTGCGACTCGACGTTTTCCTCCAGGTAACAGGGCAGCGACGCAACGATTTCAACCTGGTGCTGCGCCAGAAACGCCGCCATATGTTCAAACCCCGGCTCATTGAGGATGGTCAGGTTACAACGGTCGATGACGTGCACACCCAGCCCGCGTGCAACTTCAACCAGTGTTGTAAAACCATCGTGCAACTCCGGTGCGCCGCCGGTAATGTCCAGCACCCTGACGCCCGAGTTCGCCAGGAACGCAATAATGTCATCCAGGGTCTGCGGCGACATCTGTTCGCTGCGCGTCGGGCCCGCGTTGACGTGACAATGCAGGCAGGACTGGTTGCAACGATAGCCCATGTTGACCTGGACTACTTCCAGCCGGGCGCGTCTCAGGGACGGGAAATCGGTGTGTTCAAGTAACGGTAACGTGGCGTGCATGGATCAAATCTCTCGGGTCCGGTTCACCCGGGACAAAAGCTGCAGGGAAATCATTACGGCAGTACACGGTTGACCCATCCTACCAGACGGCGGGTCCGGGCGCTAAACAGCTTTTTCCCGTACCAGGTATTCACGGTACGGCGGTGAATCTGCGCCAGCGTGGGATAGGCATGAATGGTGGCGGAAATATCCCCGATGCCCGTGCCGGTTTTCATGGCCAG
>JBHHXO010000187.1:0-6486 GCA_046757125.1 Thiogranum sp.
GCTTGGGGCGTTACCCGTACCGGAAACTACCCACGAATTTTTCTGACGAGGCAAAATATGCTTTTCGGACGGAACAGGAAGAACCCTATCAAGCTCGCCGACAAGGGCGCAGTGGAATGGAAGTACACCACCTGCGGTTACTGTTCGACCGGCTGTTCCATTGAAGTTGGCCTGAACAGGGACGGCAAAGCGGTTTCCGCGCGCGGTGTCGGCGATGCCGATGTAAACCGTGGCAAGCTGTGTATCAAGGGAATTTTTGAATATGAGCTGTTCGAGAGCAGCGGTCGCGGCCGCGTGCCGCTGATGCGTGAGCGTGTTCATGAACCGTTCCGCCAGGCTTCCTGGGACGAGGCGCTGGACAGGACCGCCGCCGAGATCCAGCGCATCCAGGCGCAGCACGGCCGCGATGCGTTTGCGATCGTGTCCACCGGCCAGATCATGACCGAAGAGTTCTACACCCTGGGCAAGCTGGCGCGCGGTGTGGTCGGCACCAATAACTACGATGGCAACACCACCCTGTGCATGGCCTCGGCGGTATCGGGCTACAAGCGTTCTTTCGGTTCCGACGGCCCGCCCGGTTGCTATGACGACTTCGAACACACGCACTGCCTGCTCGCCATCGGCTCCAACCTGCCCGAGCAGCACCCCATTATTTACTGGCGCATGCGAGAAGCGCGCGAGAAGCGGAATTTTCCGTTGATCGTGGTCGATCCGCGCGTGACCATGCTGGCGCAGAACGCCGACATGCATCTGCCGATCAGTCCCGGGACCGATGTGGTGCTGTTGAACAGCCTTGCCCACGTGATTCTGGAAGAAGGGTTGCAGGATGAGGACTATATCCGCGCACACACCACGGATTTCGACGCCTTCAAGGCAACGGTAGCGGATTATGATCCGCTTGCGGCATCGAAGATCTGTGGCATCGACGAAGATACCATCCGTAACGTCGCGCGCCTGTACGCGAAGGCGCCGTCGGCCATGACCATCTGGACCATGGGCATCAACCAGTCCACGCACGGCTCCGACGGTGTGGTGGCGATCAATAATCTCAATCTCATCACCGGCAACATCGGCAAACCCGGTGGCAGCAGCCTGTCCATCACCGGCCAGTGCAATGCCATGGGTACCCGCGAATGGTCGTCCTGCTCCGGCCTGCCGGGTTACCGCGCGCTGGAAAAAGCGCAGGACCGCAAGGACATCGCCGGGTTCTGGGGCATCGACGAAGACTTCTTCCCGGAAAAACGCGGCCTGTTCATGACCGATATCCTGCCCGCCATCGAAACCGGGCAGATCAGGGGCCTGTGGCTGATTGCCACCAACCCGATGACCTCCATGCCCAACACGGCGCGTATCCGCAAGACGCTGGAGAAGCTGGAGTTCCTGGTGGTGCAGGATGCCTACGCCGACGTGGAGACCAACGAATACAGCCACGTGTTCCTGCCGGCCGCCATCTGGGCCGAAAAGGAAGGGGTGTTCACCAATACCGAACGGCGCGTGAACCTGATCCGTAACGTGATGCCGCCGTTCGGCGAGTCGAAGCCGGATTTCTGGATCTTCAACGAAATGGCAAAGCGCATCGAGCGTGACAAAAAACCGAATTTCCCCGAGACCACCGAACAGGCCTTCGAGGAAATGAAACAATTGTCGAAAGGCCGCCTGCTCGACATTTCCGGCATGAGCTACGACAGGATCGAACAGCAGCGCGGCCTGCAGTGGCCGTGCCGCGATGGCGACGAAAGCGGTACGAAACGCCTGTATGCCGACGGCGTGTTCCAGTACCCGGGCGGCAAGGCAAAACTCATCCCGTTGCCGTTCGTCGACAACAACGAACGCCCGGATGACGAATACCCGTTCTGGCTGAACAGCGGCCGCGTGGTCGAACATTTTCATACCCGCACGCGTACCGGCAAGCTGGGCAACCAGAACAAGTTCAGTCCCACGCCCTACATGGAAATGAACCCTGACGCCGCCACTGAGTTTGGCGTCAGGCACGGCGAGTACGCGCGCCTGGTGTCGCGGCGTGGCGATGCCATTGTGATGGTGCAGTGCACCCAGCGTGTGCCGCGTGACATGATTTTTGTGCCGTTCCATTACCATGAGTGCGTGAACCGCGTCAGCCTCGGGCTGCTCGACCCGCACTCGCGACAGCCGGCCTACAAGCAGTGCGCAGTGCGTGTCGAGCCGATTGCAGACCAGCAGGCAGCAGCGGCTATCAACCTGGCAGCGAGAGCCTATTGATGAATTGCCCGTATTCCCTGGTCGACGGCGCGAATAAAACAACCCGTCATTGCGAGCGTAGCGCGGCAATCTCTTTCAGCCTGGCGGCAGGCCAAAGAGATTGCCGCGTCGCTGGCGCGACTCGCAATGACGATAGCCTGATGGTTAACTGGATCTAGATTATGTATAAAGTCAGAGACAACGAACCGGACTACGCCTTCGTACCGAAAGTCGAGGCTCCTGAAACCAACTGTTACGGCAAACCCATCCAGCTGATCGATGAAAACGACCCGCTCGCCGGCCAGAGTCTGAACATCAACGGCGACAGCAGCGTCAGCGACAACCCTGACCGCTACAAGCAGCACGGTTTCTATTTCAACGCCGACAACTGCATTGCCTGTCACGCCTGCGAAGCCGCCTGCGCGGAAAAGAACGACACCCCGGCGCACCTGTCGTTCCGCTCGGTCGGTTACCTCGAAGGCGGCAGCTACCCGGCGGTCTCGCGCCTGAACATCTCCATGGCCTGTAACCACTGCGACGACCCGGTGTGCCTCAAGGGCTGCCCGACGCGCGCCTACACCAAGTTTGCCGAGTACGGCGCGGTATTGCAGGACCCGGACATCTGCTTCGGCTGCGGTTACTGCACCTGGGTGTGTCCCTACAACGCCCCGCAGCTGGACCCGGTGGCCGGCCACGTCTCCAAGTGCAACATGTGCGTCGACCGCCTGGAAGTCGGCCTGAAACCGGCCTGCGCCTCGGCCTGCCTCGGTGGCGCGCTGGACTTCGGCGTGATCGAGACCCTGCCGGAAAACCGCGAACAGCTGGCCACCAGCATTCCCGGTTTTCCCGACACCTCCATCACCCACCCCAACATCCGTTTCCAGCAGAGCAAGAGCCTGCCGCGTGAAATGCGCCGTACCGACAGCACGCCGGTGCGCTACGTGCGCGATGAACAGAATGTAAAGCCCGAGCCCGGCGTGAAGGGCGGGCAGGGCCGGTACCGCAGCGCGCCGCTGCAACGCAGCGGCAGGCCGATGCAATGGAACCTGGCCAAACTGCGTTCGCGCGAAGACCCGCTGGTGATCTTCACCCTGATCACCCAGGCCGTGGTCGGCGCCTTCCTGCTGTTGTTCCTTGGTTCGCAGTTCGGGCTGGAATCCCTGGGGGCTGCCGCACATCCGGTCGCATACCCGGTGACGCTGTTTGGTCTGATTGCGGTGCAGACCTTCGCGCTGGTGATTTCCACTCTGCACCTCGGCCGCCCGCACCGCTTCTACCGCGCCTTCAACAACCTGCGCCATTCGCCGGTGAGCCGCGAAGTCGCGGCCGTGGCGGTGTTCTACAATCTGCTGGGTGTTTATGCCGTGCTGAGTGGATTGCCGCAACTGTCTGGCTGGCTGCCGGAAGGCCTGGTAAACGGGGCGCGGGAGTTGTCCGGCTGGCTTGCCGTGGTCGCCGGTCCCGCATCGATCTACTTCATGCACCGTATCTACCGTATCCCGGCGCGCCCGTTCTGGAACCACTGGCAGGTGCTGACCAGCTTCTACGCCAGCATGCTGGCGCTGGGATCGCTGGCGGTTGCGCTGGTGTTCGTGCCGCTGCTTGCCGTGCAGGGCGCTGATTACAGTGCGCTGTTACGCGTGTTGTCTGTGCTGGTACTGGCAGGGCTCGCGCTGGAAGGCTTCGGCCTCTACCGCCATGCCGACTACCTGCGCCGGCACACGGGTGAAGGGCAGGCCGCGTGGCTGGAACAGACCACCAGCTTCGGCAAGACCTACTGGTTGCGCAATGCACTGATGCCGGTCGCCGGCGTATTCATCGTGCTCGCGGCACTGAACGGTTTATCCGGGCCGGCCGGTTTTGTATCGTGGGGGCTTGCGGCACTGGCGCTGCTGGGTTCTGCGCTGATCGGCCGCGCACTGTTCTATGTGCTGGTGATCCCGACCACCATGCCGGGCGCCTTCTTCTGGAAAAACCCGGCGTTCCAGGAACACGCCCGTCAATCCGGTCTGGCCGGAATGTCCCAGGTCGGTGTCCAGGTTGCCGAACACTGACAGCTTCGGCCGGCCGTATAATACATACCGTCATCCCGGCCCGGGCCGGGATCCAGACTGTTTGTCAGGCCGCATGGATTCCGGCATTCGCCGGAATGACGGGAATACATAAATTTCAGGATCAGTGGGGTCTCATCGCATTGAAAAACACGCTTGCGGATATCGAGAATGACCTGGAGCGCGCAGTGTTCATGGCACAGTACCGCTCGCGCCGCCAGCGCCTCATCCGCTACACCGGCATGCTGCTGATCGTCGCCAAACACGGTTTGCGCGGCCTGCTATACGTTTGGCCACTGGTCCTGCTGGTCTTTGTAGACTTTCCCGGCGCCTGGGATGTCATTCGTCTGATACTGATCCTGCTGGCCAGCGCCGCCTGGTCACGCTTTGTCTACGGCTCGGTGCGTGACGACTACCAACGTTTCGTCGCGGGCCGGCTGCTGCTGCCCGGCAGCCTGCGCAACGTTTTCTGAGTGCCGGGCCGGCGCTGGATGGCTGATGCCGTTCATCAGCCCGCAGGTATAACGGCCGAATGAGCGTGTCTGAAACCCGTACCACCTGCCCCTGCTGCGGTGTCGGTTGCGGCATACTGGCCAGCGCTGATGAGGCGATGAATATCAGTGTGCGCGGCGACCCCGATCACCCGGCAAACTTCGGTCGCCTGTGTTCCAAGGGCGCGGTGCTTCGCGTCGTCGGCTGGATCTGGGAAATGCCGTGCCCCGGGGCACCTTCCCTGACGCCAAAGGGCAGGGCATGTGGCGCTACGAAATTGCCGGTGAGCAGAGCCCCGAACTCAAGGCGCTGCTGGTCGGGCTCTGCAAGACGGGTTGATATTTACGCCAGCATCCGCAACGGGCTGCGTACGGCATTCCCGCCACGTTTGAGTACATGAGTATAGATCTGCGTGGTCTTGACGTCCTTGTGTCCCAACAGATCCTGCACAGTACGAATGTCATAGCCATCCTCGAGAAGGTGGGTAGCAAACGAATGCCTGAAGGTGTGGCAGGACGCCGGCTTTCTGATATTCGCCTGGTACACGGCGCGCTTTACGGATCGCTGGACCGTGCTTTCAAAAACATGGTGCCGCTTTATATCGCCGGATGCCGGGTCTCTTGAGCGGCGATCAGCCGCGAACAGAAACTGCCAGTGCAGTGAACGTGCCTGTGCGGGATACTTTTTTGCAAGCGCATAGGGCATATATACTTCTCCAAACCCTTCGGCAATATCCCTCTGATGAAGTGCTTCCACGCGCCTGACAGCACGCAGGATGTCCGCTTCCAGAATATCAGGAAGGATCGTCACCCGGTCCTTGTTGCCCTTCGCGGCGCGTACCATTATGACGCGCCGGTCCAGATCAATATCCTTTATGCGAAGTCTGAGCGTTTCCATCAGCCTGAGTCCGCTGCCGTACATAAGGCCGGCCATCAACAGATAAGGCTGTTGCATGAAGTTAAACACACGCCGGATTTCATCACGTGATAATACAACAGGAAGACGCCGCCCCGGTTTTGCGCGGATCACATTGTCAATGTCGTCAAGTTTTGTATCCAGGACTTTACGATAAAGGAACAGGATGGCATTCAGCGCCTGGTTTTGTGTAGATGCGGAAACCCTGCGATTGACTGCAAGGAACGTAAGAAAGACCGAAACATCCTGAGCGGAAAGATCCCGTGGATGCCTGTTATTGTGAAAGCGGATAAAAAACCGAATCCAGTAGCAGTAGGCATGTTCGGTTTTCCGACTGTAATGCAACGTTCGTATCGTATTCCGGACCTGGTCCAGCAGACGTATGTTGGTCATCGCGCGTTTCCTCCATGAAACATCAGATGCTGTATGAATATACAGTATCTGTCGGGATATTAAAAGCGGGGAGTCAGGGAAATCGCATTGATATGTGAACCAATATCGAGGCATGCCAGTTATTGTCCAGGAATTTCATGTAGTTATCCGGTCACTCTATTCGGGTGAACAGGGCGCGTTATATGGCATGTGCCGTATTTACGCCGAAATCGCCAATATCACGGCGCATGCTGCCTATTACTGCTTACTTGAATGTCGCAACAATTTTGTATAAAAGTAACAATACGATGCTGGGGGGTAGCCGATGGAAAATACTCATAATAGAAAGCCTTCGCCGGATATTATTCCGATAGGGGTATTATGCGGCGTGTGCCATGCGTGTTCATGATATATGGCGTACGCCTTCTATTTATAGTTA
>JBHHXO010000188.1:0-6425 GCA_046757125.1 Thiogranum sp.
GAAATACACAGAACGGTTGTATTGTCTCTCACCAGCGCCGTGTAGAGCCTGCCAACGGGAGAAGCCCCCAACCCTTCCATCCCGGTATCGGCCATAACATCGACCAGCGTATCCCATGGCCCTCTTTCACAGACCAGAACGTCCGTCGCTTGCAGCGGGCGCCTTATTTTCAAATAGGTGGCGATATTGACATCGATGGCCTGCAACAGGACAAATACCCGGTTATAAATATGCAAACCTTCAAAGTCATGAAAACCAAACTTCTCACCGTCAATGGTTTTTCGATAATTATGCCCGGTGAACCGGGTCAGCGCCAACAGCGGCTTGGAAAGGTAGTTATTAAATCGTGACCAGACCACGCTCGTACGAACACCCTCTGACAAAAGATATTCATCCAGCCAGCGAGAAAGCGTCGTCTTTCCACAACCGTCAACTCCTGCAATAAAAATAATTTTCGGCAAGCGATCCAGGTCAACCACGATCCAGCACCTCTTCCCATTTATCGCCCATTTCTCCCCACGACAGCATTTCCCCTGTCTGCCGTACACAAGCCTCGCGGCAGCCATCAAGTCGCTCTTTGTCCGTGTAGAGTTCCAGCATCGCACCCGCCAGTTGTTCAGCGCTACCCTGATTGACGACCAGCCCCGCCTTGCCCACAGTGGAAGGAAGTCCATCGATATTCGTAGTGATAACCGGGGTCCCGCACGCGATGGCCTCCATTGCCGAAACGGGGAGCTCGGAAGGTACGAGAACAAATGGCAACAACACGGCCGTTGCCGCCTGTATCTCTTCGACCAGGCGCTGTTGATCCAGCCAGCCGCCCTCGACTTCAACCCGGTTTTCCAGGCCTCGCCGCTTCACCTGCGCAGCTATCTCTTCAAGTGCAACATTATCGGCACCTCTCGCCAACACTTTGAGCCTGATATCCCGCTCTCTCAGCCGCGTCATGGCATCCAGCGCAACGTAAAAACCCCGTATCCGGGATGCTCTGCCGACATATAAATAAAGCGCGTCATCATCGGCAGGCCACTCATCACGACGCATCACCCACCTGCTCTTGTCAATTCCGGGAGGAATCGAGTGTACTGGCGGGTGCTCCCGGGTTATCCCGGACAGATGGCCCCGGGTACTTTCCGACTGGCAGATTACAGAGCTGAAAAGGGATCGCAACTTCTTTTTCCACAACAGTTCCGGCACGAGCAAATGTCGTAGATAGCTGGACAGCACGCCGGTTTCAACCGTGCGAAGAGCCGTGAAAAGCTCCCCGCGCCGGTAAAAAGGGTAAGACGCAAAAGCATGCGCGGGTATTTTTCCGAATAATTCATACCAGGCTGTCGTGGCCAGATTAAGCGGGGTCACCAGAACCACGGCACAGTCAGGATCAAGCTTCTCTACAAGCGCTCGTACCTGGCCACTGTTGCTGCCCCTCAATGAAGCCACGCGATGCACGGGGATACCAGCAACATCTGCATCACCTTCTATATCGGTGACTATCAGAACATCGTGGCCTTTATCGAGCAGATACCGGCCGACCTGCCGAATTGTAAGCCAGGGTTGCAAGGGCAAATTCGCCGGCGTGTACTCATAAATGCAAAACAATACTCTCAAGTTACTGTTTCCGTGCCCGCGCCAGTTTCCCGCATCGCGTAAACCAGTCTGCAGTTTTCTCCAGCATTTTTTCGATAGTAAACTCTTCCCGAAAACGCTTCCGGGCGGCCACGGACAAATTTTTGCGCAATCCCTCGTCACACAAGAGCTGATCAAGTGCTTCAGCCAGCGCCCTGACATCGGCGGGCGGTACTACAGGGCTTCCTCGCCGTCTCGAACCGACTCGGTATTGCCGCCGACGGAAGTTGCTATGATCGGCTTGCCTGCGCGCATCGCTTCGAGCAACCCTATCGAGTGGTACTCGGCAAGCGATGGCAACGCAAATATATCGAAAGCAGCGAAACACCGATCGATGTCAGTTCTGAACCCGGCAAATATGACACGCCCGGACAAGCCACACTTATCGACATTCTCCTTCAATTCCTTATCCAGCGTGCCGGTACCGACGATCACCAGCCTGGCTCCCGGGTGGCGACCGGATATTTCCCAGAATGCATCAACCAGGTACCTGATCCCCTTTACCGGATCCACCCGCGAAGCCACTCCGACAAGAACATCATCGCACCCGACACCCCACTCGCCACGCAATTCTTCCCGGCCGTCGCTGACCGGTTCCCCGTCTTCGATGCCGTTATGTATGACGGTAATCTTTGCCGGGTCGACCCCGTGATCAGAAAGAAACTTCCCGCAATATTCAGCTACCGCAACGACCGACAAGACTTTTTTCCTGATATAGCGGTGCGTGTAACGCGTATAGAAAAAGCCTGTTAAATGGCGCAGCGGCGTTGTGGCATGATATTCGCCATGGTACGAACATATCGCCGGAACAGTAACGGCTGCCTTACGCCTCAGAATAGACGACATGAAATGCCCATTGAACCCGTGGCTCATAACCAGGTCCGGTTGCCACGACTGCATAAATGCAACTGCCCGCTCCACCCAGCGAAAATCCCGTGCGGAATCTCGCCAAAGAACGGTTTTGTGCCGCAAGGCTTCCAATGTGGATTCGTCGACCTGACGGTTACGACTCAAAATACAGAGACTGTGAACCTCTACCTCGGCGTATTGTTCTGCCTGCTCGATAAGCGCGGCGTATTTTCCTACGCCGCCTATAGACAAGCCCCAATGAATGCTCAGAACCTTCAGCATGGTATCTTGTGATACTACGGTCCGGTCTGCTTCAGGTTCGCAGCACCCACGAGATGTTCCGCCGATATCACCTGCTCCGGATTTCCCGGGTAGATTGTTTCAAGCCGTTCATCGCGCCTGATAAGCAGGATCGGCTTTTCATCCGAACGCATCTTGGCAAGAAAGGCTATCCCGTCGGCCAGGAATATATCTGTCGGTTGGCGGAGCAGAAATGCAATAAGGCGCTCCCTCATCATCACCAGGTTTGCTTTCACCAGATTCAGAAACCCGGGCGCCCTGAGGAGTCGCACATCCAGATCACTTCGTTCATGCCATTGCTTCCTTGAAATACTGCCATACAGCGCCATACCGGTAATAGACCTGTTTCGCCGCAACCGGTCCGCCATATTCGCCAGGTAACTGACCGTTTGTTCCATACCCCGGTTTTTCAGGCCGGGAAATGCGAACATCACGATCGACCAGAACAGGTTGTTCGTTACCCAGTTGAACGTATGCACGATAATGAAACTGAGCACGGCAATATATGTAACACTCATGGTATTTTGACCTGCGAAATAAAACAGCGCAAAAATCACCAGGAATTCACTTACCTCGGTCAAAAGCTTGAATGCCTGCTCCCCGCGATCCATGTATAAAAACCCCTGGTGGACCCAGTTCTTGACCAGGGTCTGCGGTTTCGGCAACCCGCCTGGAACAGCTTTTTTTCTTGCCTTGAGTCGCTCGCTTTTTTCTATTTCTGATTCCATACCGCCCCATTAGTTACCCATAACAAACTGTTTTTATTAAATTTTACAAGGCCTGATGCTATTCAGCACAATCAGTTCTGCGGTATTATAACCTATGTTACTGGAATCACACTTGGGCAGGCGACCGGGACTATGTAGCTTGAAAAACGGTATAATCACCCTGCTGCACAGTTTATTAATCCATCGTTTTCTGACTAGCCCGCTGCTGGCACCCGCCACGCTGAAACCGGTCTATGCCAGCTGGATGAAGTTTGATAATGTCATGAACTGGATCAGTGTCCGGATCATCCCGGGGATACTGTTCTACGCTATTTTCCTGCTGATCGGCATCATCATGCGCCTGTTCGGCAAGAACCCGATGCAACGCAAGCCGGACAGCGCGCTGTCCAGTTACCGGGTGAACAGCGAGAACAACGATAAAAGCAACGTGGAGCGACCGTACTGGTGCTTGATCTGCTGAAAGACCTGTGGAGATTTATGAAAGTCAGAAAGAATTTCCGGCCGACGCCTATCCTCCTGGCCATGTTGCTACCAGGTACGCTGATTGCGCTGGCGCAGGGATCCGCCGTAGCGCCTTTCATCTATACCCTGCTTCTAATGAATCATCCTTATCCAGTGTTACAAAAGGACGGGAGCCTAATAGGTAAAACCAAGATACAGTCATGATCCCGTCTTCTCACTTGAGATTGCTTGCAACCCTGCATCTGCTCGCTCTGGCCGTAGCATCTTTGCCTGCGAGTGCTGCGCCCCTGACAGCCTCACCCGGTACAGCCTTACCAGGCGACAGCATCGTTATTAGTGGCACCCAGGTTCAGGCAGGCGCAAAGATTCTTCTGTGGGGGTCCCCGGCCGTTGTCGGCAATCTGAGTCTGCCCGGGTTTGCGTGGGATATAACCGTATCGGGCAATTATGCCTATATCGCATCCGGACCCGCCGGACTTCAGGTAGTCAATATCACAGATATCAATAACCCGACACTGGCAGCAAACCTGCCGCTGTCTGGCAATGCACTCAAACTCACGCTCACAGGCAATCAGATCCTGGTCGCAACAGAGTCAGCCGGGATGCAGGTAGTTGACATTTCCAATCCGCAGGCTCCGGTTCTCCTGTCTGCACAGCCGCAACCATCGAGCACTTCCGGCATCAGTGAAACCAACAGCTACGCCTATACGGCAAACCGTGATCAAAAGGTCGTTGCGGCTGCTGACTCCGAGCTTGAATCCCTGGCTCTCCATGTCAAGCTTGACGACAGGGCGCTGGGGAGAAGCGGGTCCGATCTCACCGTTGAATACGGCCCTGGCCCACTGACACTTGGAGAAATCGCTTCAGGCACGCTGACTGTGCCAGCCATCACCTACAGCATCGAGAACAGTTTTGGACAAACCGGCGCCAGCCCTCTTTTCCCGGGCGGCACACAGGACGGACCAATCATTGTCGGAGACAGGGAAGATTTCAAATCCACCCTTAACTTCGTGGACTCTCCTGCCATCATATCCATCTGGATATCCAATGTTAACGCACCTGCGCCAGGCAGCATCGTATCAGCAGGCCCCAATGACCCCATTAACAAGAAACAGGGCGGCTGGAGTATTTTCATGGACGGCAACGGAAAAATCTGGTTTGTAATTGGAAGGAGGAATAATCCCAATGGAGCCAACTGTTCTACTTCTTCAATATGGGGCAGCTCACCGGTAGTAACCGATGGCAAACGACACCACGTCATCGCGGTATACGACCCTGCAAAGGATGAACTCTACACCTATATTGATGGAGTCAAGGGCGGCATAAGACAACTTCTTGGCTGTCGCGCAGACTCCGAGGGAGACGATTCCGGATCCGGGGATGGTGTAGACCGCGACTGGTTCAGCATCGGCGAGGCCGGCGCCGGCACAGGCGGGCGATTGTTCTTCAATGGCACTGTTGAAAATTTGCATATCCTCAAACCCGCGCTCATACCACCCGAGATCGATACCATTGTTCGCGAATGGTACACACTCGGATCACCCGGCCCGATCGGCGCGAGCTTCTTCTAAATGAAAAAGCTCGCCTCCTTTATCTGTTTATTATTGTGCGCAACCAATGCGCATGCCCTCCTGTGGAGACTGGGCGCGGTCACTGAAAACTCTATCCGGATATTTGCCACGACCGGGACCAGCCAGAAAGACATTTCCGTTGCGGTTCCGGGGGTCGGCAACTTTACCGTTACCGAATCGATCTGGACCGATACATCGGACGGCAGCCCTGCCAACACCTATTATGCGGTACTGGAAATCACCGGCTTGAATCCATGGTCAGTCTATTCCTATACCATATCCGAGGACGGCGTTGAAAAGGGACAGGGCCAATTCAAGACCTTGCCCGGCGATCAGACAACGCCTTTCGAAGTCGCCATGATCGGGTGCAATTCCTCAAATTCAGATGGCCTGAATGACGAAATCGTCAACCGCGCTTATGCAAATGGCGGCGACCTGATTGCCGTTCTTCACGTTGATGATCTTGGTTACCTTGATGCAAAAAAAGTAACCAACCTGGAGGGCATTACCTCAACAGGGCTACCCAGAGATACCAAACTGGCATACGACTATGTTGGTGGCTGGCTCACTGTTCTGAACGACAACTCCGACCACAAGTCGTGGCTTAATCACAATGTACCCACATTCTGGATGTGGGGTGACCATGAGCTCAGCAATGACTACATGAACAGCCGCAACTCAATCGCCGATTTTGATTCGGGTACCCGGGCTGCCGGCGAACACCTCACTCTGGACAACCGCCTGTGGCTTGCGGGAAATACCGTGTACAGCAAAATCGCCATGGCCGCACCCGACGCCTTTGACACCTCACAACCAATCAACGGGACCGACGGGCGGACTTACGCTTACGGCGTTGATATCGGCCCGATCCGTTTTTTTCTGCACGACC
>JBHHXO010000189.1:0-6415 GCA_046757125.1 Thiogranum sp.
GTCATGCCTTGTTTCCCCCGACCTGCGCGTGCGCAGCCAGATAGGCTGCCGCCATGATCAGCGCGCCACCCAGCCACTCCTGGTTCTGCACCTGCTCGCTGGTCAGCAGTAACGAAGACACGGCACCCACCACCAGCTCAAACAGCAGGATCACCGCTGAACGATGCACCGGCATGTGAGTGACGCCATAGATCACCGTTACCGTCATAATCAGGAAACCCAGCCAGCCCAGCAGCGCCGCACCCACCCAGGCCGACGGCTGAACAACGGGCAGCGGTTCCTGCGCCAGCAGTATCCACAGCGCGGCAACCAGCGTGACCCCCAGCCAGCTTATCGAAGCCTTGGTGTACATGGAGACATGCTGCGTCTTGCGTACCATAACGTTGGCAAAGGAAAAGGCGAACCCGGAAGACACCGCCAGCCAGTCCGCCTCGTCGCGCGGCCAGGGCATGCCCATGGAGGGGTCCCATAACATGATCACGGCACCCGCAATCGCTATCACAAAAACCACCAGGCCACTGCGCCCCGGGTGCTCCCCGAGCATCAACCAGCCCAGCACCAGCGCCCACAACGGCGACAGGTAAAACAGCAACAGTACCCGCACCACGGTACCGTCGAGGATGGCCAGCACAAAGGCCACGTTGCACCAGCCCGTCGCCAGCAACATCAGGCCCAGCACCACGGGATTGAGCCGCCAGTCGTCCCGGCTGCGCCACAACCAGACCAGGCCGACGGCGAGCGCCGCGGCGTAGCTGGCCAGCGAAAGCCACAGGCCGCTCAGGCCCTGCTCTTCCAGCAGGCGCAGCGGATACCAGACCAGCCCCCACAGGGTGGCGGTCAACAGCAGGCTCAGTATGGGCAGGATTTGATGATTGGACCGAATCATTGGATTCCGTATACTTCCGCTTCGATTTCAGCACACCGCCATTTCATGAACCCTAATCTAACACGTCTGCAGCCCTATCCGTTCGAGCGCCTGGCCGAACTGCTGGCGGGCGTGACGCCGCCGGCGCGGCTGGAGACCATCCGGCTTTCCATCGGCGAGCCGAAACACCCGACGCCGGGCTTTATCACCGAAGCTGTTATCGAACACCTGCACGGCCTGTCACAATACCCGGCAACGCGCGGCAGCGAAGCACTGCGCGAAACCCTCTGCGCATGGCTGACAAGCCGCTTTGCCCTGCCGGAAGGCAGCCTGCAACCGCAGTGTAACGTGCTGCCCGTCAACGGCACGCGCGAGGCGCTGTTTGCCATTGCACAGTGCCTGCTCGACGGCGCCCCGGATGCGCTGGTACTGATGCCGAACCCCTTTTACCAGATCTACGAGGGGGCTGCCTTGCTCGCCGGCGCGGAACCGTACTTTCTGAACACGACCGCCGACAGCGCTTACCTGCCCGACTTCGATGCCGTACCCGACACGGTATGGGAACGCTGCCGGCTGATCTATATCTGTTCACCCGGCAACCCCACCGGACAGGTCATCGCTACAGCGGCGCTACAGGCCCTGATCGAACGCGCCCGGCGTTTCGACTTCGTCATCGCTGCCGATGAATGCTATGCAGAGATCTACCAGGACGAGAACGCGCCGCCGCCCGGCCTGCTGGCAGCGGCGGCAGCCATGGGCAACACCGGCTACCGCAACTGCCTGGTGTTTCACAGCCTGTCCAAGCGCTCCAATGCCCCCGGCCTGCGTTCCGGCTTTGTCGCCGGCGACGCCGACCTGATCGAGGCTTTTTTCCGCTATCGCACCTACCACGGCTGCGCCATGCCGCCGGCCACCCAGGCGGCCAGCGTGCGCGCCTGGCAGGATGAAAGGCACGTCGCCGAAAACCGGCGTTTGTACCGGGAAAAGTTTTCCGCCGTAAGCGCTATACTGGCGCCGGTTCTGGACATAAAGATACCACCGGCAGGATTTTACCTGTGGCCACGCACACCCGTGGACGACCGGGACTTCTGCCGCGACCTGTACCGGGAACAGAACGTCATCGCGCTACCCGGAAGCTACCTGTCCCGGGACACGGCGGAAGGCAACCCGGGCAGAAACCATATACGCCTCGCACTGGTGGCCGCACTGGACGAATGCGTCGACGCTGCGCAGCGCATGCGAAATTTCATACAACAACTGTAGGAGCGGGCTTGCCCGCGAACCCGAAGGAACAGGCCCGAACCATTTGCGGGCAGGCCCGCTCCTAACAGGATTGGTAATTTAATTGTCAGGAGACAATCATGAGTGACATACAGGCCACTATCGAAGAAGCCTTTGAGCGCCGCGCAGACATCACCCCGCGCACGGTGGAAACCCACGTCAAGGAAGCCACCCAGGAAGCGATTCGCATGCTGGACAGCGGTGAGGCCCGCGTGGCGGAGAAAAAGGACAACGACTGGGTAGTCAACGACTGGCTGAAAAAAGCCGTGTTGCTGTCGTTCCGCATCGAGGACAATGAATTCATGAAGGGCGGCTTCACCAATTATTACGACAAGGTGCAGTCCAAGTACAGCGACCACAACGCACGCGAATTCCGCGCCGGCGGTGTGCGCGTAGTGCCACCGGCCACCGCACGCTTCGGTTCCTATATCGCGCCGGGCGTGGTGCTGATGCCTTCCTACGTCAACATCGGTGCCTGGGTCGACAGCGGCACCATGGTCGACACCTGGTCGACAGTCGGTTCCTGCGCGCAGATCGGCAAGAACGTCCACCTGTCCGGTGGCGTCGGCATCGGTGGCGTACTGGAGCCGGTGCAGGCCGCGCCCACCATTATCGAGGACAACTGTTTTATAGGCGCGCGCTCCGAAGTTGTCGAAGGCGTGATTGTCGAGGAAGGCTCGGTGATATCCATGGGCGTCTATATCGGCCAGAGCACACGCATCTACGACCGTGAAAAAGATGAAATCCTGTACGGTCGCATTCCGGCCGGGTCGGTGGTGGTATCCGGCAGCCTGCCTTCCAGTGACGGCAAGTACAGCCTCTACTGTGCGGTGATCGTCAAGAAAGTGGACGCAAAG
The DNA here is from genome assembly GCA_046757125.1 of Thiogranum sp. Classification (GTDB taxonomy): domain Bacteria; phylum Pseudomonadota; class Gammaproteobacteria; order DSM-19610; family DSM-19610; genus Thiogranum. The sequence goes on from JBHHXO010000189.1 coordinate 3,004, forward strand.
ACCCGCAGCAAGGTCGGCATCAACGAGTTGCTGCGCAACATATGACATGGTAACGCTGTACGGTATCAGGAACTGCGACACCATGAAGAAAGCCATGCGCTGGCTGGATGAGCACGGTGTCGCCTACCGCTTCCACGATTACCGCAAGGACGGCCTGGACAGCAAGCAGCTGCGTGCCTGGGAACAGGAAATCGGCTGGGAGACCCTGCTCAACCGGCGCGGCATGCTGTGGCGCAAGCTGCCCGCCGGGCTGCGCGACCGCATGAACCGCAAGCACGCGCTGCAATGCATGCAGGACAATCCCGGCATCATCAAACGCCCGTTGCTGGATTCCGGTGACCGGCGCGTTGTCGGTTTCAGGGCGGAAGACTACGAAAAAATCTTTTCGACCGGGCGATAGCTGTCTATTTGCTGTCGGCAAACGCTACAGCCCTCCGTCCAAACCAAGTACACTAGCGGGCATGTCAGACACCCTCGACCTTGCCATCGACCTGGTCAGCCGCGCGTCGGTGACGCCTGAGGACGCCGGTTGCCAGCAACTGATGTGTGCACGCTTGAGCGCCATCGGCTTCCGTTGCGAGGAGCTGCCGTTTGCCGAGGTCAGCAATTTCTGGGCACGGCGCGGCGACGCTGCCCCGCTGCTGGTGTTCGCCGGGCATACCGACGTCGTGCCCAGCGGCCCGCCGGAACAGTGGCACTCCGACCCGTTCCGGCCCGAAATCCGTGACGGCATGCTGTACGGCCGGGGTAGCGCGGACATGAAGGGCTCGCTGGCCGCCATGGTGACCGCCTGCGAGGCGTTCGTTGCAGAACACCCCGACCACAGGGGCGCTATCGGTTTCCTGATTACCAGCGACGAGGAAGGACCGTCGGTCAACGGCACCGTCAAGGTCGTCGAATACCTGGTCGAGCGGGGTGAAAAAATCGACCTGTGCCTGGTCGGCGAACCTTCCAGCAGCCTGCAACTGGGCGACACCATAAAGAACGGTCGGCGCGGTTCACTGAACGGCAAGCTGACCGTGCACGGCAAACAGGGACACGTAGCCTACCCGCAGCTGGCCAGCAACCCGATCCACCTCGCCGCCGCGGCACTCACGGAACTCACCGCTATCGAATGGGACCGGGGCAACGCACACTTCCCGCCCACCAGCTTCCAGATCTCCAATATCCAGGCAGGCACCGGGGCCGAGAACGTCATACCCGGTGAACTGCACGTCATGTTCAACCTGCGTTACTCGACCGAACTGGACGAGCAGACGATCCGCAAGCGTATCCACGCCGTACTGGACAGCCATGCGCTGGAGTACACGCTGGACTGGCGCCTGTCCGGCGCACCGTTTCTCACGCCCGCGGGGGAACTGGTGGACGCCGCACGTGCGGCAATCCGTGAAACATGCGCTATCGACGCCGGGCTGTCCACCAGCGGGGGCACATCGGATGGACGTTTTATTGCGCCGACCGGCGCGCAGGTACTCGAACTGGGCCCGCTCAACGCCACCATTCACCAGGTCGATGAATGTGTTGCCGTCGAGGACCTGGACCGCCTCGCGGAAATCTATCAACGCATACTGGAAAAGCTGTTAACCTAGGGCCTGATTGATTCGTCAGGCTGGCGTCAGAGTTTCCCCGGGATTCGCCGCAAGGAAAACCATGAAAACAAAACACTACCGCTTCCTGATTCTGTTCCTCCTGCTGCCCTGGCTGGGTGCGTGCAGCATGGGGCAGATGGTCGCCCGCACCTCGGTATCCATTATGGACGGCAACGTGGAAGCCATGAACCGGGAGACCGACCTGGTACTGGCCGAAGCCGCCATTCCCGCCAACCTCAAACTTGTCGAAGGACTCATTGCGGAAGACCCGGATAACCCGGAGCTGCTGTACCTGGCCGCACAGGGTTTCTATGGTTATGCCTTCGGTTTCGTGGAACGCTCGGATCCGCAACGCGCCGAAGCCCTGTATACCCGCGGCCTGGATTACGGTATTCGCGGCCTGCGGGCGCTGGGCCTGGATAAGGACATCGATCTTGCCACGGCCAACCCGGACGCTATTGAAAAAGCGGTGGCCCGCATGGGCTCCGGCGCCGTGCCCACCCTGTTCTGGACCGCCTCGTGCTGGGCCAAGCAGATCGATATGCGCCGCACCGATCCCGCGCGCATCGCCCAGCTGGCCGGCACCGAGCGCCTCATGTCCCGGGTCAGGGAACTGCAGCCCGACTACTACTACGGGGGGGTGTACATCTACTACGGTGTCTACTACGGCAGCCGCGCGCCGATGATGGGCGGCGATTTTGCCAGATCCGAACAAAACTTTTCCGCTGCCCGCGCGGTCTCACAGGACAGGTTGCTCATCGTCGATGTATTGCAGGCGGAATACCTGGAGCGACAGCGGCTGGACCGGGATGCTTTTCACCGCCTGCTGAGCCGTGTCGTGACCGACCCGGTTGGCAGCTTCCCGGAAATGGCGCTGCCCAACCAGATTGCACGCGCCCGTGCACACTATCTGCTGGACAGGGAGTCCGAGTGGTTCTAGGAGAACAATCGTGACACAGACACTGCGCCACTGGAGCCTGCTTTTTCTTTGCATACTGTTGCTGCCCGGCAACGCCCTCGCGGCACCCGAGTACGTACTCAAGTTCGCCACCCTTGCCCCGCCCGGGACCACCTGGATGAACCTGCTGGAAGACTGGAACGAGCAGGTCAGGCTGAAGAGCAAGGGCCGCCTTGCCCTCAAGTTCTACCCCGGCGGGGTGCAGGGCGACGAACCCGATGTGCTCAAGAAAATGCGCTTCAACCAGTTACAGGGCGGTGCATTCACGGGCTACGGCATCGGCCGCATCTATTCGCCGGCACGCGTAATGGAACTCCCTTTCCTGTTTCACAACACGGAAGAAATCGACCTGGTGCGCAACGCTTTCATGCCGCAGTTCCGCAAGGGTTTCCACGACAACGGCTATGAATTGCTGGGCTGGATGGAGGTCGGTTTCATCCACATGTTTTCCAAACACCCCATCCGTACCATGGACGACATGCGCGCGCAGCGCGTCTGGTTGTGGCAGGGCGACCCGATAGGCCAGGCCTTTTTCAGGGCCAGCGGTATTTCACCGGTTCCGCTGTCGATTATCGATGTCTACACCAGCCTGTCCACCGGGCTGATCGATACAGTGTATGCCCCGCCACTGGGCGCCATCGCCCTGCAGTGGTTTACCAAAACAAAGTACATCAGCAGTGTTCCGCTGACCAACGGCATGGGCGGCCTCATCGTCACCCGCCGTTTCTTTGAAAGCCTGCCGGATGACCTGCAGGCCATACTGCGTGAAACCGGCACCGAGGCCGGCGAAAAACTGGTAACCGCAACGCGCCTGGACAACGCAAAGAGTATCGACGAACTCAGGTTGCGCGGGCTCGAATTCGTG
>JBHHXO010000190.1:0-6344 GCA_046757125.1 Thiogranum sp.
ATCAGCTTGTCGTGAACCAGCAGCTTGTAGATGTACTCGATCTTTTCATTGGCCGAATCGGTCGGCTCGAATTCAACCACACCCCGCTTTTCACCGTACTCCATGCCGGCACGAATCGCTTCTTTCAGCAGTTCGGCTTCGTGCTTCAGCTTCTTTTTCGTCTTTGACATACGCTTTCACCTGATCATGGGTGCCCGGGCATCATAACCGATTTCCGGCGCCCGCATCACGGGCCTGTCAGTGCCGGTCTACCTTCAGTTTAAGGAAATGCGTGGCACAGGAAATGCAGGGGTCATAGTTGCGGATAACGGTTTCGGCCCTGAGGCGTAACGCATCCTCCGGCTGGTCGAGCCCGAAGGCCTGCAGTGAATCGGCGATGTCCTGCTCGATGCGCGCCTGGTTCTGGCTGGTGGGCGGGACGATACGCGCACTGAGGATATTTCCCGCGTCGTCTGTCGAGTACCTGTGCCAGAGCACGCCGCGCGGCGCCTCCGTGCAACCGTAGCCGGTGCCTGCCCGGGGTGTTACGTCAATATGCGCCGTGTCGGGTTCGGCGTATGTCTTTAACAGGCGGATCGCCTCGACTATTGCAAAATGAATCTCCGCCGCGCGTGCCACGATGCTGTGAAACATGTTTTTGCTGGGGAAACGGATGCCGGTCTCCCGCAGGATGTTCAGCGTGCCGGCGGGCAACCGCTCACTGTTCAGGTTCATGCGCGCCAGCGGGCCCACCAGGTAGGGTTTGCCGTCCAGTGCCGCGTGCAATGCCGTCGAGTGGGGTACCTGGTGTTCCGAAAAGCGTTGTGCGTAGTCCTCGATGGCGATATCCAGCCCCCGGTCGGATACCAGTCGGCCGCGCATCATGGGGTATTCGGATTCATGTTGCAGGGCGACGCTGCAGAAGTCCTGACGGTCGTCCGGCAGCTCCAGTGCCGCTACCCAGGCGATCAATGCCGCTGCATCCGGCAGGGCTTGCTCAAGGTCGGCGATTGTACTGTCAATGCGCTCCTGTCCGGGCGCGTGGTGAAAACCGCCGACGCAGGCGCCGACCGGGTGTACCGAGCGGGCGCCGAAGAGGGTGATCAGGCTGTTTCCCAACGACTGCAGTCCCAGCCCCCGGCGTACCTCGTCGGGGTAGACCGCCGCCATCCCGGGGGCGCTGTCGAAACCCAGAAAGTCCGGTGCCGCCAGCAGGTGGATATGCAGGGCATGGCTTTGTATCCACTCGCCGCAGTAAAATACCCGGCGCATGGCCTGCGCCCAGGGGGCGGCCTGCACGGCGAAGATCTGCTCCAGCGCATTGACCGCGCTCATCTGGTAGGCGACCGGGCAGATGCCACAGATGCGCGCGACCATGTCCGGTACCTCGTGGTACTCGCGGCCTTCGAGCAGCTTCTCGAACAGGCGGGGCGGTTCGTATATGTTCAGTTGCAGTGCTTCAATCCGGTTGTTGCTGATGCTCAGGTTCAGCGCACCTTCGCCTTCCACTCGCGCGAGCACCGGGACATGGATGCGGATGTTGCGCTGTTCAGTCATCCGGCGCTGCTTCCGTGAATTCGGCCGGGCTGAATGCCGGGTCGGCGCTGTTGAATGCCACCAACCGGTGGCGGACCTGCTCCCGGTTTAATTGCAAAGTGGAAAATTGCCCGCCCAGTGACGGGATATTGGTGTTCTCGGCCGCACCGTAGCAGCCGTAACAGTCGCGCCCGACGCCGGGGCACAGCGCGCCACAGCCGGTCCGGGTTACCGGTCCCATGCACGGCAGTCCGCGTGACACCATGACACAGACGTGATTCTGCCGCTTGCATTCCAGGCACAACTTGTCGCGCTCGCTGACGGGTGTCACACCCGCAAGCAGTGAACGCAGGACGCCGGTGATCTGCTGTGTGTTGACCGGGCAGCCGTGGATTTCAAAATCGACCTTTACCTGCGTGTTGACCGGGGCGACCCGGTCGAGCAGGGAAATGTGTTCCGGTGTGGCATAGACAGACTTTACCCAGTCACCCCGGTCGGCAATGTTGCGCAAGGCCTGCAGGCCGCCTGCTGTAGCGCAGGCGCCGATAACGATAAGGTATTTGCTGTTGGCGCGAATCCGCTTGATGCGCTCCACGTCAGCGGCTGTAGACAGGCTGCCTTCCACGAAACTGATGTCGACCGCCTGTTCGGTATCGACCGGCCCGGCTTCGGCAAAGTGCACCATGCCGACCTGTTCAAACAGTGCCAGCAGGTCTTCGCCCAGGTTCAGGAAAGCCAGCTGGCAACCGTCGCAGGAGCTGAATTTGTGTACGGCGACTTTCGTTTTCACGGCAGGCATCAGAACCCCTTGCGGCCGAACAGGTGCTGGATGTCAGCATAGCAAAATACCGGGCCGTCCCTGCACACAAAGCGGTCGCCGAACTGGCAGTGTCCGCACTGACCGAGTGCGCATTGCATGTTGCGCTCCATGCTGATCCAGATGCTGCCGGTCGGCAGGCCTTCTTCAATCAGTCTTTTCACGCAGGCGCGAATCATCGGCTCGGGTCCGCACAGGAAGGCCACGCTGTCTTGCGTCGGCAGCTGTGCCTTGTCGAATAATTCGGTAACCGGGCCTACTACGCCGTTCCAGCGGGTGCCGCCCACATCGGCGGCGAGCAATACCTGCGTGTCCGGGTGCGCATCCCAGGCGTCGTAGTGCTCGCGCCAGATCAGGTCGTCGCTGTGCTTGACGCCCTGCATGATAATCAGCCGGCCGTACGATTTGCGGCGATTGATCACGTAGTCGATGACGGGCACGACCGGGGCGCAGCCGAGGCCGCCGGTAATGATAATCACATCACGGTTGCGCGCGTCCCGCAACGGCCAGCCGCGCCCGAAGGGGCCGCGCAGCCCGATGCGGTCGCCGACCTGGAGCGCCGCGAGACCGTGCGATACCCGGCCGACGTCGCGGATCGTGTGTGTCAGGGTATCGGTATCTGCCGGGTCCGAGCTGATGGAGAGGGGGATTTCGCCGACCCCGTACAGGTACACCATGTTGAACTGCCCAGGCTGGAAACGGAAGCGGTCGGCGACTGCGCTGTCGGTGAGGCGAACAGTGAGCGACACGATGGACGGCGTTTCCTGTGCGCGCGCAATGATTTCCGCTTCGGCGGGGTAGCGCAGGGCCGTACTCATGGTTTGCTGCCCACGATGGCGGTGACTTCCTCGGTGAGGTCGATGCCGACCGGACACCAGCTGATACAGCGTCCGCAGCCCACGCAGCCGGAACGGCCGTACTGACTGTGCCAGCTCCCCAGCTTGTGTGTCAGCCACTGGCGATAGCGCAGCCTGGTGTCTGCGCGAATCGTCAGACCGTGGATATAGCTGTGCCCCTGTGTAAAACAGGAATCCCACTCGCGGATGTGTGTCGAGTGACCGGGATCGAGTGTGCCCGCATCCTGTTCGCTGTAACAAAAGCAGGTGGGGCAGACCGAAGTGCAGTTGCCACAGGACAGGCAGCGTTCCGCAACTGTTTGCCAGTGCGGGTGATCGAGATTTTCGAACAACACCTGTTCCAGGTTGCCGGAAGGCAGCTGGCGTGTCTGGCATTCTGTTGCCTGCCGGTTCTGTTGTGTAACTGCTTCGTTCTGCTCGCCGGTGGCGGGCCTGACGGGAAGTGTTTGCAGTATTTTCTGTCCCGCGGCGCTGCCCGCGCGGACTACGAAGCCGTCATCCAGTTCATCCATGAGCAGGTCAAACCCGTCCCGGGCTGCCGGCCCGTCACCCGTCGATGCACAGAAGCAGGTATCGGAGGGATGGGTGCAGTTCACGGCGACCAGAAACAGGGCGGCGCGCCGCGCCTGGTAATGCGGATCCACGCAATCGTTCGCCAGGAAGTGCCGGTCCTGCAGCGCCAGCGCGGCAAGGTCGCAGGAGCGCACGCCGATAACCGCAAGTGGCCCGGTTTCGGTGCTCGATCCGGTAAAGCTAATCCTGCCGTCAGTGTCCCGGTCGACGCGCCACAGGGTTTCGCGCGCCTTGAATACGAGCGGTTTCAGCGCCTGTGGGCCGTTTGCCCAGGCGAAGTTGCGGGGTGAATCCGTAATTTCAACCCGGTAACGGCCCGGCGCCTGCCGTGTCGAGATACCGGTGGGGAGTTGATCCTGTGCCTGCAATTCCGCGTAGACGATCGCGCCGTCGCGTACCTTCGGCGCCACACAACGATAGCCCCCGCCCCGCAGGGTGGCGAGCAACTCGCCAAACGCCTCGCGAGGCAGGAAACCATTAACAGGGCGATGCGCTGCCATCCTTGCTCCGGTTTAGTTGCCTGGGGCAAGTTTAGCTTAAACGGGAGGGTGGCAGTAAACTGAGTGCGCGGGGTGCCCGGTCCGGCAGGCGGTAAATACATTTACCGCCCGTCGTCCCGGTTCTTCACTGGCGCCACGCCGCAAGCCCTCGTTCGAGGACAGCTTGAGCTGGCAGGGGGCATCGTAGCAACCGTGGCATACCACGCAGCGCCGTTCCAGGACGGGTCTGACCCCGGAGTCGAAAGCTACCGGGCGGTTCAGCAGGGATGGCGGTAATGCCGGCTCGACGTTTGCCGGTTCTAATGCCATGTAGACAAGAACGGCAAACAACAGGGCGCCGGACAATATCACCAGTGCCCGCCCGGTGATCGATGTTTTGTGCCGTTCCGTCACAGGCTGTATGTTAGCAGAAGCCGCTTGCAGGCGAAGCACAGATGAAGAGGGCATGTACTACCTGGGCATTTCACTTCTTTTGGCAGCCGGGATAATCGCTGCCGTATTGCTGGCAGTGCATACCGGGTTTCGTGCGCCACGGCGTATCGAGCGCGGCAGCCCGGCTGATTATGGCCTCGCGTATGAAGAGACTTATATCCGCTCGGCTGCAGGCAAGCGCCTGTTTGCCTGGTGGCTGCCGGTTGCAGACACGGCACCATCACTCGTGGTTCTGCACGGCTGGGGCGGGAACGCGGAGCTGATGCTGCCGCTGGCCGTACCGTTGCACCGGGCCGGGGTGAATATCCTGTTACTGGATGCGCGCAACCATGGCCGCAGCGACTCCGCCGGTTATTCTTCGCTGCCGCGCTTTGCCGAAGATGCGGGTGCGGCTGTGGATTGGGTCAGGGTACACAGCCGTGATCCCCGCAAGCAGGTGGCCCTGCTGGGTCACTCCGTTGGTGCAGGTGCGGTATTGTTCGAGGCTTCCCGGCGGGATGATATTGCGGCTGTGATCAGTATCGCTGCCTTTGCCCACCCGGCGTGGATGATGCATCGCTATCTTGACCGGTTCGGGGTCCCGGACTTTTTTAAATCATGGATATTGCGCTACGTGGAATGGGTGATCGGGCATCGCTATGAAGAGATTGCGCCGATGAACACGGTCTGTCGTGTCCGGTGCCCGGTCCTGCTGGTACATGGCAGTGCAGATGAAACCGTACCGGTTACCGATGCGTGGGCGATCAGAAACAATTGTCACAGGAAGAAACCTGAGTTGCTGTTGATCGACGGCGCGAGTCACGATTCAGTGGAGCAGGTAGAGCAACACGGAGAGCGGCTGGTTGCTTTTCTGAAAAGAGCAGGCTTTGTCTAGCCCTGCCGGTTGACCTGTAAGCAAGGCACATGTTCTACACTTCAAAACAGCAATAATTGCATTAACAGGAGTAGTGGCGATGAATCAGGATACCCGCGAACTTCAGAATACACCCCGGACAGGAGACACCCTGAGGGACCCCGTATGCGGAATGCAGGTAGCGCCGGACCAGCACGCGGTGGCGTACCAGCAGATGTACTTCGCTTTCTGTTCAGCCCAGTGCAAGGAACGGTTTCTTGCCAATCCACACCTGTATATCGGTCGACCCGGCAGCAAGGCGCCGGCACAGGGTGGCAAGGAAGTGCTGAAGCACCGGAAGCTCAAGCTGGATGAAGCGCTGCCGGATGATCTGGCCCGGCAGGTTATCGCATCTGTTAAAGAAATGATGGGAATCAGGTATATCGAGATAACGGCTGACACCATCGACATTAAATACGACCTCTTGCAGGTAACCGAAGCACAGATCGAGTCTGCACTGGCCGGAGTCGGTGCAGCGCTGGACCGCCGTTGGTCAGAACGACTGCGACGGGCGTTTATGCACTACTTTGAAGAGACTGAGATATCGGGTCTCGAAGTGCAGGGCTCAAATCATTCCAGGCATAGCCACTGAAACATCGGGTTGCGACTGATGTGATCAGTGAATGACCGAGTAGTCACATAATCTGGCTACGGTCGGGCAACAGGATCAGAAAGCAGTCCCCTCCCGGAGAATGGCCTGTATCGACCCAACCCGGTCATCCCGCGTCATTGCGAGGAGCGTAGCGACGTGGCAATCT
>JBHHXO010000191.1:0-6297 GCA_046757125.1 Thiogranum sp.
ATAGACAGGCAGGTTAACGGGTATCATGATCTTTAACCTAAGTATAAGGAGAATAACCGCAACACTCACCCCTGTATTTCAATGCTGAAAACTGGGGGCTGGATCTGCCTGAAATATCCGTCTATCCGGCCTCAATCTATTCAACCGCCTGGATTTCCGGCTGACAAAATCGTCAGAAACGATTCTGAACAGCTTTAGCTGGCCCCGAAGGAGTGGAAGACAGGAAGTCCGGAATAATCCACCCTCTTCCACTGCCTTCCTGGCCTGCCAACTTAGTTCAGGCAATACCCCACCAGGCAACCTGTCCTTCTGTTGCTGTACCGTGTTGAGAGGTGAAAATCAGCGCTATGCAAACCAGTAGATATAGCTTTCCATTGTTATTCCGCGAATTTAGGTTTTGGTGCGGTCAGCGCGGTAGAAAGAGGGTTGTTGATACCTCTGCAGGCCTATAACTACTAGTAATATAAAGCTATTATGTCAGGCTCGTGCTGATAGTAGATGAATTCTTGTGCCTGTGTCACGAGGGATACCCGGTCTGCAGCACTCTCCCGGCACACAGTTTTTACACCCTGCGCCAATCCATACTAACCTGTTGAATCAACACAATTTTCACCAACCCTGTCAAAACCATACCAATCCAGTACAATCAGTAACTGATTGATTTTACTGGCCCTCATAATCCCTTGTCCCCAGGTTCGAGTCCTGGCGGACCCACCAGACTCAAAAATTCCTGGTGCTCTATGCGCACAACGTGCAGTCGCTTTTATCAAGCCCGTACAGGAATGACAGAATGAACAACAAGTCGATTGATAAATGGCTGTTTCTTCTGGTTGCCACGTACCTGCCGGCATCGATACTTTTTATTTTCTGGCTCTACACTTCTTCAATTATTTATCCTCCCGGCACAGAATATTACAACCTGTTTTACGGCAGAGACGGGAATACCGCCCTGCTCTGGCTGTTTGCGGTTCTGTTGCCCGCGGTATCATTTCTTGTTGCAAAAGCCCGCGGCAGGAAATCCTTTGCACGACTACTGGGTGCGGCCGGTTTTTATTGTCTGCTGGGCAGCCTGATCAGCGCACACGGACATCTTGCATTTCCCGGTTTTGCTCTTTTGCTGGCGAGCGTTGTGATAAACCGGCGCCTTAAAAACCGGCAAGGCGGGCAGCCGTGAATACCGACATCCGCTAAAGCCGGTAGCCTCTATGCGTCCGTTATGCGTCCCTCCGGATTCGACCCATCAACAAGCACATGGCCGAATACCGGAGGACTTTCGTCACCGTAGTATTGAATGTAGTTATCCCAGTCATTCAACTTGGCCAGGTCGCGCGCATTGCCCCGGCGGGCAAGTCTGTGCCTGCGAAGCTCATGTGCACATTGCACGTAGTGAACTTCTATCAAACTCCCAAGGAGCAGGGAAAGTTTCGCCGGCCAGCCCGGGTCTTTAATCTCTTTTGTGAAAGGGCCGACAATGACCACATCCTGAAAATCCAGATTTTCCCCGGCAATATCAAAGAGTGTTGCGTAAATTGGCTCACGATAGTTGCGCTTGAAATACCCGGAGTCACGATCATCCCGGCTGTGCCCGGATTGAACCAGCGCAGTTTGAACCAGCCGCTCGGTCACCGTGTCGATATCCAGCAGGGTCGCACGCCTGGCGGCAGCCAGTCGCCTGGCGTATGTTGACTTGCCCGATCCCGGACTGCCGCAAACTATATAAGATGTATACATCCTGCCTCGATAACAACGCGCGGTTCCGGCCATTTGAAATCCGGAGAACTCATTGACCCGGGCTTTATCAACGCAAACCCTCGTCCCAGTACGGCCGATCGCCGAAGCGGCCGGCAAGAAACTCCGAGAAAGCCTGGATCCGTTTCGGGATCAGGCGCCCCGGCGGATACACCGCGTGAATACCCGCTGAAGGGCGCTGATACCCGTTCAGCACGGTAACAAGGCGCTTTTCTTTTATGTATTGCCCAAGAATAAAGGTGGGCCCCGTCGTGATACCCAGACCCGCAACAGCTGCCGCGGCCAGCGATTCACCGTTATTACTTCTTATGCGGATCTGGGGCCGGGCGAAAACAGTTTTGCCCTCCGGCGTTGCATAGCACCACTGCTGCCTGTAGGTAATATTGCTGTACTGCAGACCGACATGCCGATCCAGTTCATCCGGGTGAACCGGCTCCCCGAACTGTTGCAGGTACTTCGAGCTGGCGCAGGTGACATGGTGTACGGCGCCCAGCCGCCGCGCGACCAGCGTGGAATCCTTCAGCTCCCCGATCCTGACCGCCATATCGAAACCCTCCTCGACCAGGCTGACATTGCGGTCGTTCAGATCCATGTTCAGCTCAATGGCGGGATGCTCGCAGAGAAAATCCGCGATGGCATTCGCCAGGTGCAAAAGACCGAACGACAGCGGCGCGGCGAGCTTGATTGAACCCCGCAGCTCGGCGGTCTCTTCAGTCACGCTTTGTTCCGCGTCATCGAGGTCGGCAAGAACCTGTATTGCGCGCTGATAGAAATTCTTGCCTGCGTCGGTCAACGCCAGGCGCCGCGTGGTGCGGTGCAGCAGCCGGCTGCCGAGGCGGCTTTCCAGCCGGCTGACGCGTCGACTCACCACCGACTTGGCGACACCCAGCCGTTCGCCGGCGGCACTGAAAGTCCCGGATTCCACCACGGCGGTAAACGCCTCCAGGTCGGCAAACTTATCCATATTATTGCTTAATATAGAACAGTAAGTTCCTTATATCCATATTTATTGCATGATAAAGAACAACCAGGCTTTTCACACATCGCAAATCGATGCACGACACACCCCCAATACGTGAGGCCACAGACATGATGGGCAAACAACCAAAAAGTACCCGGCGTAGTATTTCCCGCGTCATCAACGGCATGCCCGCCACCGACGGGGCCGGCGTTGAACTCACGCGGGTCATCGGCCAGCCGGCATTGCCTATGCTGGATCCCTTTCTGTTGCTGGATGTTTTTCGCTCTGACAGGCCGGAAGACTATATCGCCGGTTTCCCGGCACACCCGCACCGTGGCTTTGAAACCGTCACCTACCTGCTTGCCGGGCGCATGCGTCACAAGGACAGCGCGGGCCACGAAGGTGTCATCAAATCGGGTGGCATCCAGTGGATGACCGCCGGCAAGGGCATCGTGCATTCGGAAATACCGGAACAGGAAAACGGCCTGCTGGAAGGATTCCAGTTGTGGGTCAATCTTCCCGCCGGGCACAAGATGGATACAGCGAGCTACCAGGAATACCCGGCCGGACATATCCCGCTGGAATCACGGGAAGGCGGTGTCGAAATTCGGGTGATTACCGGCACGACGTCACGTGGCACGGCGGGTCCCGTGACTCAGCCCTTGACTGAACCACGGTACCTGGATGTCCGGGTACCGGCCGGCCGGGAGTTTGTCGAAACGTTACCGGCATCGCACAACGCCTTTATCTATGTCATTGAGGGTCCGGTGAACACGACGCACAGGAACGGGCAGGAGGTTCAACTGGTGCGGGATGAGCTTGGCATACTCAGCGACGGCGATGTTGTCAGCTTAAAAGCCGATGACAACGATGCCCGTTTCCTGCTGATTGCCGGCAGTCCACTGGGAGAAGCGGTCGCGCGTGGCGGCCCCTTTGTGATGAATACCCGGGCCGAGATCAAGCAGGCTTTCGAGGATTACGCACAGGGCAGGTTCTGAGCTGGTCATGGCATATCCTGTACCGCGCCCTGCTGACGTACAACCTGAAACATAGCCGTACTTTAACAGGTGCCCTCACGCACCATGCTCTCGTGATCTTTTGTTTGGCACCGGCGCCGCTGAATGCTTTAATAGCGCAGCATATAACCGATGTGCATCAGGAGCATTCTATGAGCAACCAGAGTCCGCAGATAACAGATGACCCCATGTACCGCCTGCTGCGCGAGGGTGCCGTGGAAGATTTCAACACACGGCGCGCAAACGGCGAGGAGTGCGACCTGCGTGGTTGCGATTTTCGTACCCTGGACCTGCGCAAGCTGGACGCAAGGGGGCTGGACCTGCGCGACTGTTACTTCCGGCAAACAGACCTGCGCGGGGTCGACCTGACAGAAGCCAACCTGGAAGGCGCCAGCATCAACGCGGCAAAAATCTCCGGCGCGTATTTCCCGGCCGCTCTCACAGCAGAAGAACTCACGCTGTCACTCACACACGGTACCCGCATGCGCTATTCCGGCGCTTGAGCAGGCGCCAGCAAGTCCAGATAACCGGCGTACCAGAATACTGAATCCCCCAGGGTGGTGCTGACCTCGTTCAGGTGTGCCTTTACCTGCTGCTGAATATCCGCATCTTTCTGCACGTCTGCATGCAACCGGCTCAGGCGCGTAATGACGGCAGTTGCCGATGGCAGCGGGCTGTCATCCAGCGCGACACGCCCACCCAGCGTGGGAATCAGCGGCGTATCGGACTGCACCCAGCGATTGTTTTCAAAGTAGCGTTGCCAGGCCGCGCGCAACAACCGGCCGACCAGTTCCTGATAATCCTTGCGCGCCGGTTGCCGTCGACTCCAGTCCCACAGCCCCTGCGCCACCAGGGCGTAATCCTCCAGCGTGGCCCGGGCCATGGACCGGTTCCCGTCTCGTGCGCGCACCAGGCTGACAATGAATCCCCTGCAAAGGATGGGGATCATACTCATCAGACCGGCTTGTGACCGTCCTCTTCCGCCTCGATGCGGTCCAGTTCCGCTTCCATCTCCTCGTCACTGGGTGGTTCGTACTCCCCGTGACCGGAGTCGTTACTGTCTTCCTCGTCGCGTCCGGGCGCAAACCGTTCACCCATGAACACACCGACCTCGAACAGCAACCACATGGGCACCGCCAGCATGGTCTGGGAAATGATGTCAGGCGGCGTCAGCAGCATGCCGATCACGAACACACCGACGATCACGTAGGGGCGTTTCTCGCGCAGCGTCTCCGGCTGCACGGCGCCGGTCCACACCAGCAACACAACAGCGACCGGTATTTCGAACGCAACGCCAAAAGCAAAAAAGAGTGTCAGCACGAAATCGAGATAACGGCTGATATCGGTCATTACCTCGACACCTTCCGGCGCGGTGCTGGTCAAAAAACCGAACACCAGCGGAAACACCGCGAAATAGGCGAAGGCGGCGCCGAGATAGAACAGGGCCGTGCTCGATACCAGCAACGGCAGGGTGCGCTTGCGCTCGTGCTGATACAGACCGGGGGCAATAAAGCCCCAGACCTGGTAGAGAATCACCGGCATGGCGATAAAAATCGACAATACCAATGCCAGCTTGAAGGGGGTAAAGAAAGGTGAGGCAACGTCGATTGCCACCATGGAACTGCCTTCCGGCAAGTGTGCCATCAGGGGCCCGGCGAGTTGCGTGAACAACCAGTTGGCAAACGGCACCAGCCCGAGAAAAATAACGATAACGACCAGTACGATGCGTAGCAGGCGGTCGCGCAGTTCGATCAGATGTGAGATAAAGGGCTGTTCGTCGCCGTCCTCGGGCGGCTGATTGTTATCCGCTTGCGTCATTCGGTTTTTGCGTCACGGCTTTGTGTTCTTCTTCTGCAGGCGTCGGCACCGGCTCGGCAAGCGCTTCACCGGCATCCTGGATGGTCTTTTTGGTGTCTTCGATGATGTCATGCAGGGCCGGCGATTCCGCCTGTTTCGCCAGCGCCTTCTTCAGTTCGTCGGCGGCAATCTCCCGATCGATGTCAGCCTTGACGCTGGAAACGAAACGACGCGCACGCCCCAGCCACAGGCCGGTAGTACGCGCCACGCGCGGCAGGCGTTCCGGCCCTATCACCAACAGCGCCACTACACCAATAATCGCCAGTTCCCAGAAGCCGATGTCGAACATCGCCGATCACCTTGCAGGCTCAGACCTTGTCCTGTTTCTTGGAGGTAACTTCACCTTCGATGATTTTGCCGCTGCCCTGGTCCTCGAGCTTGCCGTCATCGTCTTTGGCACCGTCCTCTTCCTTCATGGCCTGCCGGAAACCCTTGATCGCGCCGCCCAGGTCACCGCCCACGTTACGCAGGCGTTTGGCGCCGAACAACACCAGGACAATGGCAAGAATGATCAACAGCTGCCAGATACTGATACCCATAAAACTCTCCTGTAACGGGAACAGGCATCGGGCCTGCCCCCTTCTGAATTCTCAGGAACCCTTGCGCGCTGCTTTTTCTTCCAGCCCTGACAGGCCGAAGCGGCGCTCCAGTTCTTCCAACACCCTGGCGGGATCCACACCCTGGTGAACCAGTAATACCAGGGTATGAAACCAC
>JBHHXO010000192.1:0-6286 GCA_046757125.1 Thiogranum sp.
GACATCTGCACCTTTTCCCCGCCACGGTACAGTACTGCAAACTGCACCAGCAGGACATCCAGTTTATCCGCGTCGTCCCCGAGCGCGGTCAACGCCGCTTTTACACGCGGGACATAGCCGTGATGGTCGGCGCCCCAGACATCGATCACCCGGTCATAGCCGCGCTCCAGCTTGTTCATGTGGTAGGCGATATCAGAAGCGAAGTAGGTGCTCTGCCCGTTATCCCTGACCACGACGCGGTCTTTTTTGTCGCCGAAGTCCGTGGAGCGGAACCAGGTCGCGCCGTTTTTCTCGTAGGTGTGGCCGGCTTCCACGAGGCGCTGCACGGCGCGTTCGACCAGGCCGCTTTCCGTCAACGAGCGTTCGGAAAACCAGTCATCGTAGTGCACGCCGAATTCTTCCAGGTCGCGGCGGATGTTTTCCAGGATGGAGTCCAGTCCCAGGTCGAAGGTCTCGCGGTAATATTCAGTACCCAGCAGTTCCTTGCAGCGCCGGATCAGCGCGTCGATATGCAGTTCCTTGTCACCGCCGTCCGCTTCGTCTGCGGGAATATCGGTGAAAACCTCCGCCACGCTATGGCGCAGTGCCGCGCCGTGTTTGCGGTGCAGGCTGGCGGCAATGTCCCAGACGTAATCGCCCTTGTAACCGTTGGCCGGGAAAAGCAGCTCTTCACCGCACAGATCGAGGTAACGCAGGTAGACGCTGGTGGCGAGGATATCCATCTGGCGCCCGGCATCGTTGACGTAATATTCCCGGTGTACCTGGTAGCCGGTTGCTGCCAGCAGGTCGGCGACTGTCGCGCCATAGGCTGCCCCGCGGCCGTGCCCGACGTGCAGCGGGCCGGTCGGGTTGGCGGAAACGAATTCGACCTGTACCGATTTGCCCTGGCCGAGGTTGCTGCGGCCGTAGCGGTCTCCCTGTTCCAGCACCTGTGCTATGGTGGCGTGATATGCAGTCGGGCTGAGAAAGAAGTTGATAAAACCGGGGCCGGCGATATCGACCCGGGTGACCAGCCCGGAGCCGGGCAGTGCCGCGACCAGTTTTTCGGCCAGGTCACGCGGCCTGGTGCGCGCCGGTTTGCACAGCACCATGGCCAGGTTGCTGGCAAAATCGCCGTGCTGGCGGTCGCGGGTGCGTTCGAGGCCGATCTCGATGGACAGGTCTTCGGGCAGGTCCCCTCGCGATTTCAGGGTTTGAACGGACTCGGACAGTAACTGCGACAGGAGGTGCTTCATGGGTTTTGGGTCAGCTGGAAATGCGCCTATTATCCGGGCTGGCGAGACGTATACAACCATAAAGGAGAGATGAAACAGTGATCCAGCGAACAGCTTTTATGTTGCTCATCATGGGTGGGGCAACGCTTGGCCACGCAGCGGGTGGTATCTATGCGGGACCAACGGTCGGGATTATGGACGCGGACGTGGGTGGATTCGATGACGCAACCAACGCGGGTCTTCTGCTGGGCTACGAGTTTTTCAGCAAGGAACAGTTCTATGTCTCGGTGGAAGGGGAGTTCACCACCACGATTTCCGACGGTGACGTGAAATTTGCCGGGCAGAAAGGTGATTGGGACATCGATACCCGGGCCGCCTACCTGGCTGCCCGCGTTGGAGATACCGTCTATATCAAGGTTCGCTACGGTGCCGCGTGGTCGGACGTATCGGTGAAATTTGCCGGAGTTTCCGCCAGCGAGTCGGACAGCAGCGTTTCCTGGGGGGGCGCACTGGGCTGGAATATCAACCCGAACTGGGCCTTGCAGGCGGACGGCACGCGGATGGATTCCGATGTGAACTACTGGAATCTGGGCCTGAACTACCGCTTCTAGCCTGTCAGAACATATCCACCGGATCGACATCGATCGACCAGCGTACCCGGCGTGCCTGCCTGATTCCCTCGAATCCGGGTATCCACTGTTGCAGCAGCTGTTGCAGCTCGGCGCGATCACGGGCCTGGACCAGCAGCTGGGCGCGGTAACGGCCCGCGCGGCGCTCCATGGGGGCGGCGACCGGACCCCACAGCTCCAGTGATTCGCTCAGGCAGGGTTCGGCCAGTTCCCGGGCGGCTTCCAGGAAGGCTCTGGGCTGAGCGGCGTCGGTCGCTTCGGCGCGCAGCAGCGCCATGCTGGCACAGGGTGGCAGCAGCGCCTCCCGTCGTTCGGCGAGTGCTGCGCGCGCAAATGCGGGATATCCCGATTCCACCAGCTGACGTAACAGCGGGTGATCGGGGTGGTGTGTCTGGATCATGACTTCGCCGGGTTTTTCCGCCCGCCCGGAGCGACCGGCTACCTGGATGATCATTTGCGCCATGCGTTCCCCGGCGCGGAAATCCGTACTGAACAGGCCCTGGTCGGCATCCAGTATGGCGGCCAGTGTAACCCCGGGGAAATGGTGGCCCTTGGCCAGCATCTGTGTTCCCAGCAGAATGCGTGCCGCGCCGGTCCCGGCGGCCTCCAGCGCGGCCTCCAGTTCGCCTTTGCGGCGCGTGGTATCGCGGTCGATGCGCAGTACCGGTATACCGGGAAAACGCTCCTGCAAAGCCTGTTCGATCCGTTCCGTGCCTTCCCCGATCCCCAGCAGTTCGCTGCTGCCACAGGCCGGGCAGAATGCATCGATGCGGCGCTGGCTGCCGCAGTGGTGGCAGCGCAGTTCGCCGCTGCGCTGGTGCAGTGTCATGCGCGCATCGCAGCGCCGGCATTCAGCGACCCAGCCACAGGCGTGGCACAGCAGCACCGGCGCGAAGCCGCGCCGGTTCAGGAACAGCAGGATTTGTCCGCCCTTTTCCAGGTGTGCGTCCATTGCCTCCAGCAACGTCGTGCTGAGCAGATCGCGCATATTCTGGCCGCGCAGGTCCAGCAGGCGCATGGCGGGTGCCAGCGCTTTCCCGGCGCGTTGCGGGAGATCCAGCAGCCGGTAGCGCCCCTGCTGCACGTTGTAGAGACTTTCCAGTGACGGTGTCGCCGAGCCCAGTACTACCGGGATATCCAGTTGCCGGGCGCGCCATACCGCCAGGTCGCGGGCCGAATAACGCAAGCCGTCCTGTTGCTTGAGCGACGCGTCGTGCTCTTCGTCGACAATAATCAGACCGGGATTCTTGAGCGGTGTGAAAACCGCCGAGCGGGTGCCCAGGATCAGGCCGGCGCTGCCGGCAGCGGCCTGCCGCCAGGCGTGCAGGCGCTGGCTGTCGTTGAGGCCGGAATGCAGCACGGCGATTTCCACCGCAAAGCGCTGTCTGAAACGCGCAACGAGTTGTGGTGTCAGGCCGATTTCCGGTACCAGCACCAGCACCTGTTTGTGCTGTGGCAACAGGTGTTCGATCAGGCGCAGGTATACCTCGGTTTTGCCACTGCCGGTCACGCCTTCCAGCAGGAACGCCTGGAAGCTGCCAAAGCCGGCCTGTACCGCGTCCGCCGCGGCCTGTTGCTGTGCGGTCAGCGCGTGTTGTTCAGCCGTTGCGTTGACGACGTTATGCGGCGGCGCCGGTGCCGGTTCGGTCAGCCGGATCCAGCCTTTGCCCTGCAGCCTGCTCAGTACCGCGAGCGGTACGTCGAGCGCTTCCCTTTCCAGGCCCTGCGGGTGTTGTGTGAGTGTTCTCAGCACCGTGGCCTGGTGCGGGGCGCGCGCCAGCTTCTCCGGCGACTGCCGGCGGCCGGCCTCGGTCAGCATCCAGACCAGCCTGTGCGTATCCGGGAGGGGCGCCGGCTTGCGCAGCAGCGCCGGTAACGCTGTGCTCAGTGTTTCACCGACCGGATGGTGATAGTAGCGTGCGGCCCAGATGAGCAACTGCATCAGGCCGGGATCCAGTACCGGTGCGGTATCCAGAATCTCCAGGATGTCTTTCAGTTTATCCGCGGGAAGTTCCGAGCCCTGTTTGGTCGCCAGCAGGATGCCGACCACCTTGCGCCGCCCGAACGGTACCAGTATGCGTGTACCCGGCAGCGGCGGGTTGTCGGTACCGGCCCCGGCTGCGCGGTAGTCGAAACTGCGATACAGCGGCGAGGGTACGGCGATCTCGAGAATCAGCGCATTGGCAGGCATTGCAAAACCGCAGATATCCAGGGAGTCCTGCGCTGCCCGGTCATGGCCGCATCCCGCGAGCAATGACCGGGAAACAAAAACTGTGCTTATTAATCAATTAGTTAAAATCCGTTATGGGGCAGTGAATGTCAGCAAGCCATATTAACCGGTTTCCAGGTCAACCGCAGCGCAACGAGCGCGTTGAGAGTAGTGAGCAACAATTTTATTCACAGCACAACGAGAGGAATACCCATGATTACACGAGCACTGGTTTCATCCCTGGTGGCGTCAACACTGTTACTGGGCAGTTCGCTGGCCGCGGCAGGCAGTCGTGGTAACGGGGAGCATATCGATGATTACCTGGACCACCGGGGTGATCGTATCGAGCGTCGCCTGGATCGCAAGGGTGACCGCATAGACAGGCGGCTTGACCGGGCGTCCGATCGTGCCGCGGCGCACGGCAAGGACGGCCTGTCCGCCCGCCTGGACCGCAAGGGAGACCGTATCGACCGCCAGCTGGATCGCAAGGGTGATCGTATCAACCACCGCCTCGATCGCAAGGGCGACCGGGTGAATCACCGCATGGATCGCGCCGGTAACCGCATCGGGCGCCATGCAAAAGCACGCTTGAGGATCTAGAATACGCGCAATGAAATACAGATGCGGTAATGAACAAAGGAGCAGATTCTGGAACGCACGCAAGCTCTTAATCGCTTTCTCGCCGGTATTGAGCGGCGTGCGTTCCGGATGGCCGAGCTGGCGACAGGCGATCGTGAAGACGCGCTCGACCTGGTGCAGGATGCCATGCTGGGCCTGGTGAAATCCTACCTGCACCGGGATGAGCAGGAGTGGGCGCCGCTGTTCTATCGAATACTGCAAAACCGTATTCGTGACCGCTACCGGCGTAACAGGGTGCGTGACCGCTTCCGCTCATGGCTGGGGTTTGGTGCCGTATCCGGGGAAGCAGGGGAGCAGTCCGACCCGATTCAGAACCTGCCCGACACCCGCCAGCCGGATACGGTCGACAGCTTGTTACAGGAAGACGCCATCGGTCGCCTGCAGGAGGCGCTGCGGCGGCTGCCGGGTCGGCAGCAGCAGGCGTTTCTGTTGCGTGCCTGGGAGGGGCTGGATACTGCCGCGACAGCATTTGCCATGGGCTGTAGCGAGGGTAGTGTGAAAACCCATTATTCACGGGCTGTACACCGGTTGCGCGAGATGCTGGAGGAGCACTGGCCATGAGTGAGGACAGGGAAAACGATTTTACCGGCAAGGTTCGGCGGGTGCTCGACAGCCATGCCGATGCGCTGGACGAACGTACAGTGGCGCGCCTGCAGGCAATGCGCAGGGCCGCACTGGCCAGGCCGGTACGCCCGGGCATCGGCTGGCTGCCGGCGACGGGTATGGCGGTGGCCGCAGCCGCGCTGGTGGCGGTGCTGGTGTGGAATCAAATGCCCGGCGGCAGCAACGGTCTGCCGGGTGATGAGGAGCTGTTGTCACAGATGGAAAACCTCGAACTGCTCGAAGAACTGGATTTCTATGCCTGGCTCGAAGCGACTCAATCCAGCAGTTAGGTTGCTCGGTGTGGGGCTGATAGTCGTGTCTCCGGTGACTATGGCGGAGGAAAGCGATGAGGAGCCGCTGTCCGAAGAGTTTCTGGCGTTCCTGGCGGACAGTGAAGACGAGCGGGGCGGGACATGGGATCTGCTGGATTATGCAAGCCAGCAATGGCAGATACTCGACCCGAAGACAGAGACGACTGATGAGTAAATTCATACGACTGTTGATTGTTGTGATGCTTGCACTGGCCGGTTCGCCGGCGCTATCGCTGGCTGACGATGCCGTGAACTGGGAAACCCTCTCCGCTCGGGAACAGAAACTGTTGAAGCGGTTTCAGGATCGTTGGGAGCAGATGCCGGCCGAGCGCCAGAAGAAGTTGCGCAAGGGTGCGGAGCGCTGGTCGCAGATGACGCCCGAACAGCGGCAAAGAACCAGGCAGCGATTCAAGCGCTGGCAGTCCCTGCCCCCGGAGCAGCGTGAGAAACTGCGCAAGCGCCAGCAGCATTTCAGGCAATTGCCGCCCGAACAGCAGGAACGGCTGCGCAAGCGCCGTGAATGGTTCCGGCAGTTGCCGCAGGAAAAACGACAGGCGCTGCGCAACAAGTGGAAGGGGATGTCGCGTGAAGAGCGCAAGGCGTTCGGGCAGAAGCAGCGCCGGCGCATGGGTGACAGGCCGAACTAATGCCCACCTTTACAGTGCAGGTATATAGTATGAT
>JBHHXO010000193.1:0-6263 GCA_046757125.1 Thiogranum sp.
TATGCTGCCTCAATGCCATCATTTGCAACAGTATCAAGGTTTTCCGCAGCATTACGCTGCGGCCTCATTGAAGCTCATTGATATGCGCCCGCTCGACGTTGAACGTGCGCGTTTTCCGCAGCATTACGCTGCGGCCTCATTGAAGCCATTGGTTGCACATAATGGTTGCTCCTGTGTGGGCGCATCTGTACGGCCGTCGGCTGTTTACCAGCGGTCGCCATTGGTTGCACATAATGGTTGCTCCTGTGTGGGGGGTTTTCCGCAGCATTACGCTGCGGCCTCATTGAAGCCAATTACTGGCAAACCGGGAAGCCAATACCAAAAAGTTTTCCGCAGCATTACGCTGCGGCCTCATTGAAGCAATTAATTCTCGCGGCGATCCAGATTAGTGCCTGGTGTTTTCCGCAGCATTACGCTGCGGCCTCATTGAAGCTAAGCGCCAGGCGGGAAGATAACCTTGCCGCTTGGGTTTTGCGTACTGATTTAGGCAGTAACGCCAGCTTTTCCTCTGTCTGGCGGATATGTTTGGTCAGTGTGGTTTCATCGGCATCGAACAGCTTCACGCCCACAATGCCGGCAACCTCAAACATAGCGCCGACCTCGCATTTGAGATTGCCTTTCTCAATGCGTTGCAGCATGCCTCTGGAAATACCCGCGCGTTCGGCGACTTCCTGTGCGGTAAGTTTGCGTTCCTTTCGGGCGCTGCGTATCAACCCTGCAAGGAGGGTGACTGCCTCGCGACTATAACGGGAATAGGTGCGTGTAACAGACTTTGGCATACGCTTCGTATTGATCTATATATAGACCATAAGGTAATCAAATGATCTTTCTATAGATCGAAATAGCCTCGGAAACCAGGTGTGTCAAGTATAAATCGGTCTATATATGAATCGTGAGACTGGGATATGGGCTATTTATAGCGCATTTACCCAGGGCGCATGGCGCTTTTGGTGCAAATCGGGTGAATTCCCCGTATATCAGTACCACAATATATAGTGTTTTTCTGTTTCTTGAAAATTGCCGGGAATGGGCCGGAAAAATTTGGCTATTTATTACGCGCTAACGCTATAACCATCTGTTAATAAACTATAATACAAGTATTCCCTGGGGCCGGACTACGGCTTGACAGGTGCCCGAACGAGGCATAATCTTACCACCCGTTCACACAACATCTTGTGGTTAGGTCAGAAATAAAATCAATATATCGGGCTTGCCCCGTCAAGCCGGTAAAAACCGCAAAACTACGCTATTACTAAAGGAGTCAGGAGCCGCAATGAAATCAGTTCAGCTGAAGTCTGTTTCGACCGGAGTCTCGGATATCCCCCTGCAGGACGCATCGCTGGATATCTGGGATACGAAATACCGGTTAAAGCGCAAGGATGGTAGCGCGGTCGACGAAACGATCGATGATACCTATCAGCGCGTGGCGCGAGCACTGGCCGAGGTGGAGGACACGCCGGAGAAACAGGCGCACTGGAACGAGCAGTTTCTGTGGGCATTGCGGCACGGCGCCATTCCTGCCGGCCGCATCACCTCCAACGCCGGCGCCCTTGACCACAAGCCCGCCACATCGACCATCAACTGCACGGTGTCCGGCACCATCCAGGATTCGATGGACAACATCCTGGAACGCGTGCACGAAGCCGGGCTGACGCTGAAGGCCGGTTGCGGCATCGGCTACGAATTCTCCACCCTGCGCCCCCGTGGCGCCTATGTGTCGGGTGCCGGCGCCTATACTTCGGGTCCGCTGTCGTTCATGGATATCTACGACAAGATGTGTTTCACGGTGTCGTCCGCCGGCGGCCGGCGCGGTGCGCAGATGGCCACCTTCGATGTCGGTCACCCGGACGTGATGGACTTCATCCGTGCCAAGCGCGAGGACGGCCGCCTGCGCCAGTTCAACCTGTCCCTGCTGATTACCCGGGAGTTCATGGATGCCGTGCAGCGTGACGGGGAATGGAAACTCGCATTTCCGCTCAACGAGCAGGAGGTCGAGGAAGAGGCGCTGGATTTGTATGACACCAGCCAGGTGATCTGGCGCGACTGGCCCAACAAGAAGGGTTACCTCGTCAATGAAGCCGGCCTGGTGGCCTGCAAGGTTTACAAAACCATCAAGGCCCGCCACCTGTGGGACATGATCATGACGTCCACCTACGATTTTGCCGAACCGGGGTTCATCCTCATCGACAAGGTCAACGAGATGAACAACAACTGGTTTGCCGAAGATATACGCGCGACCAATCCCTGTGTTACTGCTGATGTCTGGGTGCAGACGCAATGCGGCCCGCGCCAGGTATCCGATTTACTGGGGAAGCCGTTTACGGCGTTGATTGACGGCAAGCCGCATCCCAGCGCTGCGGAAGGTTTCTTCAGGACGGCGAGAAAAGCGGTATTTCGCTTGCAAACAGCGGAAGGTTACAGTCTGCGGCTGACGGCCGATCACCGCGTGCGTCGTATCAGTCGCTTCACCCGCTACAATACCGAGTCCGAATGGTGTGAAGCCGGTAAATTACGCGCCGGTGATCGTGTGTTGCTGAATGATCACCGCGAGCAGGCTGAATGGGCCGGCGATTATACGCACGAGCAGGGCTATCTGCTGGGTCTGCTGGTCGGTGACGGTACACTCAAATCCGACAAGGCCGTTTTGTCCGTATGGCAGCCTGCTGCTGTCGTCAACGGAACAGACGCAATTTTGTCAGCCGGTATTCAGGGGGTCATGGAGTCTGCATTGCAGGCTGCCCGTACGCTGCCGCGCCGGTCTGATTTCAAAGGCTGGAGCGAGGTACAGGGTCGTAATGAATCCCGCCTGTCGCTGGCAGCACTCAAAACACTGGCTGAAGATGTCGGCATGCGGCCTGGTCGCAAGACCGTGACGCCGAAACTGGAACAGGCTTCAAGCGCCTGCTGCCGCGGTTTTCTGCGCGGTCTGTTTGATGCGGATGGTTCCGTACAGGGCAGTCAGGCCAAAGGCGTCAGTGTGCGCCTGGCGCAGTCCGATGTGGATATGCTCGAGGCCGTCCAGCGCATGTTATTGCGACTCGGGATTGTATCGACGCTGTATCGTGAGCGCCGCTCTGCCGGTATCGCCGAATTGCCGGACGGCAAGGGCGGTTACGGTCATTATGCTGTCAAGGCCCAGCATGAACTGGTGATCAGTGGCGAGAATCTGTTGCATTTTCAGTCGCTGGTGAATTTTGCCGACACCGACAAAGCCGCCCGATTGCAGCAACTGCTGTCAAATTATCAGCGTAAGCTGAACCGTGAGCGCTTTGTCGCACGTGTTATAAGTGTCGAAGCTGACGGGATGGAAGATGTGTTTGACGTACAGGTGCCCGGCATTAATACATTCGATGCCAATGGCCTGCATGCGCACAATTGTGGCGAACAGCCCTTGCCCCCCTACGGTTCCTGTCTGCTGGGCTCGGTCAACCTGACCAAGTTCGTTAAGAATCCGTTTACCGACAAGGCCGGTTTCGACTGGGACGAGTTCCGCAAGGTGGTGGCGATCTTTACCCGCATGCTGGACAACGTGGTGGAGATCAACGGTCTGCCGCTGGAAAAACAGCGCAACGAGATCATGAGCAAGCGCCGGCACGGCATGGGTTTCCTGGGCCTGGGGTCGACTGTCACCATGTTGCGCATGCGCTATGGCGCGGAAGACTCGGTGCGGTTCACGGAAAAGATCAGTCGTGAACTGGCGTTGACCGGGTGGCAGGTTGCACTGGACCTGGCGAAGGAAAAGGGGCCGGCGCCGATCCTCGAGCAGGATTTCGAAGTCACCGCGGAGATGTTGCGTAAACGGCCGGAGATGAAACGCGACGGTTACCGGCCGGGCGACAGTGTCAAGGGCAAGGTGTTGCACACCCGCTATAGTCGTTACATGCGGCAGTTGGCGGAGCTCGCGCCGGAGCTGGCCGCGCAACTGGAGGAGACCGGCGCGCGTTTTACGCACCATTCCTCGATTGCACCGACCGGTACGATTTCACTGTCACTGGCGAACAATGCCAGTAACGGTATAGAACCCAGTTTTGCCCACCATTATTCGCGCAACGTGATTCGTGAAGGGCGCAAGACCAAGGAAAAGGTCGATGTGTTTTCGTTTGAAATGCTGGCTTACCGCACCCTGGTGAACCCCGAGGTGTCGCCGTACGGCGAGGGCGAGGAAAACAGCCTGCCGGACTATTTCGTGTCGGCCGACGATATCACCCCCGTGGAACACGTCGATATCCAGGCCGCTGCGCAGAAGTGGGTGGATTCCTCGATTTCCAAAACGGCCAACGTGCCGACGGATTACCCGTTTGAGGATTTCAAGGATATCTACCTGTATGCCTACCGGCAGGGTCTCAAGGGGTGCACCACCTTCCGCTTCAACCCCGAGGCGTTCCAGGGTGTGCTGGTAAAGGACAAGGATCTGGAAAAAACCGTCTACCAGTTCACGCTCGAGGATGGCAGCGTTATCCAGCTGAAGGGGAACGAGGAAATCGAGTACGACGGAGAAACACACAGTGCCGCCAACTTGTACGACGCCCTGAAAGAAGGGTATTACGGCAAGTTCTGAACAGCTCGCGCCAGCGGTCAGAGGAGATTGACATGACAAAGAAAATTGAACAGAAAATAGTGGGATACGAAGTACTGAAGGACGAAGAGCCGGAAACAGACGGTGGTTGTGTGGCGACCGAACTCAAGGAGGAGGACAATATTGTCCAGCTGCACGAAAAGTTGCAGCGGCCGGAGATGTTGCTGGGTTCTACCTACAAGGTCAAAACCCCGTTATCCGAGCACGCGTTGTATATTACGATCAATGACGTAGTGCTCAATCCGGGCACCCGGCACGAGCTGCGGCGCCCGTTCGAAATCTTTATCAATTCAAAGAATATGGACCACTTCCAGTGGATCGTGGCGCTGACGCGGATTGTTTCCGCGGTGTTCCGCAAGGGTGGCGACGTGACTTTCCTGGTGGAAGAGTTGCGTTCCGTGTTCGATCCGCGCGGTGGCTACTTTAAAAAGGGTGGCCGTTACATGCCGTCGCTGGTAGCCGAGATCGGTGATGCGATAGAATGTCACCTGCGCATGATTGGCATGTTGAAGGACGACGGTCTCGACGAGCACCAGAAAAAACTCGTAGCCGAAAAGCGCGCCCAGTACGAGAGCGCGATAGAAGGCAGGAAAAGCGCCGAAGCCGATGATTTTCCGGAAGGTGCCCAGCTGTGCAAGAAATGCAATACCAGGGCGGCCGTCCAGATGGACGGTTGTATGACATGCCTGAATTGCGGGGAATCCAAATGCGGATAAAAAAACTGCTGTGCGGAGGTATGGTTGTCCTGTGAATTTACTCGACAAAGAACGCAAGAAAACAAGAATGCTGGTGCACCAGCCTATTCCCGGATACTGGTATACCAGTGTAATCGGTCAGTTGCAGCAGGTGCGCATGGTGCTGCACGAGGGTTTGCAGCAGAGCAGGGTGGTGCTGGAAAACATCAATGGCCGGCGTCAGACGGTCAGCATGGAAGGCTGGTACCGGCTCGATTTGACCCTGCACTCACCGGGAAACGAGCGCCGGCGCCGGCGTGGTTCCGGTGAAGAATCGCCCGGAGACAGTTGAACACACGATCCATCGAGGGGCCTGCCGGTGCGCTGCAGATACTCACGGAAATGCCTGCCGGGACACCCGCGGCGCTTGCGGTAATCTGTCACCCCCACCCGTTGCACGGCGGCAGCCTCAACAACAAGATTGTTCACCAGCTCGCCAGAACCTTTACCGGCCTGGGCGCGGTCAGTGTCCGTTTCAACTTTCGTGGCGTCGGAGACAGCGCCGGGGAATACGACGCGGGGCGGGGCGAACTGCAGGACCTGCTTGCCGTGGTTGCCCGGGCGCAGTCGCAGTGGCCGGGTTTGCCGCTCTGGCTGGCCGGCTTTTCCTTTGGCGGGTTTATCGCCTTGCAGGCCGCACAACAACTTCACCCGCAACGGCTGGTTACCGTGGCGCCCGCGGTCAACTATTTTCCAGAGGGCCGCCTGAATCTGGCCGGCATTTCCTGGCTGCTGATTCAGGGCGATACCGACGACATTGTGCCCGTTGCGCAGGTCAACGCGTGGCTGGCCGGGCTGGACGTCCAGCCACAGCTGGTGCTGCTCGAAGGCGCCGGCCATTTCTTTCACGGGCGGCTGAACGACCTGAAACAGGCGATAGTCGACAGCTTCGCTGCGGACTAGTACTCCTTCAATAAAATAAATTAGGATGTTAGAGTAGTTCCTCAATAGGC
>JBHHXO010000194.1:0-6263 GCA_046757125.1 Thiogranum sp.
GGCCGTTCCTGGATATAGGTGTCGTACTCGGAAAGAATACTGCGAAAATCGCCGAGAAAAATAGGATCCCGGGCTGCCAACTCGAGCTTTTTCTGCGCCACGCGACGCAGAAAAACTTTCGGGTTATTGCGGCACTCCGACCAGGTTTGTTCATCGAGGTGCCTGAACAGACGCCGCACGCCGCGGTTCCAGCTGTAATACAGGTCGTTGGCCAGATCCTGCAAGCGCGCCAGCCGTTCCGGCAGTCGCGGCCTGATCTCGACGCTGAAGTGAGTTCCCGACATATGTCTACCGTTTATGTAATGGCGCGGATTTATTGTTGCGTGTTACGTTGCGCCCGAACGAGGCTACGCCGCAGTCTGACGAGCGTCAACGTAACCCGCTTGACCCAGGTCAAACAAGCGGTTTCAAGCCTGCCATACAGGCTCCGTCCGGTTGACGAACCCCGGCACGCCCTTTAACCTCCGGACTATAAAAAACAATCCTTATGGTTGGGGGCTGCGGTGACCGGAGGAGGGGACGGCGCCGGCACAGGACTGACGATGGACACACGCACGCATCCCCGCACCCGGGTTTCGGTTTCGGTTCAGCTTTATTGCGCCCGACGTAACAGTTATCACAACGGGAAGACCGGCGACATCAGTCCGGGCGGCCTGTTTGTCAACGGCAGTCCGTGCGGCACCACGGGTGCTGAATTCGACGTTTTCGTGGAATGTCCTGAAACGCAGGATCCGTTACGCTTCCGGGCGCAAATCGCGCGTGTCGCGCCCAACGGTTTCGGCCTGCAGTTCACCGCTGTCAGCCCCGGCCAGCTCGAACTGATCGAGGGCATGATCCGGCCCGACTGGGACGGCAGGGATACCTTCGAGGGCCTGATGATATTTGCAGCACGCGAACAGGTTGTCGACCTGGCGGACTGGTTACGGCTGACCTCGCTGGTGTGCGGGGAATACCAGCGACGCGCACTGTCGCAGTCGCTCGCCGGAAACGGATTCAAAGACACCGGGAGGTAAGCGAAGGCTCAGAAATCCGCCCGGTATCCCAGGCTGAAAAACCAGGATGATGAATCCTGCGTCTCACTGGAAAGGTTCTGTGTCGACCATTCATCGCCGCCCTCGACTTCGAAACGGTAGCGCTTGCGCCAGCGGTAATCAAGGGGTGCATTGATGGTAGTGCGATCGGGCAATGTCCATGTGCCCAGGAAAATCCTGTGTGTTCAGCGAGTCATACGATATGTCGTAATCAACAAAGCTGAGCAGTGAACGGACGAGGCCAAAGTAGCGCGCCTCGCCGCCGATCAAGGCCGGGGACCGCTTTCAGCGGTGGCAGGTTCCTGCCTTCAAGAAAGGACTCCAGATTGATGGCGTAGTGCTGGGCCAGTGTATACAGGGTCGCCGGCTGCCACGGTAAAACTGCTGCTGGAGCACCATGCCAATCCCGCCTTGCGCAACCAGCGCCGCGAACAGGCGCTGGATATTGCCGGCAACCGCGACCATGCTGAGGTCGTCAGCCTGTTAAAGGATTCCGCCCGCGGCTTCTGGTAGGCGTTGCTGTTTACCACAGCGTATTGATATTCACTTTTTCCCTGCGGTATTCTGGTTCAAGCTATTCTCATAAATTAAATTATAATTACTTTATAACTATGTGTAATATAAAAGTATTGTTTGTCTGTATGGGCAATATATGCAGGTCGCCCACTGCCCAGGGCGTATTCGAGTCCGTTGTGGACGAGGCCGACCTGGGCAAGCATGTAATGATCGATTCGGCCGGGACCCACGCCTATCACGTCGGCGAGGGGCCGGACCGGCGTGCGATGCAGGCCGCCGCAGGCCGTGGCATCGATCTTGGCGGGCAGCGGGCACGGCGCGTTGAAACAGCGGACTTCGCGCGTTTCGATTATGTGCTTGCGATGGACAGCAGCAACCTGGACGACCTGCTATCGATGTGCCCTGAACAGCACCGCGACAAGGTCAGGCTGTTTCTTGAGTTTGCGGATGACCCGCTCCGGCAGGATGTGCCCGACCCCTATTACGGGGGCGGGCAGGGCTTTGAACAGGTCCTCGACCTGGTTGAAGCCGGGGCACGCGGTTTGCTGGAAGCTATCAGACAGCGACTATAAAAACCCCGGCTAATCGTCACTCACCGCGGTAGGCCTTGGTTGCGATGATGCCGGTGGCGTTGTTTTAGGCGCCTCGGCTGCTGCAGGCGCAGGTCTGGGCGCTGCAGGCTTCGGGGTTTCACTGCTGCCGCTGCTGGCCGCAGCGGGTTGCTTTGCCGCTGCCGGCTGACTTTCCGCCGGGCGCTGGGCAGCCGTCTCCGGTTTGCTGTTCTCGCCGGAGCCGGCATTTCCGGAACCCGACGGTTTGGCATCCTGCCCACCCTTTGGCTCGGCACCGGCCTGCTGCTTCTGTTCGCCACCGCTGTTGCGCTGGCCGGAACGCCGGCGACCACCGCGGCGCCCGCGCCGGTTGCCGCTGCGTGCCTGACCCTGCGGTTGTCCCTGGGTTTTACCCTCGGCGCCCTGCTGCTGTGCACCTTGCTGTTTGCTATCAGCGGCCTTCTTTGCCTCGGTCTTGCCACTTTCCTTGCTGTCTTTACCCTCGGCTGCATTGGCAGCCTTGGGGCGACGGTTCTGACCGGTATTGCTGCGCTGCTGCTTGTTCTGACGATTCCCTTCACTGGCGCGACCGGCTTGTCCCTGGCCGCTGCGGCGTCGGCCACCGCGTCCCCGACCACCCTGGCTGCGGGTACGCTTCGGCCGTGCCTCCGGTTTCACTTCCTCTTCCTCTACTTCTACCGGAGTTCCCTTGCCAAACAGACTGTCCCACATGCGGCGTATAAGTCCGGGTGCCTGTGGCGCGGTTACAACCGCGGCCTCCTGACGTATCACTACGGGCGCGGGTGCCTGCGGCGCAATCGCCTGTACGGCGGGTTTCTCCGCTTCCGGCGTCCTGGCGCCACCGAGTTCGGCCAACGCACCTTCCTGTTCGTCCTGTTGCTCGACGATCAGCGTATGACTGATTGCGCCGTCTTCACCCTTGAGTTCGTCACTGCGCACGCGCTTGATATCGTAATGGGGTGTTTCCAGGCCTGGCGTCGGGATCAGGGTGACACTGATCTTGTGGCGCTGTTCCAGGTTGAACAGGATGTCACGTTTTTCGTTCAGCAGGTAAGTACCGACGTCGACCGGCACCCGTGCAATGACGCGCCCGGTTTTTTCCTTCATGGCGTCTTCTTCCAGGATACGCAGAATGGACAGCGCCAGCGATTCAACACCGCGCACCGTACCCTGGCCCATGCAGCGCGGGCACACGATCTGGCTGGATTCCCCCAGCGACGGCCGCAGGCGCTGGCGTGACATTTCCATCAGCCCGAAGCGGGAAATGCGCCCGATCTGCACACGCGCACGATCGACACGCAAGGCGTCGCGCAGGCGGTTTTCCACTTCGCGCTGGTTCCTGGTCGGTTGCATATCGATAAAGTCGATCACCACCAGGCCACCGAGATCACGCAGGCGCAGCTGGCGCGCCACTTCGTCCGCCGCTTCCAGGTTGGTATTCAGCGCTGTCTCCTCTATGTCGCTGCCCTTGGTGGCGCGTGCCGAGTTGACGTCGATGGACAGCAGTGCCTCGGTGTGATCGATAACGATGGCTCCACCGGAGGGCAGGTTGACCTCACGCTGGAAGGCGGTCTCGATCTGGCTCTCGATCTGGTAACGCGAAAACAGCGGCACCGGGTCGTCGTAGCGCTTCAACTTCTTGAGGTTGTGCGGCATGACCTGGGTCATGAACTCGTTGGCGCGTTCATGGATCTCGGCATCATCGATCAGGATTTCACCGACGTCACTGCGCAGGTGATCGCGCAGGGCGCGAATGATGACATTGCTTTCCTGGTAAATCAGGAACGGGGCAGAGCGCCGTTCAGCCGCCTCGGCAATCGAGGCCCACAGGTGCAACAGGTAATCCAGGTCCCATTGCAGCTCTTCGGCAACGCGGCCGATACCGGCGGTACGCACGATCAAGCCCATGTCGCTGGGAATCTCGAGTTGCGCCATGGCATCGCGCACCAGGTTACGGTCCTCGCCTTCGATACGGCGTGACACGCCGCCCGCACGCGGGTTGTTGGGCATCAGGACCAGGTAGCGGCCGGCGAGACTGATAAAGGTGGTAAGCGCAGCGCCCTTGTTGCCGCGTTCTTCCTTTTCGACCTGGACGATGACTTCCTGGCCTTCCCTGAGTGCGTCCTTGATGGTGACCCGGCCGCCGCCCTTGCCGGCGCCTTCGCGGAAATAACTGCGTGCGACTTCCTTCAGGGGTAAAAAGCCGTGCCGGTCGGCACCGTAATCTACAAAGGCCGCCTCGAGACTGGGCTCGACGCGGGTGATTTTACCTTTATATATATTGGACTTTTTCTGACCTCGGGACGGTACCTCAATATCGAGATCGAAGAGTTTCTGGCCGTCGACCAGCGCGACACGCAGCTCTTCCGGCTGCGTGGCATTGATAAGCATTCGTTTCATTAGAATTATCTCTCATGTGCTCGACTGAGCCATTACGCGTGTCGACAATGCGGGCCGGAACAGTGTGATAACGGTACGCCGGAAACAGCGCGCCGAGGGACTGCAGCAACCACGCCAGCAGTCCGGATATCAGGCCAATCGTCAAAAAAAGCGGTAATGACACAGGAGCAACCATAATTGTTCGTTTAATTACAAAGTACAGGTAGAGACCCTGTGGTCTCTGCTCGATCCCCGCATCACGTCCATTACGCAATCCGGTGGAAACGAATAGGGTTCCAGTGCTGGCAGGCAGAAGCGGTCAACGCCGCGCAAGCTTGCCCGTGCGCGCTCGACTATAGCAGCCCAAGCCTGTGAATTCAAACGCTTATCGGCGTATACGGGAAATTCCCAACCTTTGGTATTTAGATGAAATTTCCGTTACCACGAGCAATTTGCGGCAGCGTATCGCAACCAACACTGGTAGAATCCGCCGCCATGGAAAACGCGCACAAGCCGGCCGTACGGTGGATGGATATTTCGGCCGAGCAGGCAGGACAACGGATCGATAATTTCCTGCTGCGGGTTTTGAAAGGCGTCCCCAAAAGCCGGATTTACCGGCTGCTGCGCAAGGGCGAAGTGCGCGTCAACAAGGGCCGTATCCGGCCGGAATACCGACTGCAGAGTGGCGACCAGGTGCGCATTCCGCCCGTGCGCGTGGCGCAACCCGGTGCCGCCGCTACTGCCCGGCCCGCACCCGGGGCGCTGGCGGATTCCATCCTGTACGAAGACAACCGCCTGCTGATACTGAACAAACCGGCGGGGATGGCTGTCCATGGGGGGAGTGGCATCGACTATGGCGTCATCGAGGCGCTCAGGGCACTGCGACCCGAGGCACCCTACCTGGAACTGGTGCACCGCCTGGACCGCGCCACTTCCGGCTGCCTGATGATCGCCAGGCGACGCAGCGAATTGCGCACCCTGCACGAACTGCTGCGCAACGGGGGCGTGGAAAAACGCTACCTGCTGCTGGTGCAGGGCGACTGGGGCCAGGGACCATTCAGGATCGATGCGCCGCTGAGAAAGAACCAGCTGCGCAGCGGCGAACGCATGGTGCGCGTCGACCCGGAAGGCAAAACAGCGCTGACACAGTTCCGTTTTCTGGAGTCCTACCCGGGCGCCAGCCTGATGGAGGCAGAGCTGAAAACCGGCCGCACGCACCAGATCCGGGTGCACGCCGCACACGCCGGTCACCCGCTGGCCGGTGACGAGAAGTACGGAGACGAGGCATTTAACCGGAAAATGCGTAAATCGGGGCTCAAGCGGATGTTTTTACACGCCCATTACCTGGCCTTTGAGGACAGCGAAAGGGGGCGCAGCATCGAAGTCAGCGCACCGCTGGGCGCTGATTTGCGGGAAGTGGTTCAGCAATTGGAAAATACGCCCGATACAGGGCAGAACACGTAGCAGGTTGTATGACAAAACAAAACAAACAGTTCGCACCGGACCGCATCCGGCTGGTGATTTTCGACTGGGACGGAACCCTCATGGACTCCGAGACCCAGATCGTTCACGCCATGACACGCGCAATAGAGGATATGGCGCTCGAAAAAAGAACCACGGACCAGTGCCGGAATATCATCGGCCTGGGACTGAAAGAGGCCGTCGATGCCCTGTACCCGGGGCGCGGTGCCGGCTTCCGGGAGCAGTTTGTCGAACGTTACCGGCACCACTGGTTCACGATCGCGCACACTTCCGAACTGTTCCA
>JBHHXO010000195.1:0-6263 GCA_046757125.1 Thiogranum sp.
CGAACTGGCACAGGAACTGGGCTGCGACTGGCTGTACCTCGGTTACTGGATCCCCGGCAGCAGGAAAATGCAGTACAAAAGCCGTTTCCGACCCATGCAGGCCTATTACGAGGGGCGCTGGCAACCGATCGGGAATATACCGACCGGTAAATCCTGACCGGAACCGGACTCCCGTTCAGTGATCCGGTGCGTTGCCGCTAGCAAGACAGGCACTCGAACAGGAGCCGGTCATGCTCAGCCAGTTATACCGCATAGCGCGGGACTTTGAACGCAGCCACGGCGTCGCGCCCAACCTGCTTTACCTGAACTACCAGCATTTCGAGCAACTCCGGAGCGCGCTGCCCGGCCTGCGGGACAACGCTGAGCTGCTGCACAAGCTGGGCCTGCAACTCATCCTGCAACGTGACCGGGTCCACCCCGGGGTCGCCTGGAGCTCGGTGCGCGCCCGCACCGGCTGACCCGCCACCAGGACCGGCAAACCGGGCTGTTTCTCCGGATTTCCGCCCGTCCCGCGCATTTATTACTCACACACACGCACTATCGGGTATACTCCGCGGCTGAATTCGATCAACGTACGAGAGAGGAAGCGTGGCAAAAGAAGATCATATCGAAATGGAAGGCACGGTAGTCGACACCCTGCCGAACACGATGTTCCGGGTTGAGCTTGAGAACGGGCACGTGGTTACCGCACATATCTCCGGAAAAATGCGCAAGCACTACATACGCATCCTGACCGGTGACAAGGTAACCGTCCAGCTGACGCCCTATGACCTGAGCAAGGGCCGTATCACCTACCGGGCACGCTGAGGCCCGGGCATCCGGCCGCGGCCGCCCTGCTACAGAACCTCTTCCTCTTCCCTGATTTCGTACACCAGCTTGCCGTCCTGCGCACGGATGACAAGGTCGCCGCCGTTCGCCAGACGCCCGAACAGCAGTTCCTCCGCCAGCGGTTTCTTGATGTGCTCCTGAATGACCCGCGCCATCGGGCGCGCACCCATCTTCGGGTCGAAGCCGTGTTCGGCCAGCCATTCGCGCGCGGAATCCTCCACGTCGACCGCCACACCCTTGGACTGTAACTGGGCTTCCAGTTCATAGATGAACTTGTCGACCACGCGCGTCATGATGGCCGGATCCAGCGCCTTGAACTGGATAATGGCATCGAGACGGTTGCGGAACTCGGGTGTGAAAATCTTCTTGATCGCTTCCATCCCATCGGTGGAATGATCCTGGTGACTGAAACCGATCGAGGGGCGACTCATTTCCGACGCGCCGGCATTGGTTGTCATGATGATCACGACACTGCGGAAATCCGCCTTGCGGCCATTGTTGTCGGTCAGCGTACCGTGGTCCATCACCTGCAACAGCAGGTTGAAGACATCCGGGTGGGCTTTTTCGATTTCGTCCAGCAGTAACACCGCATGCGGATTCTTGGTGACCGCCTCGGTCAGCAAGCCACCCTGGTCGAAGCCGACATAGCCCGGCGGCGCGCCTATCAGGCGGGACACGGTGTGGCGCTCCATGTATTCCGACATGTCGAAGCGGATCAGCTCGATACCCATGATCATCGACAACTGCCGGGTGACCTCGGTTTTACCGACACCGGTCGGCCCGGCGAACAGGAAAGAACCGATCGGCTGCTGCTCGCTGCCAAGCCCCGAACGTGACATCTTGATAGCGCCGGCCAGCGTTTCGATCGCCTGGTCCTGGCCGTACACCACCATCTTCAGGTCGCGCTCCAGGGTACGCAGCGAATCCTTGTCCGAGGAGCTGACCGTCTTCGGCGGTATCCGCGCAATCCTGGAAACGATCGACTCGATGTCCGTTACGCCGATGGTTTTCTTGCGCCGCGACGGCGGCAGCAGGCGCTGGTTGGCGCCGGCTTCGTCGATCACATCGATGGCCTTGTCGGGCAGGAAGCGGTCGTTGATATAGCGTGACGACAGCTCCACCGCAGCGCGTAGCGCCTTGGCCGAGTACCTGATTTCGTGGTGTTCCTCGAAGCGGGATTTCAGTCCCTTGAGAATGCTGAACGCCTCGTCTTCGGTAGGCTCGACCACGTCGACTTTCTGGAATCGCCGCGCCAGCGCGCGGTCTTTTTCAAAAATGCCGCGGTATTCCTGGTAGGTCGTCGAACCGATGCATTTCAGCTCACCGGTCGCCAGCATCGGCTTGATCAGGTTGGAGGCATCCATCACCCCGCCGGATGCCGCACCGGCACCGATAATGGTATGGATCTCGTCGATAAACAGGATGGCGCCGGGCTCCTTGCGCAGCTGGGAGAGCACGCTCTTCAGACGTTTCTCGAAATCACCGCGGTACTTGGTGCCCGCCACCAACGCACCCAGGTCCAGCGCGTAGATGGTACTGTTCAGCAGCACTTCCGGCACGTCGCCATCGACGATCAGCTTGGCCAGCCCTTCGGCCATGGCGGTCTTGCCAACACCCGCTTCACCTACATACAGCGGGTTGTTCTTGCGCCGCCGGCACAGGATCTGGATGGTGCGTTCCACTTCGAGCCGGCGACCGATGAGAGGGTCGATCTTGCCCTTCATGGCCATTTCGTTCAGATTGCTGGCGAAACTTTCCAGCGGCTTTTTCTGCGTCGTCTCGGCGTTGACGGCGGCACCCTCGGCTTCGTTATCCACTTCATTCTCGGGATGCTCGCCGACCGTCTTGGAGATGCCGTGGGAAATATAGTTCACCACGTCCAGGCGCGTGATGTCCTGCCTGTTCAGGAAATAGGCAGCCTGCGATTCCTGTTCGCTGAAAATCGCGACCAGCACATTGGCGCCCGTGACCTCTTTCTTGCCCGAGGACTGCACGTGAAATACGGCGCGCTGCAGTACGCGCTGAAATCCCAGTGTCGGCTGTGTTTCGCGGCTGTCGCTGGGTGGAAGAAGTGGCGTGGTTTCATCAAGAAACCCGGCGAGTTCTTTTTTTAGTTTTTCCAGGTCTGCGCCACGGGATTTCAGAACGTCTGCAGCGGCGGTGTTGTCCAGTAAGGCCAGCAACAGGTGCTCGACCGTCATGAACTCGTGTCGTTTTTCCCGGGCCTCCTTGAAGGCCAGATTGAGGGTAAACTCCAGTTCTTTGCTTAACATCTTGACTACCTCATCGCCTGACTATGCTTCCTCCATTGCGCACAGTAGCGGATGCTGATTCTGGCGCGAGTATTCATTTACCTGCGCAACTTTTGTTTCCGCGATTTCTTTTGTAAACACTCCACAAACACCCTTGCCCTTGGTGTGCACGTGCAGCATAACCTGCGTCGCTTTCGCCCTGGGCATGCCAAACAATTCGCCCAGCAGCATTACCACGAACTCCATCGGGGTGTAGTCATCATTGTGTAACACCACCTTGTACATCGACGGCCGCTTGAGCTTCGGTTTCGCCTCCAGAACCGAAAGGCCATGGTCGCCTGTATGTCCGGTTTCCTTGCTCATGACACGATTATAACTGAATTCAACTCCATTGAGCGCCAGAAAACCAGCGCCTTTGAAACAGGATACACATGCTTCAGGAACAAGCAAGTGCTGTGCCCGCCCTAACATAATCTATTGTAAACCATTAAATTTTCTAGGAGTTATGAATACTTGACTAATCCGGTGGGCAGAATAACAATATTCAGTGCCGTAAAGGCTGAAGGAGGGGTCGCCACCATGCCAATAGCGTGGGGCGATGCGATCTAGAACAAGCAGGCATGGACCTGCGGAAGAACGCAGTGAGGAACTAGAGTCATGGCAACAGGAGTTGTTAAGTGGTTCAGTAACGCGAAGGGGTATGGTTTTATTTCCCCGGATGGTGGTGGCGATGACATCTTCGCCCATTTCTCGTCCATTGAAATGGATGGCTACAAAAGTCTCAAGGAAGGTCAGCACGTTGAATTCGACGTTGCAGACGGCCCGAAAGGGCTGCAGGCAAGCAAAATAGTATTTGCTTCAGCGTCAGGCTGATTCGATCAGGAACAGCCCCACCCTGCCCGCCTTGCGGCCGGCAGGGTTTTTCTGTGCTACTGCATATGCCTGATGATCGCCTGACCAAACGCTGAACAACTCAGCCTGGTGGAATCTTCCATCAGGCGGTCCAGATCGTAGGTCACCGTTCTGGCGGCGATCGCCCCGGACAGCCCGCTTATGATCAGGTCGGCCGCTTCGTTCCACTCCATGTGCCTGAGCATCATTTCCGCCGACAGGATCAATGACCCGGGGTTGACCTGGTCCTTGCCCGCATACTTGGGCGCGGTGCCGTACGTTGCCTCGAACAGCGCCACCTTGTCAGACAGGTTGGCGCCCGGCGCCATGCCGATACCGCCGACCTGTGCCGCCAGGGCATCTGAAATATAGTCACCGTTCAGGTTCAGGGTTGCGATAACGCTGTATTCCGCCGGCCGTAACAGAATCTGCTGCAGGAAGGCATCGGCGATCACGTCCTTGACGATAATATCCTTGCCGGTCTTCGGATTTTTGAACGAACACCAGGGTCCGCCGTCGATTTCCTGCGCGCCGAATTCCTGCTGCGCCAGTTCATAGCCCCAGGTCTTGAACGCCCCCTCGGTGAACTTCATGATGTTGCCCTTGTGCACCAGGGTTACCGAGCTGCGATCCTGGTCAATGGCGTACTGCAGTGCCCTGCGTACCAGGCGTTTGGTACCGTCCGCGGACACGGGCTTGACACCGATACCCGAGGTCTCCGGGAAGCGGATCTTTTTGACGCCCATTTCCTGTTGTAAAAATTCGATGACCTTGCGGACTTCGGTACTGCCCGCTTCCCATTCGATACCGGCGTAGATGTCTTCCGAGTTCTCGCGAAAGATAACCATGTCGGTCTTTTCGGGTGCTTTCAGCGGGCTGGGCGTACCCTCGAAGTAGCGCACCGGGCGCAGGCACAGGTACAGGTCGAGTTCCTGGCGCAGGGCCACGTTCAGCGAACGGATACCGCCGCCGACCGGCGTTGTCAGCGGACCCTTGATCGAGACCGCAAATTCCCTGATCGCCTGCAGGGTCTCGTCGGGCATCCAGGTGTTTTCGCCATACACGTCATTGGCTTTTTCACCGGCGTAGATTTCCATCCACGAAATCTGCCGCTCGCCGCCATAGGCCTTCTCCACCGCGGCATCGACAACCGCACGCATGACCGGCGTGATATCCACACCAATGCCATCGCCTTCGATAAAGGGTACCAGCGGCTGATCCGGCACGTTCAGCGACAGGTCGTCGTTGACGGTGATTTTTTCGCCCTGGTCCGGTACGACAATTTTTTGATAACCCATGTGTATTCCTGGCTGCTGAGAAAGATCGCGGGATTGTACCAGAGGCCGGTGCCCTGGCAACGTGATAATTGCGGCTTCGGCGCTGCCCGGGCGCTGGTGCGCGCACAAAGAAAAGCCCCCGGGACCTTGCGGTCGCGGGGGCCAGGGTAGTGCTTTTTACCGAATTACTGCTATTAGATCTCGCCGCCGGCAGCGTTGATCAGAGCTTCTTCAATAGCATTGGGTGCACACATGATGTTGAAGAAAGTAGCACCGGTTTCGCTCTGGATCATCGGCAGATGAGGCCAGCTGATAGCGATACGGAAACGTGCATACAGCGCGTAGACATCGCCGTCGGAAACCAGGATTTCGTACGGCAGGTGGGCAGTCGAACGCAGTGTATCCTTGTCGACGCGGCTCATGATGTACTCG
Organism: Thiogranum sp.; assembly: GCA_046757125.1. Classification (GTDB taxonomy): domain Bacteria; phylum Pseudomonadota; class Gammaproteobacteria; order DSM-19610; family DSM-19610; genus Thiogranum. Next base: position 5,681 of record JBHHXO010000195.1, read on the forward strand.
TCACCACTGCAGCCACTGTCGTTCAGCGCTACACCGAATACGGTCTCGTCCTTACCCGGGATGTCGATGCGATACACCTTGGTTGCACCGCCACGACCCTGGGCCAGACCTTCTTCAACCGCAGCGATTGCATCTTCCTGGCTGTCGTAGGAAGCCAGTTCGCTGGGATCGTCGAAGTACTCCATGCCGAACATGTAGTGATACTTGCGCAGATCGGCGGCACTCAGCTGCTTGTCTCCGGTACCGAAGGTTTCCTTGTTACCCAGTGCAGTCTCCAGGCTCTTCAGCGCGGCGGTAGCACCCGAGGCATCTTCAAGGCGGTAGGTATTGGCATAGTACTCAGGATTGCTGTAGCTCACCTGAATCTCGTCCCCCACCTTGGTGACGGATACACGCTGACCGGCCTCATAACCGCCGAAGTCAGAACTGGCTGCTGCCTTTTTCAGATCATCGTTGGTGATGGCGATAATGATCGCACCGTCATAAGGCGAGTAGGTACCGGCGATTTCAAAACCGGCTCCCTCGACCTTGCCTTTTACCTCGTCTGCCACTGCCTGCACGTCACCACTGGTGGTGTACGCCA
>JBHHXO010000196.1:0-6242 GCA_046757125.1 Thiogranum sp.
CCGTTCCTCCTCCAGGCGGCCCGGCTCCTGTACCGAACGCTGGTGTGGAAACAGTCCTTCTTCAAGGCCGCACAGAAACACCGTGTTGAACTCCAGACCCTTGGCGGAATGCAGTGTCATCAACTGCACACAATCCTCCCATTTGTCACCCTGGCCTTCGCCGGCTTCCAGTGCGGCGTGGGAAAGAAATGCGGGTAGCGGCTCGAGGGCCTCTTCCTCTTCGCTGTCGTATTCGAATTCGCGGGCTGCATTCACCAGCTCGTCGAGGTTCTCGATGCGCGCCTGGCCTTTTTCCCCTTTTTCCTTTGCATAATGCTCTTTCAAACCGCTGCACTGGATCACATGCTCGACCTGCTCGCCCAGCGGCAGTGCCTCGATATCCCCGGCGAAGGTCTGAATGATTTTCAAAAACGCCGCCAGCGCATTGCGCGCCCGGGCGCTGAGTTCATCCCCGCCACCCAGTGCGTGCGCCGCCGACCAGAGCGGAATTTTCTCCAGCTTCGCGCGTTCCCGCACCACGGCCAGCGTGCGCTCACCGATACCGCGCGGCGGCTGGTTAACGACACGGTCAAACGACGCATCGTCTTCGTGATTTTCACACAGGCGCAAATAGGCCAGGGCGTCCTTGACTTCCTGACGCTCGAAGAAACGCAGGCCGCCATACACCCGGTAGGCAATACCGGCCTGCAACAGCCGTTCTTCGAAAACGCGTGACTGGGCGTTGGAACGGTACAGAATGGCGTGGGCACTGCGCGCTTCACCCTGCTCCGTCGAAGCCCGGATACTTTCGACCACGTAGCGCGCTTCATCCTGTTCGTTCATTGCCGTGTACAGCCGGACGAGTTCGCCTTCGTTGCCCTCGGTCCACAACTGCTTGCCAAGGCGGCTGTCGTTATGGGTGATGAGCGCATTGGCGGCTTTCAGAATCACGCCGGTGGAGCGATAGTTCTGTTCCAGGCGCAGGGTGCGCGCACCGGGGAAATCCTTGCCGAAACGTTGCAGGTTTTCGATCTTCGCACCACGCCAGCCGTAGATGGACTGATCGTCATCGCCGACGATAGTGATATTCGCCTGCTTGCCGGACAGCACCCGCAGCCAGGCATACTGGATGGTGTTGGTGTCCTGGAACTCGTCGACCAGGATATGCCGGAAACGCTGCTGATAATGCTGCAGCAGTTCCGGGTGCTGCAACCACAGCTCGTGTGCCCGCAACAGCAGTTCGGCAAAATCGACCAGCCCGGAGCGCTGGCAGAGTTCTTCATAGGCCTGGTAGATGGCCACCTGCTGGCGCTGGTGGGGATCACCCTTGTGTTCAATGTGCTGCGGGCGTTGACCTTCATCCTTGCGCGCATTGATATACCACTGCGACTGGCGCGGCGGCCAGCGGCTTTCATCCAGCTCCAGCGCCTTGAGTATGCGCCGTATGATGCGATACTGGTCATCGGAATCCAGTACCTGGAACGATTGCGGCAAGCCGGCCTCTTGCCAGTGCGCGCGTAACAGGCGGTGCGCCAGGCCGTGAAAGGTACCCACCCACATGCCGCGCGTCGGCACGCCGATCAGCCGTTCGATGCGGGTACGCATTTCACCGGCCGCCTTGTTGGTGAAGGTCACCGCAAGAATGCCGTAGGGTGAAATACCCTCGACCTGCACCAGCCAGGCGACCCGGTGCACCAGCACCCTGGTTTTCCCGCTACCGGCACCGGCCAGTACCAGCAGCGGCTCCTGCGAAGCGGTGACCGCCTCGCGCTGCGCGTCATTCAGGGAATCGATGATGAAGGACACATCCATACGCGCATTCTAGCAAAGCATGCCCGGCTGACGAGCGGAAAATCCGCCGATATCTGCGTGTCCGGTTTATCGCGTCCGGTAATTGCCCGGACCGGAAAATTCGTGCGTGAGTAGCCGCTTAGCGCGCCGGCGGCAGACACCGGGTACTCGCGTGCGGAACCCGACCGGTAAAGGCGCTGTCCACCCGTGTAGCAACGAATTTCCAGCCACGCCTGCAGGAAGCCCGGTATGCAGACTACCGAATGGACACTGCCGCTGACCCGGCAACCTGAATCATGGTTCTGTAATGTCGTCTGGGGCGGCAATGAACTGGCGCTGGAAACCTTCACCATGCCGGGACTGGAAGGCTACCTGCTGTCAGTACCCTGCGCCGACAAGCAGGCCGGTGGCGATATCTACCATGTCACCGTATGCAACCACGGTGTTTTCAGCAAGTTCCTGCTGATCGACGTGGCCGGGCACGATGACTCCGCGGCACGCATTTCCTCACGCCTGCAGCAACCGCTGGCGAAACTCATGACCGAACTGGGCAACGCCGCTATCCTCGAAGAACTCAACGACAACATACTCTCCAGCGAATCCAGCGGCAGCTTTGCCACCGCCGCAACCGCCACCTACAACCACTGGGACCGCAGCCTGACCTATGCCTATGCCGGCCACCCCTATATGCTGATCCGGCGGGACGGCCTGTGGCAGACCCTGCCCGAATGCTGTTCCGGGCCGCCCATCGGTATTCTGGGCGACATGCGTTATTTCGAAAACGAAGTCATTCTGAACGGCGAGGACTGGTTGTTTCTGTTCTCTGACGCGCTGCTCGATATCAAGCGCGCGGACGGCACCCGGCCCGGGTTCGAGAGTCTGATCGCACTGCTGAACGGAATACAACACACCGGCATCGATAAATTCTACCAGGCGCTGATCGATACGCTGGTATCCCTCAACGGCAGCAACCGGTTCACGGATGACCTGACACTGTTCCTGCTCAAGCAACAGCCGGACGCACAGAGTCTGCCGGCACGTACGGCAAGCGGGATACGCAAACTGGTGATGCGCTGGATGAAGCGCAAGGAACCCCGTTGCAGCGCACCGCTACCGGCATTCCCGCGAACAACCATCTGGCGGGCATAGCTGGGTTACACTGGGCGCATGCCCGCAACAACAGCAAGCATTGGCCTGATATGCCGTTACGGCATACTTGATAATCAGGCGAGACTACTGATGAATACTTTCGGTATAACACGCTGCGCTGCATTGCCCGACGAAGGTTTCTATCTGCAACTGGACGAACACGGCCTGTCGCTGTGCCAGGCCGGCCCGCACGTGCCGGGGCCGGTGCGCGCAGATTTCGTCGGGGGCGAAATGGGTCACCGGCAACGTTTCGGCGGTGGACGCGGCCAGGCACTGGCGCGTGCGGTGGGCATGAAACCCGGATTCAGCCCGGACATCCTCGATGCGACTGCCGGGCTGGGTCGCGATGGTTTTGTGCTCGCCAGTCTCGGTAGTCGCGTTACCCTGTGCGAGCGATCACCGGTAGTGGCAGCGTTGCTGCACGATGCCCTGCGCAGGGCCGCGGATGATAGTACTATTGGCGCCTGGATCGGGGAACGGCTGCAACTCGTCAACGCGGATGCCTGCCTGTATCTGCACACGCTGGCGGAGCAACAACGACCACAGGTCGTGTACATGGACCCGATGTACCCGCCCGGCAAGGCGCACGTGCAGGTAAAGAAAGGCATGCGCGCCTTGCAGCAACTGGTCGGCCCTGACCTGGATTCGGCACAGTTACTGGACGCCGCGCTGCAGACTGCCTTGCGTCGCGTGGTAGTCAAACGCCCGCACCGCGCCGGCTGGATACACGACAGGAAGCCCGACACGACCATCCAGAGCAAGAAGACGCGCTATGATATTTACGTCACGCTGTAACACCAGAACCCTGCCATACCGGCCGGCGGGATACGGGCCCTGATGCCAACCGACCGTTTCTGGGAAAACAAGTCCCTCGACGCACTGAATCAACAGGAATGGGAATCCCTGTGTGACGGTTGCGGACTGTGCTGCCTGCTGAAAATCGAGGACATGGACAGCGGCGAATTGTTTTACACCAATGTGGTGTGCGAGTATCACGACAACGAACACAGCTGCTGCACCCGTTACACACAGCGTTCGACACTGGTCCCGGACTGCATCAAGGTCACACCCGATGTAGCCCGTACCGAGCAGTGGCTGCCGGGCAGCTGCGCCTACCGCCTGCTGGCGGAAGGCAGGCCGCTGTTTGACTGGCATCCGCTTGTCAGCGGAGACCCGGACAGCGTGCAACGGGCAGGTATCTCGATACGGGATCGGGTGATATCGGAAAAATATGTACATAGCGACGAACTGCCGGAGCACCTGGTGCACTGGTTTGATTAAAAACCGGTACACGGAGATAACAACATGAGCCGCGGTGTACTCCCCCTGCTGTTTGCCCAGTTCCTCACCGCCTTTGGCGACAACGCCATCCTGTTCGCCGCTATCGGCATGGTACTGCAGGCGGACGATGTAGCCGGCTGGTATATCCCGGCATTACAAAGCTCTTTTCTCATCGCCTACGTGGTATCGGCGCCCTGGGTCGGACCCATCGCGGATCGCTTTTCCAAGGCACGGGTACTGTTGCTCGGCAACCTGGTCAAGGCTATCGGAACGGGCCTGATCCTGGCGGGGATCGAGCCGCTGTTCTCGTATGCGCTGGTGGGGCTGGGTGCCGCGATCTACAGCCCGGCAAAATACGGTATCCTGCCGGAGCTGGTACAGAAAGAACAGCTGGTTAAAGCCAATGGCTGGATCGAGGGTTCCACGATCCTCGCCATCATCGTGGGTGCGGTAGTCGGCGGCTACCTTGCTGATTACAGTGTCAGCGGCGCTTTTCTCATGGTGCTTGTGCTGTACCTGGTGTCGATAGGCGTAACCTTGCTGATTCCGCTGATCCCCGCACAGGGCGGCACGCTCAGGAATGCACTACCGAACTTCGCCCGTATGATAAGCGGGTTCATGGATACGCCGCGGGCCCGCTTTGCCATGCTGGGCGGCAGCCTGTTCTGGGGCGCCTCGGCGGTACTGCGCGTATTACTGGTCGCCTGGGCACCGATCGTACTCAGCATCAATTCCGCCGGCGACATATCGGCGCTGGCCCTGTTTATCGCCGTCGGTGTCATTATCGGTTCGCTGGTGGCGCCGCTGTTTATCCCGCTGGAGCAACTGCGCCGGGCCCGCTTCGCCGCCTATACCATGGGACTCATGATTTTGCTGTTCAGCCTGGTGAACACGCCAATGCTGAACCTGGTAAGCCCGGTGTGGGACGCACGGATTGTGCTGCTGCTGACAGGGATTGCCGGTGGTATCTTCCTGGTTCCCATCAATGCCGCCCTGCAGGACATCGGGCACCATACGATTGGCAGCGGACGTGCCGTCGCCATCCAGAACTTTTTCCAGAATTTCGCCATGCTGGTAACAGTAGGCATGTATACACTCGCCGCCGCCAACGACGTTCACCCGGTTACCACAGTCGTCGCGCTGGGTGTTTTGATCCTGCTGGCGACGATTGCCGTTGCACTGCACCTGCCCAAAAATGCCGAGCAACCAGGATAATCGCTCAGGCATTCATCAGTCGGGCACTGTCCGGTACTACTTCTGTCAACCGATAGTTTGCAAGCAGCGACTGCGGCCAACCGGCAATGGCCGCTCTCCCGACAGGCTCACTAGGCCGCGGCAATATTTGCCTGGATGATTTTTCGGTTGGCTGACGCCTGAAGATTGACGATCCTGGGCTTGTTGCCGCCCAGGTAATCATCCAGACTGACCGTCGGAACTTTTTTCAGATCGACCAGCGGATACATGGTGCATTTTTCGCATGCACGCAACATGGGCTGGGCACCGGCCGGCGCCTTTCCAGCAGGCCGCTTGCGCAGATTGCAGCAATTTTCAGTTCGCATATAGGCCTGTTGGGGAATGCAGTAAAAGATCATATCCTGGGTCACCAAATTTGAAGGCAGCGGCGGGCACGCCGCTTGCGATAAAATAGTGAAGTCTACCAGACTTGTGGCAGACATACAACATTTTCCGAGTTTTCAACCGGTTATGTTTGGGCCACAGGTCTATTCAACCGTCACCGATTTCGCCAGATTACGCGGCTGATCGACATCGGTACCCTTCAGCACGGCCACATGGTAGGACAGCAGCTGCAGGGGAATAGTGAATACAATCGGGGCGATACAGTCGCTGGTGGGCGCGACCGGCAACACCGTGCTGGTTTCATCCGACGCCATGCCCGCCTCCTGGTCTGCAAAAACCAGCATCTCGCCACCGCGGGCGCTGACTTCGTGCAGGTTGGATTTCAGCTTTTCCAGCAGTTCATTATTGGGCGCGACCACGACCACCGGCATCCCCTCGTCGATGAGGGCGATCGGGCCGTGCTT
>JBHHXO010000197.1:0-6223 GCA_046757125.1 Thiogranum sp.
TCCCCCGGATTCTGGCGGCGCTGATGTCGTATCCGGACGTTATGCATTTGCCCGCATGGGTGACCTGGCTGGCGCAGGATGCGGATGGCGCCTGGTGGGCTTACGAGGCCGAGCCGCTGCAGTTCCATAACGGCTGGTATGAAAACGAAGTGGGCAGACGCCTGCGGGTGGCTGTCGGCGAGGCCAATGCGTGTTGCACAGGACGTTGTGCAGGGTGCGGTGATGGTGTCAGCTGGTTGAGCCATGAAAAATACCACCGTATCGCGTTTTATTAACAAGTAATTGAACTGAATAACCACTATATTCAAGTATAGCCATTATGTTTAAATATGTGGGTATTTGTGGTTAATATTTCTTGTTAATTCGCATAAAGTGGTTTGTTGTGTCGTTGCGCTCAGTTTTTCCGGTGCCTGTCAATTGGCCGGTTGGGGTAAGCGGCTATACTGTCTGTAACACCCGACACTCCGCCGAGGAATTAAAACCATGGAAGAAGTCAAAACCCTGTCGCCTCAAGAGGCCTGGCAGCTTATGCAGGACGACCCACGCGTGGTCATGATCGACGTGCGCTCGGATATGGAGTACCTGTTTGTGGGTCACCCGCAGGGTGCCATTCATATTCCCTGGATCGATTATCCTGACTGGAAGCTGAACGAGAACTTTGTTACCGAGGTCCGCAAGCTGGTTTTAGGGGGTATTTGTCACGGGGATATGAATTCCGGGGCGCCTGTACTGCTGATTTGCCGCAGTGGAAAACGCTCGCTGGAAGCAGGTAACCTGCTGATTAAAGAGGGGTTCTGCGATGTTTATAATATCGAGGGTGGATTTGAGGGTGAACTGGATGAAAATCACCACAGAAGCACGCTGGCGGGCTGGCGATTCAATAACTTACCGTGGGAACAATGCTGATTCAGTTATACGTCTGACCTAAATAAGCAGCCAATTGTTTGACCCTGTAAATTTCCGTTCATATAATCGTACACTGGGTGTCACCCCCCTGCCACGCTGTCCAGGTGTACGTTTCTGCCTTTAGTTCACGTATCTCAGGGCGATGGTGCTTAATCCTAATTGGGGTACGGGTGTGTCACTGAACGGAGACACATCTTGCTAAATCACAACTACCCGTAGATAAACGGCTAGGAGGAAATAATATATGTCATCAACACCAGAAAGCATGAACCAGACGCAGATGGATGAGTGGCTGAACAAGAAACTCGACGAAGTACTGCCAACCAAGCTGCAGGAAATCGATGAGGCGCGTACACCTGCCATATCTATTATTGCCACCAAGGGCACACTGGACTGGGCCTACCCTCCCTTCATTCTGGCTTCTACTGCTGCGGCGCTGGGTTGGGATTCGTCGATCTTCTTTACCTTTTACGGCCTGCTGCTGCTGAAGAAGGAAATCAATGTGGACGTAAGCCCGTTGGGCAACCCGGCCATGCCGATGAAAATGCCTTTCGGACCCCAGTGGTTTCAGAGTATCGAGTGGCCAATGCCCAACCTGTTGATGGGCGGCGTACCCGGATTTGAGAAAGTGGCTACCGGCCTGATGAAGAAGACCTTCAAGAACAAGGGCGTGGCTACTGTAGATGAGCTGCGTGAACTATGCATTGAGGCGGATGTAAAAATGTACGCCTGTCAGATGACGGTCGATGTGTTCGGGTTCGAACAGAGTGAGTTCATCGATGGACTGGATTTTGTCGGTGCCGCTTCGTTCCTGCCGATGGCGAGAACGTCTGACGTCTGCCTGTTTATCTAGCACCGTACCAGGCAGTTAAAAAAGGCGTGCTCGGCACGCCTTTTTTTATGCCAGAATAAAATCATGCGCAGCCTGTATCCGGCCATACAGCCCTACGTGCGACACAGCGTGGATGCGGATCCACCGCATCGGCTCCGTGTTGAGGAGTGCGGTAATCCCAATGGTATCCCCGTGCTGTTTCTGCACGGGGGACCGGGTGGTGGTTGCCAGCCATCCCATCGCCGGTTTTTCAACGCCGATCTCTACAGGATCATCCTGTTTGACCAGCGCGGTTGCGGCTGCTCTGCGCCGCACGCTGAACTGCGTATATCGCACCCAGCCAGATTCTGCTGCAGGCGGAACGCCTGCGCGGGATCCCCGGGGGCTATCGTGCACGTGCGTTACGATGTCGTGTGCCCGCTAGAGCAGGCCCATGCACTGCACCAGGCCTGGCCGGAATCCAGGCTTGCTATTGTGCCGGGTGCAGGCCATAGCCTGGGTGACCCGGCGATAGTGGATGCCCCGATCCGGGCCACTGACGGGTTTGCAGAGCGCCTGGCATGATCGCATTGCTGCAACGTGTCACCCGTGCCTGGGTCGATGTCGATGGTTCACGTATTGCTGCGATAGACCGCGGCCTGATGGTTCTGCTGGGTGTTGAGCGGGGTGATGGAAGTGCGCAGGCCGATCGCCTGCTGGAGCGCCTGCTCGGCTACCGTGTATTTGCCGACAATGAAGGGCGCATGAACCTCGGCGTTGCCGATATCGGCGGAGGATTGTTGCTGGTGCCGCAGTTCACGCTGGTTGCGGATACGCGTAAAGGCAGGCGCCCGGGTTTTAGCGGGGCTGCCGAACCCGGGGAAGGCAGGCGCTGGTTCGATTATTTTGTCGCGCAGGCCAGGATTCGGCATGCCCCGGTTGTATGCGGGCGGTTTGGTGCGGATATGCAGGTCGGGCTCGTGAATGACGGGCCGGTCACCTTCTGGTTGCAGGTCGAGCCTCGCTAGTGGGCTTTCACCTGTTCGCAGGGTCGCTGAAAATAGCAGGTCAGAGCGCAGGTCCCTGAAGTCAGCAGCCAGAACATGAAGAAGCCGATGCTGTAGATGCCCATGCGACTGATATCCTGGCGCCCTGTCAGCATGGTCAGGTCGTGCGGATCGAAGACCGTGAAAAACACGCCGGTGGCGATGCCCGAAGTCAGAAACGATGGCCAGAGCACAGCGATAACGCGTTGTATAACCGGGATTTCCGGCGTCTTGTCCTGCAGTGTCGGGTCAGTGCTGGCTTTCATGAGTAGGCCTCAGACAGCGGGTTAATCACCCTGCCAATACTATAGGTATCCGGCCGGTCAAGTCCAGAAGCGGGGCGGGGTTCAGCGCCCGTTTGCCAGATAGGTCTGGAACGGGCCGTCGACCGTCAGCCGGCTACCGATTTCCCAGCTATCGTCCGCGCCATGCAGGCGCAGGTTCCATGTACCGTTTGCGAGCGCTGGCAGTGCAGCGTGGTAACGCCCGTCAGGCCGGCGCTGCATAACCACCTCACGATCGAGTTCGGCGCGTGTCACGTGGATGAATTGCAGGGTGACATTGCTGTCCGGCACCGGTTCGGCAGCGTTCAGTTCCAGGCTGAGCTGCCTGCCGTCGCTGCGCAGCAGGGCGTTCAGGCCCATGTCGCGTGCCGTGGTCTGGCGGTGAATCTTCTGGTTGATCGCCAGACCTTCCTTGTAATAATCGTCCACCACCAGTGCGTTCGGGCTTTGCACGGCAATGATAATGGTCGCGATGCCGCCGAATACCGCGCTGGCGGGCAGGGAGATCAGGAACCAGGGCCAGGCCTGACGGTACCAGGGGCGGGGCGTAAGGGGGACGGCGCTTTGTTCATGCATTACGGGTTTACCTCGACAGGACCGGACCCAGGAAACGTGCGCTCCTGCTGCTGGTCAGGCCGGGATCGTCCTCGGCAGAGAGGGTAAACACAACCTCGCTGGAGGCGCGCTTGAGTTGTATCGGGTCAATCTGCACCGAGACCGGCAGGCTGATTACTTCGCCCGGCGGGACCTCGACCAGCGGATCGGGCATCACCAGTTGCAGATCGTCCAGGCCTGCCTCCGCACCCGAAACCTCTACGCGGAAGCGGCGCGTGTGTTCAGCCATGTTGATGATCTTCAGGGTGTAGACGTTTTCCACCAGCCCCTGCGCGGTTTCGCGGTACAGGCTGTTGCGGTCCCGGATGACGTCCACCTGCAGCGGTGTGCGCAGGCTGATGGCGTATACCAGACCAATGCTCAGTGCCAGCAACAACAGCGTATACATGATGGTGCGTGGGCGCATCACGTGAGCGGGCTTGCCGTTCATGGTGTTCTCGGTGGTATAGCGCACCAGGCCCTTGCTGTAGCCCATTTTTTCCATTACCTGGTCACATACGTCGACACAGGCCGCGCAACCGATGCACTGGTACTGCAGCCCGTCGCGGATATCGATGCCGGTCGGGCAGACCTGTACGCACAGCGTGCAGTCCACGCAGTCCCCCAGGCCGGCCTGCTGCGGGTCGACGCTCTTTTTGCGCGATCCGCGCGGTTCGCCGCGCTGCTCGTCATAGGCGATAACCAGGGTATCGCGGTCGAACATGGCGCTCTGAAAACGCGCATAGGGGCACATGTAGATGCACACCTGTTCGCGCATCCAGCCGGCGTTGCCATAGGTGGCGAGGCCGTAGAAAAATATCCAGAAGGTTTCCCAGGGGCCGAGGTTGAAATTCATCGCCTCGACGGTCAGTTCGCGGATCGGTGTGAAGTAGCCCACGAAGGTGAAGCCGGTATAGAGAGAGAACACTACCCAGACAAGGTGTTTGGTGGCCTTGACGCGAAACTTGGCGGGCGTCATGCCGCCCTTGTCGCGCTTGATCTGCTGGTTGCGCGAGCCTTCGATCTTGCGCTCGATCCAGAGAAAAATTTCAGTCCATACCGTTTGCGGGCAGGCGTACCCGCACCACAGGCGTCCCGCCAGCGCCGTTACATAAAACAGCGCCAGCGCGGCGATGACCAGCAGCCAGGCAAAATAAAAGAAGTCCTGTGGCCAGAAGGTCAGGCCGAAGATATAGAATTTGCGCGCCGGCAGGTCCAGCAGCACCGCCTGGTGTCCGTTCCAGGGCAGCCAGGCAACGCCATAGTACAGGCCCAGCAGCACAACCACGCCGAGCGTGCGCAGGCTGGCAAAAACCCCGTGTACTTCGCGTGGATAGACTTTCTTGTGGCTGGCGTACATGTCCTCCCCGGCAGAGGAGGACTGGTTTTCCGCCGGGGAGGTTGGCAGCGCGCCTGTTCGATCTTCCGGCATGCTGGAGGTGTACTACCTGGACAGGCTGTATATATAGGTTGCCAGCAGGTGTGCCTTGTCTTCACCGAGGAAGTTGCGGTGTGCCGGCATATGCCCGTTACGGCCGTCGTTGATGGTCTGGCGGATGACGCCCGGCGAACCGCCGTACAGCCAGGTGCTGTCGGTCAGGTTCGGAGCGCCCAGCTCTGTTTTGCCGGTACCGTCTTCACCGTGGCATGCGACACAGTAGGTGGTGAAATGCGCCTTTCCGGCAGCCGCCTTCTCGGCATCGGCATCGCGCCCGCTCAGGCTGATCACGTAGGCGGTTACTTCATCCACCCCCTTGTCATTGAGCACCGGGCCCCAGGCCGGCATGACGCCGTTGCGGCCGTCGAGGATGCTCAGCTTGATGGTCTCGGGCTCGCCGCCATACAGCCAGGCATTGTCGCTCAGGCTGGGAAAACCGGGGCCGCCGCCGGCATCCGAGCCATGACAGCTGGCGCAGTAGTTGGCGAACAGGCGCTGGCCGACTTTCAGGGCGGCAGGGTCATCCGCCAGCTGGGCGATGGGCGTGCCTGCATACTTTGCAAACAGCGGACCATAGGTGTCCTGTGCGACCTGCATCTCCTTTTCATAGGCATTCTGGTCGGTGTAGTTGAGGGTACCGCGCCAGGTGCCGAGTCCCGGGTACAGTACCAGGTACACGGCGGAGAAGATCATGGTGATGTAGAACAGCCACAGCCACCAGCGTGGCATCGGGTTGTTGTACTCGGACAGTGTTCCTTCGTCCCAGCTGTGCCCGGTGGTGTCGCCCGTGGCGGCCTCGCCGTGCCGGGGTTTGGCCGTCCAGCGGATCAGCCACCAGCAGGCAAGAATATTTCCGACGGTTAGAACGGTAATCCAGATATTCCAGAAATCACTGGTGAAACTGAAATCATTGACAGTCATGGCTGACACCCTTGCTGTGTTGGTCGATGTTATCGTCTGCGAACGGCAGGTTCGCAGCTTCATCAAATGAACGTTTGCGTTTGCCGCTCCAGGCCCAGATCCACACGCCGACAAAGGCGATCAGGGCCAGCGCCGTGAAGATTCCGCGCAGTGTATTGAGATCCATGCTGCTTACCTCCGCGACGAGATGACGGTGCCCAGGTTCTGCAGGTAGGCTACCAGT
>JBHHXO010000198.1:0-6219 GCA_046757125.1 Thiogranum sp.
AAATCTGTTGTTACCCCTGTCGCTGTTTGCAAGGCTCAGATCGCGCAAGGCAATTTATATCGGGCAGCGCGATGTTGACACAAGCCGGGAAGGGGTACTGGCCAATGACAGCCGGTTTGCCTACTGGTTTTATCGCTGGGGATTGTTTATGGCCGACGCTGTTGTGGCGCAGACTGAATTTCAACAAGGACTCTTTGCCAGGAATTTTTCCAAAAGCTCTACAGTGATACGAAATGTCGTAACGCTCGATACGGCTCCGAATGTTGCGAAGGAGGACTATGTCCTGTGGGTAGGTAACAGCTCTTACCGGAAGCAGCCGGAATTGCTCCCCGAGCTGGCGAAGCGGCTTCCGGACTGCAAGTTCAAGATGATTATGTCGTTGATTGGAGAGAGATCGACCGATGATTTCATCAGGGACGAGGCGAGTAAACTCGCTAACCTGGAATATGTCGGTTTTGTGCCCTTTCATGAAATTGGCGGTTATTACAGGAAGGCGAAATTGCTGGTAAGCACCTCACTCAGCGAGGGTTTTCCAAATACCTTCCTGCAGGCATGGCAGAGTGGCACCCCCGTTGCGAGTCTGCATGTCAACCCGGACAGCGTGCTCGATACCTTTGATCTGGGGTGCCTGTCCGGTTCGATGGAAGCGCTGGCAGCCGATGTCGGGCGCTTGATGCGGGATGAAAACCGACTTGCCGAAATGGGCAGGAACGCTCTTGCCTACGTGGAAGATTTCCATTCGCTTGCCAGGTCCACAGATGACTACGAGGCGCTGTTCAGTGTGCTTGCGGATTCGTGATCCTGGCGTACACATCACAGTAGCGTTCGGCTATCTTTAGCCAGTCATAACTCCGTGCGCTGACAAGAGCCTTTTTGCCAAAGGCTTCTCGCATTTCCTTGTTGGAAAGAAGCGTATGGAGGCCGCGTGCCATATCGTCGGGGTTCTTGCTCTCCACGATCAGGCCGCAATCATTTTCCTGAACGATGTCTTCATTGCCCGGCACGTTGGTAACAACGAGCGGAAGGCCGCAGGCAATAGCCTCGATACTGACCAGGCTCAGTCCTTCAATTATGGATGGTGAGAAGAAAACATGACTCGAGTGATAGCACTCCCGTACCTGGTCGGGCGAAACCTCCTCTATCAGTGATACTGTTTTCCCCAGCCGTTTTTCCGTGACAAGAGGTGCGAGCTCGCTCACCCCGCGACCTACCAGGGCGTAATGAAGATTCATATCCGGATTGTCGGCTAGCAGGCGTTCAACAGCCTTTATTCCATAGGCATAGCCTTTCTTGATATGATTTCTTCCAACGGAAAGAATAATGCTTGTGTCCCTGTCCAGATTAAGCCTGTCATGCAGAAAGTTCGAGCTGCGCTTCCCGTAGTTGGAAAGATGGATGCCGTTGGCCACCGGGAATATTTTTTCCTGGTCTATATGCGTCAGTTCACGCGCTACTGATGCGCTGATCGCAGTTACTGCATCAGCAGCATCAAGATTCCGCTTGATTGCCCTGTCCCATCGAGGATCGAGTCTTAACCCGTAGTCAATCTCAGGGATTCGCTGAATGTCTTCGCCGTGTGGCGTCATGACAAGTGGAATATTGAGCCACTTTTTTAGCACTGCGGCCCGCCTGCCCCCGATAGCCACGCCATGGCAATGAATGACGTCGAACGGATTCTGCATGTGTGCCCGCAAGACGGCTAACAGCCCGCTGATATACTCGAGCCCGACTCCGCGCAGTCCCCGGATGGCCGGCCCGTACCTGATCAGCCTGTAATCATGCTCGACCCCGACAGGCTCCCATCTAACCCGCTCGGCGATGACGGTAACATCATTCCCCAGTTGGTGCAGGGCGGTTGCGAGGTGATGCATAACGTATTCCATCCCGCCTCTTTGTGGCAAAAACGAGGACCCGAAAATACAGATATTCATTGCTTGCGCTGTTCGATCATTTTATATATGCGGCTGGCGTCCCGCCCCAGTGTCATCTGCAGGGTCTGTAGAACAGGTGACGCAGTACGCGCTTCATGAAGCCGGTTCTTTGATTGGGCGGGATTACGGACGTCTGTCAGTTTGCTGTCGGTAAACGATTCCAGGCGTTGCATCTCAATGTCATTTGCAAGCAGGCTCCCGAAATTGACCACAAGGATATCTTCTTTGGGCGCTTTGTCCATATACCTGATAAGTTGGCTGTTGTAATCGCACCATGCAGTGAAAGGATGCCGTAGTTGCCAGAAACGATCTTTGCGGAAATAGCGTTTCCAGACTTCAACCGGGTTTCTGTAGGTTATAATGAGTTTGTGAGGGGGTAGCACTTTTTTCCAGTAGGGATAGGTAAGAACGGCGCGTGGATCCTTGAAGCCCCAGTTTTCGTGCTTTTCCTGTTGCTGTGAGATCCCGCTACGCATCAGTTCATAAATTTCCTCCGATGGCTCTTTTTCCGGAAGCAGTCTGGATGTTACCGTTGAACTCAGAACCTGGCGGTCTGCGCCGAGGATCCGGTCATTTATCTGCTGGACCCATCGGGCCTCGTACTTTGCCTTTCCATAGTCAACGCCTGCAGGAAATTCCTGTCCCATTACTATCCCTGACTCGTGCAGTGTGCGAGCTATCAGGGTTGTTCCAGATTTATGCATCCCCAATACCAGGTAAATCATTGTTCGTTGCTCGTGATTATCGGCATGTCTTCGCTGGTATTGTAAATCTGTATGCCAAAGTCATCCAGCACACCCTGTATATCCCGGAGTTGCCCTTCATTCAGTGAGATTCTCCATTTACCAAGATGGGATTTTCCGAATTTTTTCCCCTGCATGTCCCGGGCAACCTGTTGTGATGGTGACTCCAGTAATTGTTGGTCTGGCAGTCGATCCAGCCCCAGCTCCTGACCAAGACGGGCCCATTCTGCATCAGGCTCGGCGAGTAGTGTTTCGTAAGCAGTGACCGGGAACCCGAACTGCTTCGCCCAGCGTAGTGGCAGCAGGTTTTCGATGCACCAGACGCAAGTAAAGATGGCGGCCGGTGTCATGGGTTTTGCAATATCCACCCCAAATTCATTACGCATGATGTGCGGTATATTTTTATTTTGAAGATACCGGGACAAGGCTGTTTCCGCGTCCCAGTCTGCCGTGCCCATGTTGATGCGTGATGCAACTACTGCAGCAGGGTGCCGGATTACCAGGAGTATCCGGTGTTTGTAGGTGTGAGCCAGCCAGCCTAGCATTAAATTTGCACGAATGAACTTTACCACCAGTCCATTGCTGGTTTCTGCCCGGGGTCGATAAACGGGATAATGCCTGATCAGTTTTCTTGCGTTATGGAGCACGTTTGGAAGCCGGTATTTGAGAAGGCTGAACCGGTCGGGGCGAATGCGGTAG
This sequence comes from Thiogranum sp., assembly GCA_046757125.1. Classification (GTDB taxonomy): domain Bacteria; phylum Pseudomonadota; class Gammaproteobacteria; order DSM-19610; family DSM-19610; genus Thiogranum. Next base: position 3,374 of record JBHHXO010000198.1, read on the forward strand.
TTGGCCCAGAGGCTCTTCATCTGGCCGGAAAGCGCCTTGTCCATAAAGTCCTTCAGGGCGGGGTTCTCCTCGTCTGTTTTTATGTACTGATATCCAAACTGTTGCGACCATGGGACGCCTATCGGGTGCAACGGTTCAAATACTGTTCTGAAGCCGTTTGCATCCGCAATGGTATCCTGTATCCAGGTTGTACCACTGCGACCGGAGCCGGCGACAATAATTACTTTACTCATTTTTCATGTTCCAGATCAGCCTGTATGCTATCAGCCATATTATACAGGCCAAAAGTACATTAGCTGCCGAAAATACGCCAAGCAAAGTGGTGGGAGCAGCGCCTGTCATGGCCAGGGCAGTGAACACAGCCACGCGCACCACCAGTACAGCTATCTGAAGCCAGAACCAGAGCGCCTGCTTCCTCAGAACTGTCATGGTGGATTGTGAGACCAGGCCGACCCAGGCAGCGTAGTACCATGGCACCAGGATCTCGACATAGGTTCCGGCTGTCGCCCAGCGTTCGCCGAGCAGGAGTTCGAGAAATTCACTACCGTAAAAACCAAGAAAACCAAAGGGGATAACTCCAAGCAACAGCAATCCACCGGTTGTTTTGATGAACGGCCCGCGTAGTGATGTTCCGCAATTGACCATATCTGCCGTGCGTTGCAAGTAGACTTTTCGTACGGCTTCTCCTCCTGCCATTAAGGGTGCCTGTATCAGCCGGTCTGCCATGGCGTAGAAACCGGTGATTTCAGGAGCAAATATTGCGCCGAGTGCCAGGATTGGAATTTTGGCGGAGAGGCGCGTCGCAAAGACTGCCGGCATGCTGTATATCGGGAAATCCCTGTATTCCAGGGCGACTGATTTAAGGTTTGCCCATGATCTGGGTGCGGACAGGAAGTTAATTACGTTTCGCAGCTGCCCTTTTAACAGCATCAGGTAGGTGCAGAATCCCAGCAGAAATCCTGCGATGAGGCTGAATATTGAAGAGCCCCATAGTGCTCCCGCCGTAATGCGACTTCCGGTTGTGATAACGCTTTGCCAGAACTGCGTATATGCGATAGTGCGGAATTTCTTTTGTCTGGTTAACAATACAACCAGGATGTTGCGCGCGCCCACGACCAGAATGCCAACCGGGATGACCCATACCCATATACCCAGTGATTCGCCAAACGGGATTTGAATGCTGAGCGCCCAGAGTGCAACTTCAGACAGAAGCACAAAAAATGCTACTGCTATCAGCAGCCTTAGTGACAGCACCAGGAGCAGCGACATGTTTTCCCCGTTTTTTGGCAACAGGGCGGCGCGTTCGTAGTTAAGCGGGGCGGTGCTGCCCAGAAGCATGGCGATGGTAAGGAAAAGAGCGGCAACACCATAGTCTGACGGGGTGAAAAGTCGGCCAATAATCGGGGCGGCGAAAAGCGATACCAGCATAGCCCCGGCATTTCCTGCTATCAGTGTGGTTACGTGCCGGACAAAGCCGGATCGCAGTACCCCGGTGATTTTGTTGCGGACCCGGTTCATGCCGGGTGGTCAGCGGGTGTCACGCTCATCTGTATTTTACCGATGAAGGATGTGATGGTTTTGTTCAAGACGCCAGCCTGAATATTGGTATTGAAACACGGATTGTATGGAGATACGCCGGCTGTTTGTGCCAGTGTTGCTAAAATGCAATCAGGCCGAGCGCCTTGCGCTGAATGAGCATCAGGTCTCCCGGATTGAATGCCGTGTCGGGTTTTGGTACGCCTTCGACCAGGGGTGCGACGTTACCCCGGTCCAGTTGGCCTTGCGTAGGCGTTAAACTACCGGTCAGGATTCGTTCCCCCAGTAGAACATCTGCCACGTCAACCTTGCCATCGTGGTTAAGATCCCCGTCTTTTGGTAGCGTAGGTGTTGATGCGGGATCTAGTGGATCAGACGAAAATGTGACCTCCTCGTAGTCGCTGTACCGGTCGTTATCTGAATCAGGTAACAGGGGGTCCGTACCTGCTGCGGCCTCATCAATATCACTCAGCCCGTCATTGTCGTCGTCAGTGTCACAGGCATTACCCAGGCCGTCGTTATCAGTGTCGAGCTGGTCGTTATTGCTGAGTGTGGGGCAATTATCCAGCAGGTCCGGAATTGTGTCGCCATCGGAATCAGGTCCGCCAATATCGACCAGGTTGGCGCTTTTCAATATGGATCCGTCAGGATTGAAAAGTGTAAGGTCGTGCACGCCCAACGGTGTATCGGCTGGCACTGTGAACCGCACCTGTTCGGTGCCAACTGTAGTTGATAGTGTGCTGTTTGCCTTTTTGACTATTTTTATTCCGTTGGGACCGCTGGCGACGAAAATGTAGTCACCCTGTATATCTAGTGCCTGTGCATCGTTCAGCGAAAGCCAGCCTTGTAACGCGGGGTTTGACGGATCGGAGATATCAAAGGTTTGCAGTCCGATAGACCCCCCTGCAGCGATGAACGCGGTCCCTGCAGGATCAATGGCAATATCCGATGCGTAAGCTGCAGCAACTGTAGGTTGATGGCTGATTAATGCGGGCGCCAGGGGGTTGGCAAGATCCAGTATATTTATACCCTGCCAGCCGCCGGCTACATAGAGCTTCCCATTGTTGATGGCGACATCGTGCGCATAGTTGTCCTGCATGACCTCCGCGAGAACCGGTAGCGCGGGATCTGTACCGTCGACCACGGTGACACCTTTCCAGCCTGAGGCCAGATAGATGGCCCCGGGCTGAGTATCGACCGATTTCCCCCGGAAGCCGGTGCTGGCTACCCTCGATGGAACCGATGGGGCGCTTACGTCAATGACCTGCATGCCGTCTGGCAATTCCTCCAGGAAATGATTCCCCATCCCG
>JBHHXO010000199.1:0-6195 GCA_046757125.1 Thiogranum sp.
GCCTTGCGCTGCGGTCGGCGCGCACCCCATGCATGCTGTCATGGTGGCGGGCGGATGGAAGCCGTGCTGCGTTCCATAGTGCGGCAAGACGTTGTTGCAACGACCAGCCGGCGTTGAGTAGAAAGTCCGTCAGGCTGAACAGCAATTCCATGTTGCCTTCTACATCGACGGCACCCGAGAGGTGATCTTCGGCCAGGCGAACCGGATCCCGGCGCAGGATCAGGTCACGCAATGCCGAGGGACGGTTGAAAACCAGCGTGCAGGGCGCGCCCGCTTTGCCGATGACCCTTTCCCCGTTCCAGAGGCGCACGGCGACCGGCCCTGCATATCCATCCATTAGTCCCAGCAATATCCTCTTGCCGGTCTCGCTGGTTTTCGCCCGGCGGGGGCGATGAGTAGCGGGCGATACAGATCCTTCAGCGACGAAATTGCGGTGAAAACAACTGGTGTTCATGATGGCCTCCTTACAGTCACTTCAGTTTTCCGTTTCAGTTGCACCATTACCGGAGCGTATGTGGTAGAGGTGTTCAACAGGCAGCACGGCGATAATGCCGTCACCCGACATCCCGGTGCCGGCTTCTTCCAGAACGGCGTCGACAATTTCCCTGACCTGGGCAGCCTTTACGAAAATTTCCACCCGGGCATGTTTTACCTTCCAGTCAGAACTGTAGAAATCCGCGTACTCCCCGTAGCCGTTTACGTGTGTGCAGCTCATGCCGGGGACGCCGATGGTTTTGAGTTTGCGCTCTACCTGGTCGGCCCTGTCGAGTCGTATAACAGCGGTAACTTTCCTGAATTCCATGATGGATCTCCCGACCGGTCCTGTTTGCGGGGCCGGCCTCTTGCGTTTGAATAAAGCGTACAGCTTGTGTGCAGCTCACAGGTCAAGTGGCGTGCAGATTGTTAACCGGTGGCTAGATACGCAGGCGCCGGGTCAGCAGCCAGGGTGGCGGGTGAACGGGAGGAACCCGGTCTATCGGGGGGGAGGGAGAAGCCGGTGTACGATCGACGCACGACGTGCGGGGTAATGTTGACGGATCCGGTGCGACGTCATCGGGGCCGGCACTGATCCTGAAAGAGACCGCCAACAGGCAGCCTTGAGGCCGTTCGGAAGCGCAGTGCGATTCCGGGTCGGGGTGGTGGTCGCTTGTGTTGCTGGCGTGGTTAGCAGTCCCGGCGTGGGTGTCATCACCATGGGCAGAGCCATTGTGGGAAATGACGTCTACCAGTGTGCAGCAGGCCTGCAGCGGTTGCAGCATCAGCACCAGTATTCCAAGTAACGGCCATAGCAGGCGTCGGCGCCTGCCGGCGGCTCTCATTGTCTGCAGACTGAAACGCCAGGTGTGCATTTGCAGTTACGGCCTGTTATTTCAGGTTGAGATACGAGCGCAGCTCTGTCTCGGTCGGTTGTTTGCGGCACACAAGCTCCCCGTCGACGAGCAGGTTGGGCGAATGCCGAATGGTGTATTTCTCGACAATTCCGGGATTGTCTTCTACATACCGGACATCGTAGCTGACGCCAGGATCGTCCAGTTCCCTGGCAAGGCCCGAGCAGTGGCTGCAGTCCCGTGTGGCAATAATGGTTACGTTCATAATCAATCCGCTCCCCGATTCGTTGAGACAGGTTGTTTCTCGTCGTCCGGCAATTCCGCCATTGACTCTATGAGGTAGCACACGCTGTTGCCGTTCGGCATCCCGTCCGGAAGATGGCGCCATTCATCGAGCGCGTCTTCCATTCTATCCTGAAGCCGGGTCAGCTCGACAAGTTTTGTCCGGTTCTCCTCGATGCGCTTCTGGATGATCCGGCGTACGTGCGGGCAGGGCGAGTTACCGTGGCGGGCTTCGTCCAGAATGCCGCGAATATCGGCCAGCGTGTAGCCGAGATATTTTGCACGGCGGATGAACATCAGTCGATTCAGGTCATTGCGGTTATACAGCTTGTACCCGTTCTCCTCATTCCGGAAAGGTTTAAGTAAACCGATGCGTGTATAGTGCCGTACGACATGGGGTGTTACCGAGGCAGCGCGCGCCAGCTCGGTTACCATCATGGCGCCCGGACTGTGCGCCTGCTCCCTGTTGCCCGGTATTTTTCCGGTGCCCGGCTGATTTTGCTGTAATAAAGGATTCATGCTCTTTCCCCTGTGCCGACGCGAGGGTCGCGCGGGGGACGATTGTTACGGTCGCCGTGATGTGACGGTGCACCGTGGGTGAATCCGGTCCAGTTGCGCCTTTGCATAGCTGTAACCCTCTGGTTGAAGTATAGGTCAACGCTGCTTCATCGCCACAACAAGGCAGCGTTGAACGTTACGCTCAGGAACCGAATTTCTCGTGCAGATACCTGATGACAGTCCTGATATCCTCGTCTGTCAGGCTGGCATTGCCGCCTTTGGGCGGCATGGCCATCGGCGATCCCGGGCTCTGGAATCCCCCCGTGACGTGCTTGAAAAGATCGTCGTCCGGTTTGGACAGGCGCCCGTCCTTGCGGGTGAAATCCGGAACCCCCGGGAATGCGCCCTTGCCGTCTGCACTGTGACAGGCTATGCAGGTCTGGTCGTAGATATCCTCGCCGGACAGTCCACCGCTGCCCGTAGCCGGCGCAGCAGACGTCCTGACCAGCTGTGCCGCACCGGCGTTGTCATTTGATTCCTGCAGGAAGGTCAGGATATTGCGCATCTCCTCACCGGTGAGTCCTGCGCGTATGCGCATGTGGAATATGGTGGTGAGCCACTGGTCGTCACTTAGTTCGTTTGCAGCACGGATGTTGTGACAGCGAGAGCAGTTGTCCGCCCATTGCTGTGCCCCTTTGGCAAAATTACCCGGTGGCGGGTAGTCAAACGCCAGCGCGCCGGCGGGTAACAGGCTGCTTGCCAGGGAAAATGCGGCAATGGCCAGGCTGGTTCCAAGCGTTGTCTGGTTAGATGATTTCATGTCTGTGTCTCCTAGAATCCGTACGCAAGCTGGGCGATGAAGCGGTTGTCATCTTTCGGGGATGAGCTGTCGTTCCCTTCGTTGAACTCGTAGTTCACCTTGGCAATAAAGTTGTTGGTGACCAGGTAATTCAGACCTGCAGCCCACTGTTCCTGATCGTTGCTGTCGACTGCGGCATCGAAGTCCGAATAGCGGACCACCGCTTCAAAGCGGGTTGGAAGGAAGCGGTAGGCTGCCTGGGTATACCAGGTTTCCCAGTTGGCGCTGCCCGAGGCCGTCAGGCCCTTGTCGGTGGAGCCGACTTTCGTTTTCACATACTCGCCACGCAGGCCAAAGGACCGATACTGGTAGCTAAAGTCAGCGCCATAGACATCATAATCGCGCTTGTCTTCGTCGAGTACATCACCGGGCAGGAGGTCTCCTTCAACACTTGTTACGCTTGCCTTGCCCTTTGCTCCGGAGATTCCCAGCTCCAGCCCTGTCACAGGCAGCACACCCAGGCGTCCACCAAAAACCTTCGAGCCATCGGAGTCCTTGTTAAACCCTTCGGCATCAACGCCCTCCAGCTCGAACTCTATGCCGTCCTCGGTTTCAGATGCCAGTTCCGGCCCGTTGCTTACAAACAGCGCGTAGTTGGTGCGCACTTTTCCGAGCGGGTAGCCACCGCGAATCTGTACACCGAGATCGGAAACCGGTGCCGCGCCATCGTGGCCGAATCCGGGCGGCGCTGAGGCCATTTTGTTGATCCATGAAGGGTGCAGGTTTTGCCTGAACTGCCCGATCGGGCTGAGGAACTTGCCTGCAACCAGCGCTGCGTAGTCGTTCATGAACCAGTCGATGGTCATGTACTCCATGCCGGTATCCGTGGAACCGTCGTCTTCAACCGAGAACTCCAGTTCCGCCTCCAGCATCACTACGTCGCGGTACTGGAAGTGGAAGATAGGTGCGAATTGACCGACGGTAAAACTGCCGTCATCGTCACTGCCCTGGGTTTTTTCGTAACCGACGGTGGAATAACCTGCCATGTGGATCAGGGTATTCGGTGAACGCCACTCTGCGGCGGTAGCAACTTCCTTGCGCAGTTCATCTATTTCCCGGCGGCTGACCGGTGCTTCTTCAGCAGGTTGGGGTGGTGCGGCGCTTACGCCTTCCTGTTCCTGTGCCTTCAGTTGCTCCTGTACCTGCTCAAGCTGTTTTTGCAGTATATCAACTGTTTTTTTCAGTTCATCCATTTCGCTGGCAGCAAAAGCGGCAGTAGGGCCAAGCGCCATCAGTGTCGCAAACACGACCGGTTTCAATGTAAGGTTTCGATCTTTCATAGGTATATCTCCCGCGATCCGTTTTGAACCAGGCGCGCACGAATAATTCAGCCGGCACTGTCCGGATCAGGCTATCAATCGATTTCTGCCAGCAATGGCAGTTTGTTGTCAGGGGGCTATCCGCAAATCGGCCGGATTGGCCGGGCGCGGCGCCGGTGTCAGACGGAAGTTCGGGGAGGGCGTAACAGGGTGGGAACCGCTCGACCGATATAAAAGGTCATATGTTGAGGTTCGTAGATGACGCAACTATTGCTGACGGGAGTCAGATCTGAAAGTGTTAAAAAGGGGGAAGTGTGAATCATGTTGCAGAGGCCGGCGCAGCTGCTGCAGTTGCAGTCCTGCTCACAGCAATCCTGTGCAGATCCGGTGCCGGAATGCTCGTGCCCGGCCATATCGTCGGTGCTCGAACGGTCGCTGTTATCGGTTGCGACTACCCCGAAGTTATGCGCGCAGGTATCAGCATAAGCCGAAAATGCACCCTGTAGCGGTGCAAGTGCAATCGCCAGCATCAGCAGCCAATTGGTCAGTCGATGGTGCATTGTACGTGGTTTGTGCATCCTCATTGTGCCCGGTTACCGGGTTTTGTCGGACTCGAAAACAGTGTGCGAAAGACTAGTTCCATTTGCTGTTTGTCAGCCTTGATCTGGCTCAATAAACACCAAGTTTACCATGGCAGAAATACCGGGTTTCAGCACCAGCTGGCCTCTCCGGACTGGGCGTCACGCAGCAGTTCGCGAATGTTGACATCGATAATCCGGTAGCCGACATTACCGTACAATCGCTGGCGGCCTTCGTTGAATACCAGTGTCGGGCTGCCGGGAACGAGGTAGCGGTCGTGCGCCTTGCTGTCCAGGTGCAGCGCCGCGTGCGCGCTGCCGTTGTCGATGGTGCGATGTACCTCGGCGCTGGAAATCCCCGTGCCCTGTGCAATGCTGTCCAGCGTATCGATGCTGGATACGTCGCGTGCATCCCTGAAGAAGGCGCAACGCACCCGCCAGAGAAACTCCTCAAAAAGGGTGCGACCGTTGAAGTCGGGTATTTCGTGCGGTGAAATAACCCCCTGTTGCTCCAGCAGTTGCAGGCCTTTCAGGTAGAGGTGTGCGGGCGTGGATGAGCGTGGCGGGTCTTGCTGCCAGACGGCAGGGTGCAGGGTGACGTTGTCCCAGTTTGCCACCAGTTCGTGCAGGTGCCGGTTAAGGCCCGCATAGCCGCCTTTATCCTGCCATTGTTCCTCGATACGCTGGTACGCCGCGGCGAATACCGGGGTGAAACGGTAGTGCAGCTCGATCTGCGTGCCATAGTCGCTCTTCAGCTGGTCGATGCGCGGCTGCGCGCCGTACGCCCAGATGCAGAGGATATCGGAGAACAGTTCTATACTGACCTTTTCCATAATCGGCTTCATGTCATTGGTTACTGGAATGGGCGGAAATCCCTGTTGAGCGGTCTCCGGCCCGGCAGTCGCAATGTTATATCAACCCGCATGGCCGGGTCATGTTCGAACTCGCCGCTGCCACTCAGCATATTCATGCCGGCCGGCCGCAGGCTGAACCAGGTGGTTTTGCCGGCGGACGAAACCAGCGCCCTGGCTTCCGCGATATCAACATCGACCGGGTTACCGTAGCTGTCGGTGACAAACAGCTTGAGGGTGTCACCCTCTACCTTCAGATCCAGTCTGACAGTCTCGTTCTGTGCCGGCGCGGAAGGGTCGAAAGCGGAAACCGGCGCCCGCCAGTCGAGCGCCGGCGTTTTCTCCGGCCCGTGTGCCAGCGCTGTGGCAGAGAACGTTACACCCAGCAAGGTTATCAGGCGTTTCATGTTGTCACTCACCGTTGGATCCACGGCTAATCTGGCGGCCGCGCCAGACCAGGAAGGCTGCCGGTATAACCAGCAGGGTAAGTATCGTGGCGCTGATCATGCAGCCAACCATCGGTGCAGCAATGCGCCGCAT
>JBHHXO010000200.1:0-6129 GCA_046757125.1 Thiogranum sp.
GTACTACCGTATCTGCGGTAACATTGATCAGCAGCTTGCGCTGCAGGGCCTGCTGCACCAGTTCAGCGCAAGGACGATCCAGTTCAATGCCCAGCATCAGGCCCCTGCCGCGTATATCGACAACCCCGTCGAGTTTTCCCAGGCGCTGCTCGAACTGTGCCAGCATGAGTTTGCCCAGTTGTGCCGAGCGTTCTACCAGGCGCTGCTGTTCCATCGTGCGCAGTACAGCCAGTGCAGCACTTGCGGACAGGGGGTTGCCGCCGAAAGTGGAGCCATGATTGCCCGGCTGGAAAATATCCGCTGCCACGCCGCGCGCGAGGCAGGCGCCTATCGGTACGCCGTTACCCAGGGCTTTGGCCAGTGTCATGACGTCCGGTTGTATTCCGGCTTGCTGGTGTGCAAACCAGTGGCCGGTGCGGCCCATGCCCGTCTGGATTTCGTCCAGCATGAGCAACCAGCCGTGTTCGTCGCACAGCTGTCGAAGTTCACCGAGATAATTTTCTGCGGGGATGCGAATACCGCCTTCGCCTATAACGGGTTCGACCAGTATGGCAACGACATTGCTACTGTTCGCCGCGATGGTGCGAATGGCATCCAGGTCGTCGTAGGGTGCGCGCAGAAAGCCGGGCATCAGGGGTTCGAATCCGGCCTGTATCCTGCGGTTGCCGGTCGCGGTCAGGGTTGCCAGGGTGCGGCCGTGAAAGCTGCCTTCGGTCACGATCACCTGAGGGGTGTCGATGCCCTTCCCGTGGCCATGGAGACGGGCCAGTTTCAACGCTGCTTCGTTGGCTTCCGCGCCGGAGTTAGCGAAAAACACACGCTCCATGGCGGCGATCCGGCACAATTCGCCGGCCAGTTCTTCCTGCAGGTCGATCCGGTACAGGTTGGAAGAGTGCAGCAGGCGCCGGCCCTGGGTGCAGATCGCTTCGCTGACATCCGGGTGTGCATGCCCCAGCCCGCATACAGCGATACCGCTCAGGGCGTCCAGGTAGCGTTCCCCGGCACTGTCAAACAGGTAGGCGCCTTCACCGTGCGTGAAGCTGACGGGCAGGGGTTTGTAGGTGTTCATCAGGTGTTCGGTCATCCGGCGCCCCAAAAACAAAAGGCAGCCCCGAAGAAGCCGCCATAGCAAAAAGGGAATTCTATAAGGTCTTAAGGCGTTTTCCAAATAAAAACCCGGCCTGTAGCCGGGTTTTATGCTCTTGCCGGGACTGTCTAGAAAGGCAGGCCGTGACCCTGTGCGGTCATCCCCAGGATCATTGGAATCGACAGCAGTGTGTTGGTGCGGGAGGCCATCAGCGCGACCACCTTGGCCCTGGCGATTTCTTCCGGGCTGGCCTGAACGATGCCGAGAATCTTCTTCTGGTTCGGCCAGATCAGTACCCAGACGTTGAACAGCATGATAGTGCCAAGCCAGGCGCCCATGCCGATGGTGCGGTAGCCTTCCTCGAAGGTGAAGGCGGCGACAAAGCCTGAGCCTTCGGCCGCATGCATCGCTTCCAGGGCCAGTGCGCCGGTCAGCCAGGTGGCTACGGCCGCCCAGCGGAACCACAGCAGGGCGCGCGGAGCGACGTATTTGTTGATGGCTGCCGGGCCGGGGCCGCCGCTGTCGGCTTCGGCCAGTGCGCTACCGACTGCCGGTACCTGTACAAAGTTGAAGTAATAAAGCAGGCCAATCCAGGTGATGCCTGCCAGAACGTGTATCCATACCCAGGTTTCCCAGGGGTTGACCTTGCCGCTGGTGCCGAGCATAAACATGATGACAATTGCCAGTACGAAACCGGAAACAATCGTGCCCGTAACGGATTTAAGTGGGTTCATTTTTTGCTGCTCCTCAAAAAACGGTGTGCGAATTTTTTTACTGCCGGATAAAAGCTGACTAAAATAGTCAGGATTGCGAAGTGTACGGATCGGAGTATGCGAATGCAATCCGGAACACCCTGTCAAATCCCTTCCGGGGCATAATGAAAAGTATGGATGCCATCCAACTCAGTATTTTTTCCAGCCGCATCTCGGCAGTGTGTGACGAGATGGGCGCGGTGCTCAGGCACGCCGCGTTTTCGCCCAATATAAAAGACCGCCTCGACTATTCCTGTGCGGTTTTTGATCCGCAGGGACAGCTCTGTGCGCAGGCGGCCCATATCCCTGTTCACCTCGGCAGTATGGCCTATGCGATGGCGGACCTGGTGGCGGACAGAACCTGGTCGGACGGGGATATGGTGGTATTGAACGACCCGTTCCAGGGCGGTACGCACCTCCCGGATATTACCCTGCTGGCCCCGGTTTTCGTGGACGCTCAGTGTGTTGCCTTCGTTGCCAATCGTGCGCACCATGCTGATATCGGCGCCGACAGCCCCGGTTCCATGCCGGTGGGAAGCCGCCTGGAGCAGGAAGGCCTGATTATTCCGCCGACCCTGCTGGTCAGGGCGGAAAGGTTACAGTCGGAAACCCTGGAACATATCGTTGCGGTGACGCATAACAGGGTTGTTACAGAGGGCGATTTCTCCGCGCAGATCAGTGCCAACCGGACCGGTGTGCGGCGCATCCGGGAGCTGCTGGCCGGGCTGGGCCGGGATGCCTGGCTGGAAGGGCTGAAGCGACTGAATGATTATGGTGAATGCATGGCGCGCGCCACACTCGAGTCCTTGCCGGACGGGGAATACCGCTTTGAGGATGTCATGGACGATGACGGGCGGGGTAACAGCGATATCTCCCTGCGCGTCTGTGTGACGGTGGCGGGCGGGCGTGTCGATGTTGATTTTACCGGCACCGCCGGACAGGTGGAGGGCAACATCAACTGCCCGCTGTCGGTTGCGGCGGCGGCTGTGTTCTATGTATTTCGCTGCCTGATGGATGCCCGTACACCGGCCTGTGCAGGCAGTTTCCGGTTGATACATATAAATGCGCCGGATGCCTGCCTGGTCAATGCCCGCCGGCCGGCTGCGGTAGCTGCCGGTAATGTGGAAACCAGTAGCCGCATTGTCGACCTGGTGCTGGGCGCGCTGGCACGAGCTGTGCCTGAACGGGTGGCGGCCGCCAGCCAGGGCACCATGAATAACCTGGCCATGGGTGCGAGAAGCGCGCGGGGTGGCTGGGATTATTATGAAACCATTGCCGGCGGCATGGGCGCGCACGTGCGGGGCAACGGTCTGGATGCGGTGCAGACGCATATGACCAATACGCTGAATACGCCGATCGAGGTACTGGAGAGCAATTACCCGCTGCGGATTCGCCGTTACTGTGTGCGTCGCGGCTCCGGTGGCGACGGCAGAAGCAAAGGGGGTGACGGTTTGAGCCGTGAATACGAATTTCTTGCGCCGGCGCAGGTAACCTTGTTGAGCGAGCGGCGCAGGCAGCGTCCCTGGGGACTGTTGGGCGGTACAGCGGGTTTGCCGGGTGAAAACCGGCTCAATGGCCGGGTGCTGCCGGCAAAGATTTCACTGCATGTGGGTGGTGGTGACCGCTTGCTGGTAGACACCCCGGGTGGTGGTGGTTATCTGGCGCCGGAATAGTGTATTTATGTAACTAAAATCACATAAAAACCCGGGAGTGGCTTTTAAAAATATGAGAAATATCAGTGTACAGGAAATGCTAAAGAGTGGAACTGTGAATCAGTTCAGATTTTTGACACCCGGTCGTTATACACTCAACCAACCGTTGCCAACCAGACGGTCGGTTGAATACGGCCGGGGAAATTGTGCGTCGCAAGGCATCAAAAACATTTTTATGGGCGGAACATACTGAATGATGAGAAAAAGGCTGGCTTTGTTTCTATGTACCTGTAGTGCCGTTTTGCTGCTTGTTTCTGTAGCGGAGCGTGCCAGTGCAGACAACGATGCGATTGTCACCGGTGCCGGCGCACACTTCGCCTGGGTGATTTTTGACTCGCTGAAAGCCGATCTGGAAAAAGCTTCCGGCCGGTCTATTGAGTTGCATGGCCGTAACTCGACCCTGGGTATGGGTTGCAATGCCGGCATCAAGACCGCCATGCTGAATGAACCCGGGCACGAGACTTTCGGTTTCGTCTGCTGCCCGTTGAGCAAGGAAGAAGTGGCAAGCAAAAATCTGCTGGTTTATCCCATTGCCCTGGAGCCGGTTCTTATCGTGGTGAACCGGGCCAATCCCGTGTCCGACCTCAGCACCGACCAGGTGCGCGGCATCATGCGCGGCGATATTGTCAACTGGAGCGAAGTGGGTGGCAAGGATGAGCCGATCGTGCTGGTAACGCGTCTGCATTGCAAAAAGCGGCCGGGGCACTGGAAGACGATTCTCCCTGATGCGGCCGAGTTCCGGCAGAAACGGCTCAACGTGAGCAGTGCTGCGGACATGGTGCAGCGTGTCGGTGATTTCAGGTCCGCGCTGGGACATATCGGTTCGACCTGGGACTTCGGGCGGACAGTAACCTCAAGGTGCTCAGTATCGACGGCTATCAGCCCAGCGCGGAAAATCTGCGCAGCAAACACTACCCTTTCTTCCGTAACCTGTCCGCGGTAACCAACCAGACGCCCGGAGACGATGTGCTGAAAATTATCCATGAAGTCCGGACCGGGCCGGCGTTCAAGGCTGTTGCCGAACGTTACAACCTCCTGCAACTGGAAACAGACGACACCCGCACTCAATGACCTACAGATCACGGCTACTGCTTTATGTAGGGATGCTGATCGTACTGCTCATAGGGATGATGACCCTGTCGTTCAAGGCGGCAAGGGATGTCGTTGTGGAGGGCGCTGAAGAACGCCTGCGTCACGCCGCCCAGCGCAGGGAGCAGGATGTGCGCACGGAGCGTCAGGAACTGTTGCGTTACGCCGAGATCATTGCCGATGATCTGCGCCTGCAGGAATACCTCTATATCATTCTCGAACTGGGTACCAGCGAGGAGAGCCTGGCGCCCTATGTCGAGAGGCAGTTCAAGTCGTTACCGCACGATGCCTGTCTCATTATGTCGAGTCAGGGTGAAGTCCTCCTCGGCCAGGAATATCCGCGCGTTGCCGAGGAAGTGCGCCGCTACCTGAAATCATCCGCGGGCAACCATTTCTATTTCGATTCTCCGCAGGGTGTGGTTATGGTGGTGATGGCGCCGGTTCGCTACCAGGGTCAGCGGCTTGCGACCACCGTGATTACCCGGACGCTGGACCAGCAATGGCTGGGCTTGCAGGAAAATCCGTCCAGTGACTATCTGCTGTTGTTCGAAAAAGACGGGACCGTTCTGTGGAGCAGCAATGCGCGTTTCCAGGGGCTGGAGATCGACAACCGGGCGGGCGTGCTGAAGGAGAACGACCAGTATATCCACCTGCGCAGGGTCGCTCTCGGCGCGGCAGGCCCGGAGGTGCCGCGCATGTGGCTCGGCATCTCCGAGACGGTTCTGGTGCGCCTGCTGGCAAGCTACCAGCGCTGGGTCTACTCGTTTTCCGTGCTGGGTGCGCTGGCAGTGTTGCTGGTTGGCTGGTTGATGGTGCGTAACTTCAGCAGGCCCTTCAGTCAGCTCATGGATATTACCGAAGAGATGGTTCAGGGCAAGCTGCCGGTGATGAATCGCTCTGCATCGAATACCGAAATGGATCAACTGGTAAACCGTTTTGCCGACGTGCTCGACGCCTTGCGGCGCGAGCAGGAGAGTGTCAGGCAGGTGCACCGGAGACTCCAGGAAACAGCCATTACCGACAGTCTGACGGGTTTGTATAACCGGCGTTACCTGCAGGAAGTCACGCCAGGCCTTTTCGCGCGGGTAGTACGCGACAGGTGTTACCTGACGGCAATACTCCTGGACCTGGACTACTTCAAGGTAATCAATGATTGTCACGGCCATCCCGCGGGTGACGCCGTGCTGGTCCACTTTGCGCGTTTGCTGCAGCATAACTCGCGAGCCAGCGATCACCTGTTCCGGATTGGTGGTGAGGAGTTCCTGATCCTCAATATTGCGGAGGATACCGGGTCGAGTTTTGCGCTGGCCAGCAAGCTGCGTGAACTGGTGGACCAGTCGCCGGCAAACTACCGTGGCCTGGAAATTCCGATTACGGTAAGTATCGGTATCAGTTGCTGTCAGGGTGCATCCGGCGAGGCTTCCCTGAGCCAGCTGATGCGTGCGGCCGACAAGGCCGTGGACGTCGTTCGAGGGGCCGACCACCTCGT
>JBHHXO010000201.1:0-6082 GCA_046757125.1 Thiogranum sp.
CGTCATTTTAGTGCTGCGGTCGTAGTATTGAGCGCCGGCCTACTGCTTGGATCGATCAATGAAAGGGAAGAGTTTATTCCGGATCGAAAATCATTTGCCGAGTTTCCCAGGCAGATTTCGGAATGGAAAGGCAGGACAAATCGCCTGGAGTCCATCTATCTGGATGCGCTGAAGCTGGACGATTACATCCTGGCTGACTATGTGGACGATGAAGGCAATATTTTCGGGTTTTATATCGCTTACTATGCTTCCCAGAGAAGTGGTGAAACGGCGCATTCCCCCAAGTCCTGTTTGCCCGGTGGTGGTTGGCGCATAGAGAGTATTACGCAGAAAAATATACCGGTTAACAGCCCGGCTGGTGATGCTATGCGCGTCAATCGCGTGTTGATAAGGCAGGGTGAGTATACCCAGCTTGTCTACTACTGGTTCCAGCAAAGAGGCAGGGATATTACGAACGAATATCTCGTCAAGTGGTATCTGTTCTGGGATTCAATGACAAAAAACCGAACAGACGGCGCGTTGGTGCGCCTGGTAGCGCAAGTACCGCCCGGGGCTGATGTGTCGTTGGTTGAAGCAAGGATGCAGGACTTTATCAGAAGTGTCGCCCCGTACATTGACGAGTATATCCCCGGTGCGGATGATCCTGCTCAGTAAGATTCACTATGCCCTAATTATATCAGGTTCGGTTTGAATACTAGTTTCGATATCACTTTGCTCGCAGTCCTGGTTGCCATGGCGGTCAGCATGGCGCTGATCCCGTTGATGATCCGCCTGGCGCCGGCGCTGGGGATGATGGACCAGCCGGATCCCAGGAAGGTTCATGCGCTGCCTATTCCGCGCGTGGGCGGGGTTGGTATTGTTATCGGCGCGTTAATCCCGATGTTCATCTGGTTGCCCTGGAACAACCTGACAACTTCTTATTTGGCGGGGTCTGTTGTCCTTCTGGTATTCGGTATCTGGGATGATGTCAGGGAGCTCGGGCATTACGTAAAGTTTATCGGACAGTTTATTGCGGTACTGGCCGTTGTGTTTTACGGGGATCTGTATGTGACCCACCTGCCATTCATGGAAGTGGATCTTGCCGGCGAGGCTGTCGGTAGATTCATTGCTGTTGTCGGGATGGTCGGTATTATCAACGCGATTAACCACTCGGACGGGCTGGATGGCCTGGCGGGTGGCGAATCATTACTCAGTCTGGGTGCCATGGTTTATCTGGCCAGCCAGGCTGATGATTCGATCACAAGTCTGATTGCGTTTGCAACTATCGGGGGCGTGTTTGGTTTCCTGCGGTTCAATTCGCACCCGGCTCGGGTGTTCATGGGAGATGGGGGCAGCCAGTTTCTGGGTTTTACGCTGGCATTTCTGGCGCTCTATTTAACACAGTCGTCAAATCCGGCACTAAGCCCGGCATTGCCGGCGCTGCTGCTGGGTTTGCCGGTTGTTGATATTATCGCCGTACTGATAAAGCGGGCTCGTAGCCGTGTGAGTCTGTTCAAGGCCAGCAAGAACCATATACACCACCGACTGCTGGCGCTGGGGTTTCATCATTACGAATCTGTAATGGTCATATATTCTGTGCAGGCGTTACTGGTTATTACATCGATATTTATACCATATGAGTCGGATGCATTGATTATCGGGTTTTATCTCTCGGTGAGTTTCCTGTTGTTTGCGTATCTGCATGTCGCGGAAAGCGGCAGGTTGTGTGTTCGCCGCGACAGGAGCGGCATCGCGACTTCCTGGCTGGCAGGATTGCTGCGTCCGGAAGGGCCGGTAATGGCGCTTGACTACCGGTTCATGCAGGGTCTGCTTTCGGTGTTGTTACTGGCAACCGCCCTGTTTATCGAGGAATCGCCCCGGGACCTGTCAGCTGCAGCCGGCCTGCTGTTTTCTTTGCTGCTGGCCAGGCTTGTTTTTGGTTACAGGGCCTGGTTTCTGTTTTTGCGACTGATTCTGTTTGTGACCGTTGCGTTCTGTGCATACCTGGCGGAATTATATGTGCCGGACTCGTGGGTTGGTATTGCCGATGCCCGTATCGCTCTTTATATAGTACTTGCTGTCGGTGTGGTGCTTGCCGTGCGGTTTTCGCAGGATGAATTCTTTCGTGTAACACCGCTGGACTATCTTGTGTTGCTTGTCGTGTTGGTGCTCGCGTTGATGTTTGAAACCGGGTACACGGACGCGTCTTCTATAAAATTGGGTTTGCAGTTGATAGTGTTGTTTTATGCGGTGGAAGTGGTTATCAAGCATATGCGGAGCCGGGTTAACGTATTTACGGTCTCTGCCCTGGGTTTTCTGGGAATTGTATCGGTACGTGGATTGTTTTGACGGCGGCCGCGTAGCGGGATCAGCTTTAGTCCGGGTGTGTAGCACCTTCATTGATGAATAGACAAGAGGATTGGCAGTCAATGTCCGAGTCGAAAAAAGTTGCGTTAATAACGGGTATCACTGGCCAGGACGGATCATACCTTGCCGAGCTGTTGCTGGAAAAAGGATATGAGGTTCACGGAATAAAGCGCCGTGCGTCCTCTTTCAATACTGATCGTATTGACCATTTGTATCGAGATCCGCATGAGACGGATCGCGAGTTTATCCTCCATTATGGCGATCTGACCGATTCCACCAACCTGATTCGCATTATTCAGGAAGTGCAGCCTGATGAGTTATATAACCTGGCGGCACAGAGCCATGTGGCGGTCTCGTTTGAAACGCCGGAATATACCGCTAATTGCGATGCACTGGGCACCTTGCGTTTGCTGGAAGCTATCCGGATTCTGGGTCTGGAGAAGAAGACGAAGTTTTACCAGGCGTCAACCAGTGAGTTGTTTGGCAAGGTGCAGGAGATCCCTCAAAAGGAAACAACGCCCTTCTATCCACGCAGCCCCTACGCTGTTGCGAAAATGTACTCCTACTGGATCTGTGTGAACTACCGGGAGGCCTACGGTATCTATGCCTGTAACGGGATCCTGTTTAACCACGAATCCCCGGTACGGGGCGAGACGTTTGTAACACGAAAAATTACGCGCGCTGTGGCGCGAATAAAGCTGGGTCTGCAGGATAAGCTGTTCCTGGGCAACCTGGAGTCAAAGCGCGACTGGGGGCATGCGAAGGATTACGTCAGGATGCAGTGGCTGATGCTGCAACAGGACGAGCCGGAAGATTTTTGCATCTCTACCGGAGTGCAGTATTCAGTAAAGGACTTTGTGGATGCTGCATTCAAGGAGGTTGGAATAAAGGTCCGCTGGGAAGGTTCGGGTGTTGACGAGATGGGAATGGATGAATCGAGCGGTAAGGTGCTGGTGGAAGTGGATCCGCGCTACTTCCGGCCTACCGAAGTTGAAACCCTGTTGGGTGATTCAGGCAAGGCGCGCGAGAAGCTGGGGTGGGTGCCGGAAATCACGCTGGAGGACCTCAAGATAGCCGAACGGGACGAGTTGTTGAAACGCGAAGGGTTCAAGGTTTTTGATTATAACGAATGAATAAACAAGACAAGATTTATGTGGCCGGTCATCGCGGTCTGGTAGGTTCGGCGATTGTCCGTCGTCTGCGCGCGGAAGGGTTCGGGAACCTGGTCTTTCGTACCAGCAAGGAACTGGATTTGCGGGAGCAGCAGGCGGTTCGCGATTTCTTCGCGGCCGAAAAGCCGGATTACGTGATACTGGCAGCTGCAAAGGTGGGGGGGATCATGGCAAATGATACCTACCCGGCAGAGTTTATCTACGACAACCTGATGATGGAGGTCAATATTATCCGTTCGTCGTATGAAAACGGGGTAAAGAAACTGCTGGCATTGGGTAGCACCTGTATCTATCCAAAGTTGGCGGCACAACCACTGAAAGAAGAATATTTGCTCAGTGGTCCGCTGGAACCAACCAATGAGTGGTATGCGGTAGCCAAGATTGCGGGGATCAAGTTGTGCCAGGCCTACCAGCGTCAGTATGGGTGCAGGTTTATAGCCGCGATGCCTACCAACCTCTATGGGCCCGGTGACAACTTTGACCTGGAAAAGTCGCATGTATTGCCTGCGATGATTCGCAAGTTCCACGAGGCAAAACTGGCCGGAGATCCGGCAGTGACCTTGTGGGGCACCGGCAGGGCACTGAGGGAGTTCCTGCACGTGGATGATCTGGCGGATGCCTGCCTGTTCCTGATGGAGGAATACGAGGACCCGGAAATAATAAATATTGGCACGGGGCGGGACATGAGTATTGCGGATCTGGCGGATATTGTGAGGGATGTTGTGGGTTTCGACGGGGAGATTGTGTACGATGCATCCAAACCCGATGGGACCCCGCGCAAGCTGGTGGACGTAGGGAGAATACGGCGCCTGGGCTGGCAGGCGAAGATCAACTTGCGTGAGGGCGTGGCGCAGACCTACCAGTGGTTCCTGGATAATCAGTCGGAATTGCGCGGAGTAGACTGATCTTGCGCAAGATGAAAAATATTTCTGTGGGAAGGGGTATGTCCGCTCTCACACAACACGATCTGGAGATGAGCATGAAAGCATTTAACGGCCTGTTACAAAAGCTGCTAATTGTTGTGCTGACCGTTGGCGCGTTGTCTGCCTGCGGTGGCAAAGAGGAGCGCAAGGCGAAATATTTTGAAAAGGGTAAGGCTTATCTGGCGGAAGAAAATTACGAAAAAGCCAGGGTGGAGTTCAAGAATGTACTGCAAATTGATCCCAAGGACGCGGAAGGATATTTTTACTCGGGGCAGGTCGAGGAAAAAATGCAGGAATGGCCCCGGGCATTTGCAAACTACGAAAAAGCGATAAAACTTGATCCCGGCCTGATTAAGGCGCGAATACGTCTGGCGAGAATTTACATGGCACAGGCTGCTGCGCAGGGTACGCGTAACGACAAGGAAGCGTTGGCAAATGTTATGGCGCTGTTGCAGGAGCAGATCAAGGAGATTCGGTCCCGTGCCCCGGAAGATCCTGACGGGTTAACGCTCGAAGCGACACTGTGGGCAAATGATGGTGAAATCGACAGGGCGATAGAGCAGCTCGAGCGTGGTGTAGAGAAGGCCCCCGGCCATCAGTCCGCTGTTATATTGCTTTCCAGTCTGTATGAGCGGGGCGGCCGAAAGGATGCTGCCGAGCAGGTGCTGGAGAATGCACTTGCATCCGGTGGTGGTGATCCGGCAGTGTTGAGAAAACGTCTTAGCCGGATATATGCGCTGCATGGGAAGGACGACAAGGCTGTGGGTTTGTTGCGGGAGATCGTGAGGGATAACCCTGCTGATCTGGCTCCTCGCCTGGACCTTGCCGCTTATCTTGCGCGGGCAGAAAAGCTCGATGAGGCAGAGCAGGTCTTGCGTGATTCGATAGCGGCAGCTCCTGATGATGCAGAGCGTTATCTTTTGCTGGCAGATTTTCTGGCTACAAAACGGGGTAAGCAGGCCGCGGTAGATGAACTGGTGCGGACTGTCAGGGAGAAACCTGAACTGGCGGATGTCAGCTTTGGTCTCGTCAAATTATATCTGTCTGAGGGGCGGCAGGATGAGGCAAAACAGGTTCTTGAAGCTGTAATGGAGCAGCAGGGTACGGAGCCAGCAGGCTTGAAGGCCCGGGTTGCCCTGGCGCAATTGCTTGCGGCCGCTGATGCTGAAGACGAGCGGGTGGCCGTATTAATCGCTGAAGTGCTGACAGAGAATCCACGCGACAATGGTGCGTTGCTGCTCAAAGGGAAACTGGCGGCCAAGGAAAAGAATTATGTAGATGCGATCGGTGATTTTCGTTCGGTGTTAAAGGATCAGCCCGATTCGGAAGAAGTGTTGCTGTTGCTATCTGCGGCACATCTGGCCAATGAAGAAAGTGAGCTGGCTGTAGATACGTTGTTACGGGGTATCGAGAGTAATCCGGGGAGTGTTCGTTTGCGTCTTCGTCTGGCCGAGCTCCTGGCGCGGCAGGGGAATTCTGATAATGCATTGCAGCAACTCGATCTTGTGTTGGAGGGGGATCCTCACAACGATCTGGCCTTGAGGGCTAAATATGAGTTGCTGGCCAGGATGGGGGATGTTGAGGGTGTAGAAAAAGTAGCCAGGCTTATGCAGGAGGCTGATCCGGAAAAGGAAACAGGTT
>JBHHXO010000202.1:0-6080 GCA_046757125.1 Thiogranum sp.
GAGGTTGAAGTGCTCTAGCGCCGTTTGCGCCGTGCGAACCCGACCAGGCCCACCAGGCCGGAACCGAACAGCCATACCGCGGCCGGTACAGGAACAGGTGTCAGGCTGAAACGCAAATCTAACCCGAAGGTGGCGAGGCGATTTCCGGAGCCATCGTCGTAACTGCCAGTGAAGGTGCCGCCGCCGTAGTTGGCGCCCCACAGGGTCATGACCATGTTGGTGCCGTCGGATTTGAATGAGTTGGGATCCAGGTCGGTGCCGCCGCAGCATACATAGCCAGGCAGGAAACCCAGTTCGTCGTTCTGAAGTGCGCCGCTCGGCGTGCTGAAGCTGATGCCCAGCTGGCTGTTGGCGGCCAGTGTGCCACTGCCGTCGAATAACAGTCCGGTGCCGGACAGGGTGAAGCTGTCGCCGCCGCCCATGTCAATGGTGGCGCTGAGATTACCGGTCAGATCGTCGTAGGTGCCTGCCAGCACGACGCCATTGGGGATGTTCGCGAGTGTGGTGCCGGACATGGCATCGGGGCCGGTCGCGTCGTGAAACAGCGAGGCGGCGAATCCGCTGCTGCCGTTCATGACGTCGAGAATGTTGTAAACGGTGGCGTTCGCCAGACTGCTGGCGCCCAGCAGGGTGATGGCTGCAACTGACTTTATGGTTGAGTGCACGGTCTTTCTCCTCCAAAGCATTTTATTTTTTGGTGGAGCATCGGGCGGAGGTGGGCGTGTTATTTCGTCCTGAACGGCTGGACCCCTGTCCTTGCTTCCCTGATTTGTTTATTTTTTGCAGCGGTTCGCGGTTCTGGTGACCGACGACACGTTGCTTGCGTCTATGCAGGCAAGATTCGTGCACAAAAAGACAAGGTTATGAAAATCCCCGGAATTATATTCTGGACAGGTTGATATGAGGCGTCAGTCTGTAAACCTGTTCGACAAATGTCCGGATTCCTTTACAGTGCGGGATTTTTTCTCCGTGCCGCGCCAGGCGCTTGGCTGGCTTCTGCCGGCAGGGTATAGTGCGGCTTCGATCTCGCGCCTTCGGTATCAATGGTGGTGTGTTTGAGTGCAAAGGATTTCTGCCCGCCATAGAGCAGACCTTCTTCCTGTAAGGCTTCTTGAATCTCACCCCACTGCCAGTCTTCAGGGGCAGGGTATGATAGTGTCCTCGACAAGCGATATGGGCCTTTAGGACTTAAACCAAGACTCACAGCTGTTCGAGTCCCGGTGCCCAGTTTGATGAGATTGCTTATGCACGTGCGTGGCTTGCGCCAATGTTTCAGGTAGCACATGCGAAGTCGCCGGCGTATCCATTCATCCAGACCGGGTAAAGGCTGGTAGTATTCCGAAAGACCAAAGTAGTTGATCCACCCTGGATATACAGCCGCAGTTCGCGGAGTCGGCGTTGCATCGAAATCCCCCAAGAGCGCTTCGTCAGTTGGCGAATGCGGTGCTTGAAGTCCTCCAGTGCCTGCTTGGTCCAGCGAATTTTCTTTGCCCGAAACGTAAACCCCAGAAAGTGAAGGTCGACGACTGAAGGGGGATGTCAGGCCCAACCTACGTAACGACTCCAGCCCCCAAGAATCCTAAATATTGAGTCGAATTTCTTCCGCTACCGGCACAAAGCGGAAGAAAAGCGAAAGATGGTTTACTTGTGTCGTCACGATGTACCACCCACCCGATAGTAAGCCTGTTCAGAACGACCTGATTCAGTCCCGAAGGTTTCTGTCAGCATCCATGCGTTTGTGGAGGATCCGAACAATCAGGACACCCTGCTCACGCGGTGTATAGAAGATCGCGTGGCTTTCATGCAGGAAACAGCGGTAGCCGGGGCGAGTCTCATTCATGGTACTGCCCATTTCAGGATTATCACCGAGCAGTTCCAGGCACTGGGTAAGCGACTGGAAGTAGGTTTCTGTTCGTTCCAGGCCAAAGTCGAGCATGGAGCGCGTCAGGATACCTTCAATATCGTCAGCGGCGGCCTCGGAAAGTTTATACATCGAGACCATGCCGGGCTTTCACACCCTGCCAGATGTCCTCGATGCTGCGTTCGGATTCTCCGCTGTTTTCGCCTGCTATCAGGGCCTTCACCAGCATTTCACGCCGATCCTGGTATGCCTGGTCACGGCGTATCAGATCGCGGACATAGTCGCTGGCATTGCTGAAATGACCGGTTTTGATCTGGTCTTCTACCCACTCCTTCATCAGGTCGGGCAGGGAAACATTCATGGTTGCCATGGCAGATACCTCCTGGCCAAAGAGTGACATATATTGGCAAAGATTGTCAATATATGTGGGCGCGGGTAGGTTCAACGGTCAATGTCCGATCCAAAGTTGCCGTTCTCTAGTCATTGCGAGCGAAGCGCGGCAATCTCCTGAAATATCCATCGGACATTGGATGTCCTCTTGCGCATAAAGGAGTATGCGATGCATAAACAACCTGCTATATACCTGATTACGAATAGACCCGGTGGTACGCTATACACAGGTGTTACCAGCGACCTGCCCAGAAGAATATGGCAGCACAGGAATAAAATCACAAAGGGATTCAGCGCTCAATACAACCTGACAAGGCTGGTTTACTTCGAGCTTTTCGAGGACATGTATCAGGCTATTTCTAGAGAAAAACAAATCAAGTCAGGTTCACGGAAAGCAAAAATCAAATTAATCGAAGGTACCAATCCGGATTGGAAGGATCTTTATGCAGGCATCTGTGACTGACGGAGATTGCCGCGTCGGAATCTTTAAGGGTCGACCAGGTAATGCTAGTATTGCCTTGTGCTATGGAGGTGCAACCATGGAAACAGCCACAAGCAAACTGACGAAAAAAAATACCAGGCGACAATACCCGAACCGGTAAGCCGCCTGCTCCATGGCACCCCGGGAGCAGTAATTAAGCCAGTGAGGTGCAATAAATGACGAAACCGGGCCGGAATGATCCTTGCCCCTGTGGCAGCGGGAAAAAGTATAAGAAGTGCTGCCTCACGAAAGAGGTGGCGCCGGTAGCGAGTCTGAACCGGCAGAAGATGCGCAGGACCGAGGGTGAGCTTGTTCATATCCTGCTGAAGCATGCGGACAGATACTACGGTCCAGAAGCTGTTGCAGAGGCCTGGGACGAGTTCTCGTTGTGGAGCGATGTGCCGATGGACCCGGACTCTGAGCCCGAACTGGATACGGCATTCCTTCCCTGGTTTGTGTTCAACTGGATACCGGACAATGCCGAGGTAGATGAGGCCAACCACTATCCCGAGATGCAGGTCGCCATGCATTATCTGGAACAGCAGGGATCACGACTCGATTCGTTCCGGCGGCGCTTCATCGAGGAGATCTGTTCGCAGCCCTATAGTTTCTTCGTGGTCACGGATGTCGTTCCTGGTCAGCAGATGACGCTTCGCGATCTGCTTCTGGGGCGCGAGGTCACCGTCCAGGAGCGCCAGGCGTCAACCACGTTGCGTAATGGGTTGATCATCTACACCCGAATCATCACCCTGGACGATAACTCCATCATGGTGGGTTGCGCACCCACAGTGATTCCGGCGAAATATCTCAACGGATTTATTGATATCCGTGAGGATATGGCAAAGCGCCCCCCTGGTCTGGATGCTGATCTGCTGCATGAATATGACATTGAATTGCGAGAGATGTATTACGGTATCCGTGAGGAAATCTTTCATCCGGTCCTGCCTCAACTGCACAACACCGATGACGATCCACTGGAACCGACCAAGCTCTGCTACACACTGAAATGCACGCCCCATGAGGCTCTGGACGCGTTGGCGACGCTGTCCATGTCCAACGCCGATGATTTCATACACGACGGTGCATTTGATAATCAGGGGGAACTGGTATCTATCGAGTTTCCCTGGCTGAAAAAGGGGAACAGGCAGCATGCAGGTTGGGACAATACCGTGATGGGGCATATCACCATCGAAGGCGGGAATCTGACTATCGATGTGAACTCCCGGCAGCGTGCCGATGCGGTCAAGCGCAAGATTACCCGCCGCCTTGGAAAGCAGGCGGTATTCCGAAATGCGGTAATCCAATCCATGGAGAAGATGCTTGAAGAGATGCAAAACAATCCTGGCGGCATGCAGGCATCAACCGGGCAGGAGGATGAGGATCTTATGGCCCTGCCCGAAGTTCAGGAACAGATGCAAAAAATGGCAGAGCAGCACTGGCAGGCATGGCTGGATACCCAACTGCCCGCACTGAAAGAACAAACGCCCCGTGAGGCGGCGAAAACCGCATTGGGCAGGGAACGGTTAGAGGCACTGTTTATCGAGTTTGCGCAGCACCATAAATCACCTCAACCATTCACCCCGGACGTGGCTGCTCTGCGGCACTCTCTGGGAATGGATTGAGCGGGTAATTCTGGACCGATGTTGCCGATGGCATATTGGCTATGGCAGTCCCAGAGTGGTTCTGCGGAACGATCGTAAGCGGATAGTCAGCACCGTCCACTTTGTGTTACCTTTCCTCCGCCGGTTTTCCCCGCTCTCAAATACTAATCCCTGAGTTTCTTGCGACTTTTCAGTCGAACAGCCACAATCATTATCCTGTTCATCAGGGAGAGAGCCGTATGTCGCAGTAGGAACGCCGGTTACCCGGCGTCCCCTGCACAGATCCCTGCGTAGGTCTCTACCTCCATGGCCTCCACAAGCGGATTGAATGTGGCCAAGGGATGCTCACCCGTTGGGTGAGCAGGTTTGGGTGGAAGCACCATGGTTTTGTCTCCCCTGATTCAAGAAGTTAGCAGTTTAATCTTGTTCCAACTGATTTTTCTAGGATGAGGCGTCAGTCTGTAAACCTGTTCGACAAATGTCCGGATTCCTTTACAGTGCGGGATTTTTTCTCCGTGCCGCGCCAGGCGCTTGGCTGGCTTCTGCCGGCAGGGTATAGTGCGGCTTCGATCTCGCGCTGCTGCGGGAGAGAGCCGGCCCGGCCGGCCGCCGAAGGCGCAACCCGCCCGGAATCGCTCAGGCAAAAGGACCGCGGCAGCAGGCATTCAGCCGGATTGACTCTGGAGAGCGGCTACCGTTCACGCGTAGCCCACCGAAGGGGACGGCAGCCCGCGGCTGCCTACACTCTCAGGTTACCGGACAGAGGGGCGACGGATTTCGAGCCGTCGTTCCGGATGTTTCCGGGCGGCATGACAGCCAACGCTTTCAGCAATGCAGAGTCAGTTATGGGAAACAGAACCCCCCTGTACGAATCACACAAGGCCATGGGCGCCAGACTGGTGGATTTCGCCGGTTGGGAGATGCCGATCCACTACGGCTCGCAGATCGAGGAACACCACGCAGTGCGCCGCGACGCGGGTATGTTCGACGTCTCGCACATGACCGTCGTCTTTATGACCGCGCGCCAGTGGAGGGTGTAGTCGTATTAACTACTGTAGCTGTGATTGTAACCACGCACCTTGTACATTTGTTGTACTTTAATCAATTTTTCCGCCCACAGACACGTTCCCAAGAACGGCCATTTCCAGGAACGTAAAAAGGCCCGAGTTTTATTAGGTCGAGGAGTTAAGAATTCGCAAAGAAAGGCCTCCAATCACCGTAAGCGGGAAAGTTATTAGTTTTCGTGCCATCTACCAGCCGTCGGGCACGTCTGAAACAGTAAGAAGCGGTTATTTGAGGACTGCCAACACCTTCGGAACAGTCCACCGCCACATATCACCTTTTCGTTTGCTCTAATCCCTGATAACTTATCGCCTTACGAGCCTTTTACTTCACGCTTATTCAAATTGTTGAAGACGTGAAGGTCGACCAGTTTCAGGGGGCGATTTCCATTGGTTTCTAACCAGACACTCTAACCTGAAGATAACTTATTGACTTGTAACGAATGCGAGCCATACGGAACGGGGCGGCAGCGAATAGAAAAAACGCCTGATATCGCCTCTATCTTACTGTTTTTACTAGAAATGGCGCGCCCGGAAGGATTGATTCCTCGCTGCGCTCGTCACCCCTGAGGGGCGCCTTCGGCGTCTGTCGTCGCGCTATGCGCTCGTCGGCTCGAACCTCCGACCGCCTGGTTCGTAGTTAGTGTTATAGCTACTAACTAGTTGTATTTAATAGCAAATACTGG
>JBHHXO010000203.1:0-6074 GCA_046757125.1 Thiogranum sp.
ATACCAACGTCAGGAAAAAAAGCCACTGTCCAGTCCTGATCGAGAATTGCAGAACGTTGTTCCGTAGTCAGCTGCCGCACATCATTCAAACGTGGAAACACCCTTACAGAGGAAAAAATCGAGGTATCTATTGTTGGATTCAATTTCCCCAAGTGAACCAGTGTGAGTTCGTATTCTCCAGCAAGAGTTTCCAGGTATGGGTACAGGGCTCTGTACACCGCGGAATTCTGGAACCAGCGCCGCGTAATAACCGCGACCGACTTTGGATTGCGGAGTCCGTTCCATTGAACACTTTCACAGACTCTGCGTATCGCCCTGTTAAGCTTTTGCTTGTAAACACGTTCATTTTCTGGTTCCAGGTAGGTGATATCAAAATAACCGGCAGAAACAGTGCCCGGTGACACGACCTGGTAGGCATCAGGCATATCGCGGTAATGCGTACGCGCATTGTCCATCAGCCACCCCTGAGCAGGCGGAAGTGTGGTGAATGTCTGCATGGCATACCAGTGGGAAGCCAGGCCTGGCTGGTCATAAAACAGTCGCTGGAGGGGAAACCGGTAGCGGTTACGAAGCGAATAGAGTGCAAGGATCTTCTCAACGGGAGCATTTTGTGTATCGAGCATTCGTAGCCAGGCATCTGTGTTGGTGAAATCAGAACAGGCCACAAGATATGCGATAGTGCTGTTCAGGGAAACATACCTTGGCGCATCCGCAGGCGGAATGCTGAATTCCGGGTGGCAAAACAAAAGAAGAAAATGCTGTACGAAAAGGTCGAGTTCGTTGCGTATCTCTTTGTTTATACCAGGGAGCTTCCTGTTCCTGAAACGGATAATAGCATTCAGCAACCGTGACGATAACTCGTCGTGGCGATTTGAGGATAAAAGCAAATACCATTCGTCCATGGATGCTATATCCGGCTGTATATGGTTACTTTTTTCCCGACCATGCATAATGACTGTGACGTTTCCAATTTAGACCGGGGCGGATTCAGCCGATCACCAAAACAGAACAAGCTAACCCCGGGGTTGGTCAGAACCCTGTAACACCCTTGATACCAGCGATACTTGCCGGCTTTGCACGCAGTAATTTAAACCGGCTAAACCCCAAAGCAGACAGTTTATCCAGGTCGAAGTCGACCATTCCGTGCTGTTCACGGTATTTCAGCGTCTGAGAGCACTTGAATTCCCCACCCTTGTATTTATTGATTTTTGAAATCGACGGATAGCAGATCTTGGAGGGGCAGGTCAGTGCGCAACCGGCATTGGCAAACAGGGTAATTCGATCCTTGTCCTTTATCTTTACCAGAAAGTCAGGATCTTCACAGAACTTCATTGGCAAGACGACGGTATCGTACAAATTAAAGGCCGCTTCAATTCCCTGGTAAGAATTAATATTTTTTATTACGCTCGCTTCGATCCTGTATTGAGGAAAGTCTTCCCTGATCCAGCGCGCAAGGTCGTCACTTGTCACGATAACCGCATTCCCCTCCCTGTGATATTTTTCCAGTAACGACCGGTTCTCCCGATATTCCTCCAGCTCCACATAGCTGTTGGTCAGGGGCATACGCACGCCGATACCCGCCGAGTAAAGGTTTTCGACGTCACGATCGCTTATTTGCCGTTCTGTAAATGGCCGCCCGCCGTACAGAGTGGACTTCTCCAGAAACCCGAAGACACTGTCAATATCACGATGCGGGATATCCGGATAGTTCCGGGCAAGAAACTGGAGGATCGGAATTTCTTCCGACTTGCCTCGAACAGATATTGTAAACCGCATTATTAACACCGTTATTGATATAATGTTGATTCCGCCCCAAAGCCGGGGGCGCAGACAAGTATCTATATTTATGGACTTAACATCAAAGCGTCAACCATTATTTTCCCGTAAAACCACAATAGAATTATCCTGCTGAATCCTTTAGAATTTTAGCGGCACCAATAAGCACAGTATCCGTGGATATATGCCATGAACGGTGAAAACAGCAAACCACAAAATCCCGGAACCGGCACTGCCAAAGCACACCAGGATATCCTTGATCGCGCAATCCGGCTCCACAGGGGGGGGCGGCTGAAGGAAGCGGAAACCGCCTACCGTGAGCTGCTGCAGGCTCACCCCGGGCATCCAACCTCCCTGCACATGCTGGGTGTGCTCGCCTATCAGGCGGGGAAATATGAAGATGCCATCTCCCTGATAACCCGGGCCAAAGCCCACGCACCATCGGACGCAGGGCTGCATACAAACCTTGGCAATGCGCTTCAGGCTTGCGGCCGCCTGGAAGAGGCTGTTGCCGCTTTTATGCAAGCGATTGAAATCAACCCCCGCTTCGCGCTCGCCTACAACAACCTCGGTAACGTCCTCCATCAACAGGAAAAGCATGAACGCGCTATAGCAGCCTTCCAGCAGGCCCTGAGCATCGATAGCAACTACACGGATACCTATGTCAACCTTGCTGCGGTCTACCAGGCCCGGGGAGAAATGGAAAAGGCCGCACACTGTTATCAAAAAGCGGTAGAACTGAATCCGGATCATGAATCAGCCGCGCACATGTTGGCTGCGCTGCGTGGTGAGGCCAGGGAAAACGCTCCACCAGAGCACGTTACCCGCCTGTTTGATGAATATGCCGCAAAATTCGATCACCACCTGGTCGACACACTGGGTTACTCCATGCCCGGGTTGTTGCGTAGCGAGATTGACCGGCTGCAGGGACCGAACACCCGCTTTCAAAACGTAATCGATCTTGGTTGTGGCACCGGCCTGGCCGGTATTGCTTTTCGCCCGGTCTCCGGCCACCTGACCGGGATTGACCTGTCGCCGAGGATGATCGACAGGGCCAGGGAACGGAACGTATACGATATCCTTCAAACCGGGGATATCATCGCAACCCTGCAGGAAGAGCAGGCGCATTATGAGCTGTTCATATGTGCTGACGTGTTCCCGTATATCGGAAACGTCCGGCCTTTGTTTTCGGCACTGCGCAGTCGCGCAGCGAAAGGCGCCCTGTTCGCATTTTCCACGGAAACCCATACCGGGAGCAGCTATGTACTGCGCCCCACAGGCCGCTACGCCCACGCTCCGGACTACCTGCATAGTGCTGCTGCGGAGCACGGGTTCTCGGTCAGGTCAATGCGCACGGAAAATCTGCGCAAACAGAAAGCGCAGTGGATACGCGGGGATCTGGTTGTCCTGCAGTACCAGGGCAGCTGATCCTGGGCCAGGAAGTTGCCGCACTGCGCGAACGTAGCGAAGCGTAGGAAGTACTTGTGAACCACCGCAGGCGGTGGCGGAGTGCTCACAACGACAAGGGCAGTCTAATCAATCAGGCACATCCAGATGTCACCCAGAGAAACAAGTATAGAACAACAGAAGAACCTGGCACGTAAACGCATGATGGAAAACCGCCTTGATGAGGCAAAGGCGCTTTACCAGGACGCATGCAGAAAGGCACCGGACGATGCAGAGTCATTATTCAGCCTGGGCAGCATTCACCTTGGAGAGGGACGGTTTGCCGAAGCCGGACACTGTTTGTCACAGGCTGTCAGATTATCCCCGTCGACACCACAGATCCACCATGCACTGGGGGTATGCATGTATCAGCAACGGCGCCTGACTGAAGCCATGGATTGTTTTCACAAGGCACTCGAACTGCAACCGGATTTTGCAGATGCCCGGTACGCCCTTGCCAATACCCTGTGCGAAACAGGGCAATTGCCCGAGGCGGAAACCGCCTATCGTCAGCTGCTTGCCCTCAACCCCCTGCATGTGGCGGGCCTGAACAACCTGGGGACGCTGTTACTGCACCTGGGGCGCTTCGATGAAGCCATCGAGCAGGTCAAAAAAGCACTGGAGCAGCAACCGGACAGCGTTGAGACCCTGACCAACCTGGCCAATGCCTGTATTGCCAAGGGCGCTCTTGAACCGGCCATCGAGTATTTGCAACGCGCCCTGACCCTGCGCCCCGATTTTTTTGACGCCTGTTATTCGCTGGGCAATGCCTACCACTTTGCCGGGCGGCTCAAAGAGGCCCTGCAGGCCTACAGCATGGCAGCCGAGTTTCGACCGGACAACGACAAGGTGGCTATATCGCGGGCCATGGTGCTGAAAAAACTGAGCCGCTTTGACGAGGCATGGAGCTTGCTTGAACACCTGGTCCAGCAGGGCAACCGGAACGCCGTTCTCCCGTACTTCGATATCAGCCATCAACTGGGGCAACGGGATACCGCGGTGCAGAAGGTCAAAGCTCTATTGGACAAAAGCGGGATGTCGGAGACATTCAGGGCCAGCCTGCACTATCGCATGGGGAAACACCGTGAGGAATACGGCGAATATGCTCGCGCTTTCCACCATTACCAGCAGGCCAACCGCATGGATGGCAAATCATTCGACCTGGATGCCTTCCGTGAGCAGATAGCCGCAATTATCGACACCTATAACAGAGACTTCATAGAATCGATGCCGCGGGCAACCGGCGATTCCGACCGGGCAGTGTTCATCATTGGCATGCCGCGCTCCGGCACCAGCCTGGTAGAACAGATTATCTCGGCCCATCCCGGCGCCTTCGGAGCCGGCGAGCTGCCGCATATCTTCGATGCCTGCGCCGGACTATCGGCCCGCTTAAGCCAGGGTCGGCCGTTCCCCGCCTTTGTCAGCGAACTACAGACCGAAATGCTGGACAGCATCGCCGCGCGCTACCTGGACAGGATTGCCGAACTGGCCGGTGATGAACATCGTGTTACCGACAAAATGCCGCATAATTTCATGTACCTGGGGTTTATCGCACAACTGTTTCCGAACACACGGGTGATTCATTGTGTGCGCAATCCGATGGATAACTGCCTGTCCTGTTACTTCTCACAGTTCGGTACCCTGGGGCATGCCTATGCCGGTGACCTGGAGACACTGGGCAACTACTATGTCGAATACCATCGCCTGATGAAGCACTGGATGCAGGTACTGGACATCCCCTGCCTGGAGGTTGCGTACGAAAACCTGGTTCATGATCAGGAAGTGATCACCCGCCGCCTGCTTGAGCATTGCAGACTGGACTGGGACCCTGCCTGCCTGGATTTTCACCAGTCAGACCGGACGGTGGTTACGCTCAGCAACCAACAGGTCCGTCAGCGCCTGTACACCAGTTCGATTGGCCGCTGGAAAAACTTCGAGGAATATATCGACGCCTTGCGCGCCCCGCTGGACAAGGCCGGAATCCTAGAAAACATATCCATGTAGATCGATTTCCTTCCGGAACAACCGCTGAACCAGGTGCCGCTGCGAATCCGTATAAACCTCGTTGTACGGCAACCTGTCTTCGGTTCGCATTTCGGTTTTAGCGTAGACATTCAACGAACCCTCATATGGAATATCGAGTCTCTCAAAGACCTCCCCCAGCTCCTGGTCCAGATTTTCGTATCTGATTACTCTATCAACGATAAGTGCCTTACCGGCTGCATCCATATACCTCGGGTAGTTCAGCGTTTTTTCCAGCTCCCTGTTTTCCTCCGATAGAAACTGATCAAACGACAGCTCAAAGCCACTCCTGTAATTGAGCATATGAAAAAGTGACAGCACTTTATCCCAGGGGTTACGTTCTACACAGAACTTGAAATAGCCGTCCCAGACTTCGTCGGCAAGCATCGTCTTCAACTCACAAGACGGCATATGGTTGTAGAAACCCGCATAATTTCTCGCCCTGTGTGGTGATACAGACGGATGTATCGGCGTGAATACGTCTTCATCCCCGCACTTATCAGACAGATAAACCTCAATACTGGTACTGGCTGTCTTTACTGTCTTGATAAATATAAATCTGTATTTATGAGAAATAATCATTATTTCGCTCAAATAATCCTCTGCGCCAGCCCATCCCGCAGGGGCCGCAAATAACCTTCATAGTTTTTCCAGCGGCCAACCGAACGGCGATATATCGGCTGCCTTACCTGGTCGAAGCTTGCCGTCACAACACTACGTTGTTTGTCAAAATACTGCAGGCATTCAGGCGACCATTCCAGACCGCAGAATTCCACGAGTGAGCGGATGAGCCGCTCCGGATTCACGACAAGCCCTTCATACTGCACTTC
>JBHHXO010000204.1:0-6041 GCA_046757125.1 Thiogranum sp.
AGCCACTTGAAGGTGTTGCGTATTACCCAGCGGTCTATGTCGGACATCAGACCGAATTGTTCGGCTGCACCGATAAATTTGCCGGGTCCCAGCAGCTTTCCGTCCTCGTCCAGCATGCGCAGCAGAATTTCGTGATGGGCTGCCTCGGGGCCGCTCGTGCCGATGGTAATGACCGGTTGCTGGTACAGGCGGAAACGGTCTTCTTTCAGTGCCTGGCGGATGCGGTTGACCCATAGCATATCGCTGCGACGGCGCTGCAATTCCGCGTCGTCCGTTTCGTACACGTGTACCCGGTCCCTGCCCCTTTCCTTGGCGGCATAACAGGCGACATCAGCCGCGCTGAGTGCCTCGGTAACATCGTGTGTGTCTGTCGATATGGGGACGACACCGATACTGACCCCCACTTCGAATGTCTTGCCATCCCAGGCAAAGTGGTGGTCGCTTACAGTTCTGCGCAGTTTTGAAGCCAGGCGATGCGCATCCTCGACGCTGCAGTCCTGCAGCAGTACGCCGAACTCGTCGCCGCCAAGCCTGGCGATGGTGTCGCTGTCCCGCAGCGCGTCCTGCAGCTTGTGGGCGAGCTGACGCAGCAGCTGATCACCTGCAATGTGACCACAGGTGTCGTTGACCAGCTTGAACTGGTCAAGGTCCATATAGCACAATGTAATCGGCTGGTTCTGCACATGCGCTTTTTTCAGCGCATTGTGCAGGCGCAGTTCGAACTCGCTGCGGTTGTACAGTCCGGTCAGTGCATCGTGGCTGGCCTGGTAGGCAAGCCGGCGCGTCAGTTCACGGGTCTGGCTTACGTCTTCGAAAACCAGGACTGCGCCAATCGTATTACCGGAGTTGTCCCTGATAGGGGCCGCGCTTTCCTCGATGGGGATTTCATCGCCATCGGGCTTGACCAGGATGCGCCCCGCCAGGCCGCGGGTGACGGTATCCTCGTGCAGGCACTGCACTACCGTGGAGTCAATTTTTTCCCCGTTGGATGCGTCGACAAGATCGAGAATCCGGCCGATGGCGAGGCCGGTCGCTTCCCGTTGTGAGTGGCCGGACAGCGTCTCGGCCACCGGGTTCATATAGCGAACACGACCTGCCTTGTCCGTGGTAATGACGCCTTCGGCGATGGAATGCAGGGTGACTTCTGCGCGCTCCTTTTCCTCGTACAGGGCATGTTCGGAGGAATGCGCGCGCTCCAGGGCGGCAACCAGTTCCTTCTGGCGCAGCGTCAGGTTGTCCAGTGCACGGTTGATAAAGCCGGCCAGATACCCGAATTCGTCATTGCGCCTTTCGTTGAATCTGGAATCATTTTGCTCGCTGAAGGTCTGGGCTGTAGTAACCATCTGGGTGATGGGGGTCGACAGCAGCCTTTTCAGGATCCATTGCAGGACCATGCCGAAGAAAAAGACCAGTAGCCCGGTTTCCACCATCAGGCGTTTTTTCTGTGGAGCCAGGATCCTGTTAACAGGGTCGACCCAGATGGTGGTGATGACATCTGTCGAAATGGGTGTGGCACCGGTTTTTGTCACCAGCGGGAAGATGCTGCTGTAACTGTCGAAGCCGTTACCCGATTTCCCGACTATGACAGAGTCCACCTCATACTCAACGGACAGACCTGCGATATCGACGGTATCCACTATCCGGTTGAGTTGTTCCTGTAACATGACCGGCGGGACCCCGGGGTTTTGTGTCAGCAGTGACTGAACGTCGAGTACCGCCTGCCGCATGGTGGTTTTCTGGTGCTGTTCAAGGTCGCGCTGCATCCAGCGCATGGTCTCTGCAACCTGCACCAGCCCGATAGCCACTACACCCCAGAACACAATCCCCGTGATCTTTAATGGCAGTCCTATATGACTGCCATGCCGGTCCTGGTCTGTCTGTGGTTTGTCTATTTCAGGCCGGCCCATTTCATTGCCAGAAACATCGGGCACACGCCGCTGACACCTGCGCCGAGAATAGCGAAGCCCATGAACCAGGGGATGAACCAGAGTATATCGGGATAGGCAAACAGGCTGATTGCCAGCATTGCTGCTACGCTAAGCCGGAATCCGCGCTCGGCCTCGAATGATGTACGGCGCCGAAACCGGATACCCAGTGAGCCCTCATCGGGATCGCCATCGTTATGGTAGCGTAGCCGGGATACGAGTAAGGGGATACGCAGGTTGGTGATTGCCTCGAATGCCGCCAGTGCCACCAGGGCATAAACTGCCTGGTTAACGTCAAAGTACAGAGCCACTAGCAGCGTGGCGCCAAAGATCATCCTGTAGACTCGATTGCTCACGTTGCACTCCCCTGGTGATCAGGTCCCGGATGCCGGCAACGACGGTGCGCACCGGGACAGATATCTGTAGCCGGGTTTCCTTCGCTGTTTTGCTTCAGGAATCCCATTATAGCTCTGCGGCAGGTGGCCGCCTGAGTTTAGTCTGCCGAGCCTGAAAAAGATCATCGTACATGCCGGTAAATTTTACATTTACAGATGGTTGCGCTATCGATGCGCCAGGTGGGCAATGTGGAATAGCGGGCAAACAGTCTGGTTCGGGAGGTAAAGGAAGGCCCGGCAGAGCCGTTAACTGCCGGGTATGGAACAGCAATTTCGATAGGGAGAGGCCTGAATGTTGAAATGGTTCGGGAAGGCGCGTGCCAGAATGGAGGCAGCAGAACAGGAGGCGGAAAACCTCAGGGCAGAGCTTGCCGGGAAAGAAAATCAGGTGGTAGAGCTGGAAACCAGGCTGGCAGATGCCCTGTCCGGCCAGGATGAGTCGGCTGCTGCCATACAGATGGCGACCGGCCTGTACCGTAATTTTCACCACTTTGGCGACAGCATGGTGCAGCTTCAGTTGACCCTCTCCAGCCTGGCGGAGAGTCTGGCAAAGGAAAAAAAGGTTGCCGTGGAGGCTGCCCAGGTTTCAGTAGATGCGCGCCAGGGTACGGAGATGATGGTCGCCAATCTGGGGAAGGTGGTGGATACGGTGAATGATGCGGTAAGCAATGTCGAGGGACTCAATGCGCGTGCCGATGCTATCGGGCATATCGTCAATCTGATTACAGAGATATCCGAACAGACCAACCTGCTGGCGTTGAATGCCGCGATTGAGGCAGCGCGTGCGGGTGAACATGGACGCGGCTTTGCCGTGGTTGCCGAGGAGGTGCGCAATCTTTCCAAGCGTACCAATGAGGCAACCCAGGAGATTGCGAGCCAGGTGGCCAAGATCCAGGAAGAGACCAGTCAAACACAGGACCGGATGAATACCATGGCCGAGCAGTCCGAACATCTGAGCGCCATAGGTTCAAGTGCCAGCTCGGGCATGGGCGCCATACTGGGCCTTTCCAGGCAAATGGAAGGCGTGATTTCCGCCGGGGCGCTGCGCAGCTTTGTAGAACTCGCCAAGACCGATCACCTGGTATACAAATTTAATGTCTACCAGGTCATGATGGGTGTTTCCGGCAAGAGCATCGATGATTTTGCCGATCATACCCGTTGTCGCCTGGGAAAATGGTATTACGAGGGTGAGGGTCACAGTTGCTTCAGCAGGCTGGACGGTTACCGCGAGCTGGAAACGCCGCATCGGGCTGTGCACCAGCACGCCCTGGAGGCGCTTGTACAGCACCTGGATGGCAACATCGATGCCGCACTGCACGAACTGGAAGGTATGGAGCAGGCCAGCATGGATGTGCTGCGTTGTCTGGAACAGATGGCGACAACCGCGGAAGCAGATGACACGCTGTTGTGCGGGACTAGCTGATTTATTGGCCTGAGACTGTAACCGGAACCCCGATTACACAAACGGTTTTCCCGTGCCCGGACTGATCCCGAGCTGATCCCACATCGCGTCTACCCGCGCCCTGGTTTCGGCGTCCATGCTGATCGGTCGTCCCCACTCGCGCGTGGTTTCGCCTTTCCATTTTGCGGTGGCATCCAGTCCCATCTTGCTGCCCAGGCCCGCTACCGGCGAGGCGAAATCCAGGTAGTCTATGGGTGTGTTCTCCACCAGCGTGATGTCACGGGCCGGGTCCACGCGCGTGGTCATGGCCCACACCACGTCTTTCCAGTCGCGCACGTTCACGTCATCGTCAGTAACGATTACGAACTTTGTATACATGAACTGGCGCAGGAAACTCCACACCCCGAACATCACGCGCTTTGCGTGTCCCGGGTACTGCTTCTTCATGCTCACGCAGGCGATACGGTAGGAGCATCCCTCGGGTGGCAGGTAGAAGTCGGTGATTTCAGGGAACTGCTTTTGCAGCAGGGGCACAAAGACTTCATTCAGGGCCAGGCCCAGAATCGCGGGCTCGTCCGGAGGACGGCCCGTGTAGGTGCTGTGGTAGATGGGGTCGTCGCGGTGCGTGATGCAGTCGATGGTGAATACCGGAAAACGCTCCTGTTCGTTGTAGTAGCCGGTGTGGTCGCCAAATGGCCCCTCGAGTGCTTCCTCGCCTGGATGAATATGGCCTTCCAGTACGATCTCGGCACCGGCCGGGACCTGCAAATCGATGCTTTTGCATTTGACCAGTTCGGTTTTCGAGCCGCGCAACAGTCCGGCAAAAGCATATTCAGACAGGCTGTCGGGTACCGGCGTTACAGCGGCCAGAATAGTGGCCGGATCGGCGCCCAGCGCTACAGCTACCGGGAAAGGTTCGCCGGGGTGCTGTTGCTGCCAGTCCGCGTAATCCAGGGCGCCGCCACGGTGTGCCAGCCAGCGCATGATGACCTTGTTGCGTGACAGCAGCTGTTGCCGGTAGATGCCCAGGTTCTGGCGTTCCTTGCGCGGGCCTTTTGTCACCACCAGTGCCCAGGTAATCAGTGGCGCGACGTCACCCGGCCAGCAGGTCTGGATGGGCAGTTTGCCGAGGTCGACCTCGTCCCCGCGCAGTACCTGCTGCTGGCAGACGGCGTGTTTGCGCACTTTCGGCGCCATATCCAGTACTTTTTTGAATACCGGCAGTTTCTGCCATGCGTCTTTCATGCCTTTGGGCGGATCGGGTTCCTTGAGAAACGCCAGTAATTCGCCGACTTCTCGCAGTGCCTGAACCGAGTCAACCCCCATGCCTGCCGCGACACGTTCCGCTGTGCCGAACAGGTTACCGAGCACCGGGATGTCGAAGTCCTTCGGGTTTTCAAACAGCAGCGCAGGACCGCCTGCCCGCAGTGTGCGATCACAGATTTCCGTCATTTCCAGCGCCGGGTCGACAGGATGGCTGATGCGCACCAGCTCACCCTTGCGCTCCAGCTGGGCAATGAAGTCTCGCAGATCCTGATAATGCATAGCAGCGGGTACCCGTTAGGACGACGGGCCCGATTGTACCTTTTATTCGGAAGATATGGCCGGGGTGTTACGGATTTTGTGCCGGTATTCCCCCAGGCGGACAGGTTCCTGCAGGTAGTATCCCTGGGCCAGGTCGACGCCGAGTATTTCAAGCTTCCTGAAAACCAGCTCGCTTTCAACGCACTCGGCTATCGTCGTGATACGCAACGACCGGCCTAGCTGCACAATGGCGTCCAGTATGCGCAGGTCGACGTCGGAGTGCAGCACCTGACTTACAAACTGCCCGTCAATCTTGAGGTAGTCGATATTCAGGCTCTGCAGGCGGGCGGCCCGGCGTATGTCCGAATCGTAGGCCTCGATCTGGGTGTCGGATTCGGTACACAGGTGCACCCGGTTGCGGCCCTGTTGCTTGGCGATGTAGCAGGAGGCGTCGGCCAGGCTCATGATGCGCGAAGTGCTGCCGCTGCCGGCGTGTATCGGTACGACACCGATACTGACACCGACCGAAAAACAGCGCGCCTGCCAGAAGAACCGGAAATCCGCGACCGCGCTGCGTAACTGGTTGGCTATGCGCCTGGAGTCGGCAGGTGAGCAGTGTTCCAGCAGCAGCGCAAACTCGTCCCCGCCGATGCGCGCGAACAGGTCTACGGAGCGGATATGTTGCCGGAACACGCCGGTGAGCTGCTGTAACAGCAGGTCTCCTGCGCTGTGTCCGCAACTGTCATTGACGATCTTGAACTGATCGAGGTCCAGATACAGCAACGCGTATGACGT
>JBHHXO010000205.1:0-6016 GCA_046757125.1 Thiogranum sp.
TTGCGGCCCCGTTAGGTGCTGAGGCGATTGCCGCCGCGCTGATCCGGACGCCGGAAGAAATCCTCGGCTGGATAAAATAACCGGCTGTCCTGGCAGCCGGGAAAGCGCCCGCATCGGAACGGGCAGAGCAGACCTGGTTTCGGTATGATAAGACGTCATGGAACCCTCGCAATGGCT
Organism: Thiogranum sp.; assembly: GCA_046757125.1. Taxonomy (GTDB): domain Bacteria; phylum Pseudomonadota; class Gammaproteobacteria; order DSM-19610; family DSM-19610; genus Thiogranum. The sequence continues at coordinate 178 of JBHHXO010000205.1, forward strand.
GATTCTTCTGACAGGTGCGGCACTGGCCGCAGCGGTCGGGTGGCTGCTCGGCCATGCGCGCGCGCAGCGTGACGTCACACGCCTGCGCGAAGACAATGCACGTCTGAGCAGCCAGATGGAGACTCAGCAGGCCGCCTTCGAGGAAAAGGTACACACGCTCAACGAGGTTCGCAGCCAGTTCGAAGCCACGTTCAAGTCGCTCGCCAGTGACGTACTGAAATCCAGCAACAGCGAATTTCTCAGGCTGGCGGAAACCCGCTTCAAAACCCTGCATACCAAAGCCAGCAGCGAGCTGGAACAACGCGAGAAAGCCGTCGAGAGCCTGGTGAAGCCTATCCGCGAGACACTGGAAAAAACCGACCGGCAGATTCGCAAAATGGACAAGGAGCGCCATGAGGCTTTTGGTTCTCTTACCCGGCACCTGGAATTCATGGCCAAAGCACAGGAACAGCTGCAGGGGGAAACGCGCAACCTGGTGAAGGCACTGCGCCGCCCGGAAGTGCGCGGCCAGTGGGGTGAGCTGACTCTGAAACGACTGGCGGAACTCGCCGGCATGATCGAGCACTGCGATTTCGAACAGCAGCACAGCGTCGATACCGAGCAGGGCAAACAACGGCCGGACATGGTAGTGCGCATGCCCGGCGGACGCGAGATGAATGTCGATGCCAAGGCCCCCATGGACGGTTACCTGGGCGCCGTCGAGGCCAAAGACGACAGTGAACGTGCGCTTGAACTCCAGCGCCATGCGCGCAACCTGCGTGGCCGGGTACGCGAACTGTCCGGCAAGGGATACTGGCAACAGTTCCCGCAGTCACCGGATTTTGTCGTGCTGTTCGTTCCCGGCGACCAGTTCCTGAGTGCGGCGCTGGAGGTCGACCCCAAACTGCTGGAAGACGCCATGACGGACAAGGTCGTACTGGCAACCCCGTCCAGCCTGGTTGCGCTGCTGCGCGCCGTTGCCTACGGCTGGCGCCAGGAAGCGCTGGCAGAAAACGCCGAGCATATCCGTACCGTGGGCGAGGAACTGTACGAACGGCTGAGCACCTTTGCGGAGCACCTGGGCAAGCTGGGCAGCAGCCTGAACCGCAGTGTTGAAAGTTACAACAAGGCCGTTGGTTCGTTCGACAGCCGGGTGCTGCCGGGCGCACGCAAGTTCAGCGAAATGGGCATCCAGGGCAAGAAAGGCCTGCCGGAACCGGAACCTGTCGAGCGCCTGCCACGCACCGTACAGGGTGACACCGACCCCCCCAGCGATGTTCACAGGCCCTAGGGAAACGGACGCCATACAACAGGGCTATCGCTGGTGCCGCGCCTTCGCCCGATCTCACCATGAAAACTTCCCGGTAGCGTCATTCTTCCTGCCTGCGCGGCTGCGTGGTCCGGTTGCCGCGATCTATGCCTTTGCGCGCACTGCGGACGACATTGCCGACGAAGGGAATGCCGCGGCGGATGAACGCCTGCAGCAGCTGGATGAAATGGCAGCTGCTCTCCAGACGATCGAGGCAGGCACGACACCGGACGCCCCCCTGTACCGGGCACTGGCCGACACCATCAGGCGAAACAGGCTGCCGGTCGCCCTGTTCCGGGACCTGCTCAGCGCCTTTCGACAGGACGTCAGTAAAACACGCTACGCCGACTTCGGGGAAGTCATGGACTACTGCCGGCGCTCCGCCAACCCGGTCGGGCGCCTGTTGTTACTGCTGGCGGGACAGGCCTCGGAACGCAACCTGGCCATGTCGGATGCACTCTGCAGCGCACTGCAGCTGATCGATATCCTGCAGGATATCGATCAGGACAGCCGCAGGAATGGACGCATCTATCTTCCGCAGGATGAGATGCTGCGCTTCCGGGTCGACGCAGCGGATATCGGGCAACGACGTAACAGCCCGCAGCTGAAGATGCTCGTTGACTACCAGGCGCAGCGCGCCACCCGTCTGCTGCGCGCCGGCAGCCCGCTGGGCAAGGTGCTCAGGGGCCGCTTCGGGCTGGAGCTGCGCGCCATTATTCTGGGTAGCGCGCGTGTGCTGGAAAAACTCCGGCAGCGCGAGGATGTTTTCAGCCGGCCGCGCCTGGACCTGACAGACCGCTGGCGTATTGCCCTGGGGGCGATCGGGAAGGGGTTTGAATAGGATGCCTGTTTATTCCAGGCAACAGACCGGTAAATGCCGCTTTCACCGAGCCCGTGCTTGACGTAGAGTCCGCAGCATGTCTCCCGACCAGTACTGTCAGGACAAGGCTGTGAAAAGCGGGTCCAGCTTCTATTACAGCTTCCTGTTTATTCCCGCCGAACAGCGCCGCGCGATAACGGCCCTGTACGCCTTCTGCCGCGAGGTCGACGATGTCGTCGACGAATGCAGTGACCGCGAGGTCGCCCGGCGCAAGCTGGACTGGTGGCGCGAGGAAATCGAACGCTGTTTTTCCACACAGGCACGCCATCCGATAACACGGGCGCTGGAACACGCGATACAGGACTATAACCTGCCGGTCGAGTATTTCCACGAGATCATCGATGGCATGTCCATGGACCTGGAACAAAGCCGCTATGATTCTTTCAGCGAGCTGTCCCTGTACTGCCACCGGGTAGCCGGTGTTGTCGGTCTGCTGTCGGCCGAGATCTTCGGCTACCGGCACCGCGATACCCTGAAATACGCGCAGGAACTGGGCATGGCCCTGCAACTCACCAACATCATCCGGGATGTGCGCGAGGACGCGCTGCGCGGCCGTATCTACCTGCCGCTGGACGAGCTGCTGGAGTACCGCGTCAACCCGCACGACCTTTTACTCGGCACCGCGACAGGCAGGCTGCGCGAACTGCTTGCCGGCCAGGCACAGCGGGCACGCCAGTACTACCAGCGCGCGCTCTCGCATCTGCCCGCACAGGACCGCTATGCGCAACGCAGCAGTATCATCATGGGCGAGATATACCAGGTGTTGCTGGACGAAATAGAAGCGGATGATTTCCGGATCATGCAGCATCGCGTCAGGCTTACACCATTGCGCAAACTGTGGATCGCGTGGAAAGTCGCCCGCCGGGAGCGTCGCCGGCACCGCCGGCTGCACAAACATCCCGCGCATGCTGCCTGAACGACCGTCGGCAGAACGCCCCGTGGTAATCGTGGGGGGTGGCTGGGCCGGGCTCGCCGCTGCTGCCGAGTTGTGCGCGCACAGCGTGCCGGTCAGCCTGTTCGAGTCCGCGCGGCAACCGGGTGGCCGGGCGCGCAGCGTCCGTGCCGGTGAGTTGACTGTCGACAATGGCCAGCACCTGGTCGCCGGCGCCTGCCAGTCATTACTGTCACTGCTGGAACGCATCGGGGTCGACCACAGGCAGGCATTCCTGCGTTTACCACTGACACTCCATCTGCTCGGAAAAGGCAAACCCGGCCTGCGCCTGAAAGCGCCACGCCTGCCATCGCCCCTGCACCTGCTGGGAGCGCTGGCGACTGCGCGCGGACTCAGCCCGGGTGAGCGCATCCAGGCATCAGGTTTCGGGTGCAAACTGCCCGCCCTGAATATCGGCAGCGCGAACGACATCAGCGTCCAGGCGCTGCTGCACAGCGAGGCCCAGTCGCCCGCAGTCATCCGCAAATTATGGGGCCCGCTCTGTGTCGCGACACTGAACACGCCTGCGGGCGAAGCTTCGGCGCGCATATTCCTGCGTGTCCTGCAGGAAACCTTGCTCGGACCGCGCGGGCATTCCGACCTCCTGATCCCGAAACGGGGGCTGAGCGAACTGCTGCCGCGACCCTGCGTGGATTATCTCGAACACAGGGGAGCGCACGTGGAAACGGGGCAACGCGTTACCGGCCTGTCGCTACAGAACGGTGGTATCCACGGCGTATCCGTGCACGGCCGCAGCATCCATGCCAGTCACGTCATCCTGGCGACACCCCACGTCGTCAGTCGCCGCCTGATGTCCCGGCATCCCGCCTTGCGGGCACTCTCTGCGCAACTGGCCGGGCTGGGTCACGAACCGGTTACAACGCTTTATCTCCAGTATACGCCGCAGACGCGGCTGCCCGAACCCGTGCTCGGGCTGCTGGACGGGCTTTCCCAGTGGATCTTTGACCGCGGACTGTGCAATCAACCCGGCCTGATGGCGGTTGTTATCAGCGCACGCGGCGATCATGAAAGGCTGTCGAACGACGTGCTCACCGCAAAGGTCGCAGCCGAACTTGCCACCAGCTTCCCGAACTGGCCGGCGCATCGGCACAGCCTGTTGATCCGGGAGAAACGCGCGACATTCTGCAGTCACGCAGGCGTGGACAGTATCCGTCCGGCAAACAGTACACCGGTTCCCGGTCTCTGGCTTGCCGGTGACTACACGGCAACCGGTTTGCCCGCCACCCTGGAAAGCGCCGTTCGCAGCGGCATCGGATCTGCACAGGCTATTCTGGCCGGCCTGTCATAGTGCTAGAATTCGCCGATGCATATACCCACCGACTGGCAACCCGAAGAGCAATTCCTTGAAGACCGCGTCATCCTGGTTACCGGCGCCGGCAACGGCATCGGTGCCGCTGTCGCAAGGCAGTGTGCGCACCACGGCGCCCGCGTGGTCCTGCTGGATAAAACGGTGCGCAACCTGGAACAGGTCTATGACGCCATCGAAGCCGCGGGGGATACCCAGGCCGCGATCTACCCGATGGACCTTGAAGGCGCGACTGAGAAGGATTTTTACGACCTGGCGAACACCATCGAGAAGGAATTCGGCCGACTGGATGGCTTGCTGCACAACGCCGCCATGCTCGGCGCGCTGGTCCCGGTCGCACATTTTGAAGCCGAACTCTGGCTCAGGATACTGCAGGTAAACCTGAACGCCCCTTTCCTGTTGACGCGTGCCTGCCTGAATCTCCTGATGCAAAGCGCGGATGCCTCTGTCCTGTTCAGTTCCGACGCGGTCGGCAGACACGGCAAGGCCTACTGGGGCGCCTACGCTGCCAGCAAGGCGGCAATCGAGAACTTCATGCAGACCCTTGCTGACGAACTGGAATCCAACACCCGGGTACGGGTCAACAGCCTGGACCCCGGTGCCGTCGCCAGCGGACTGAGGAACCTGGCCTACCCCGGCGAAAACCCGCAGACACTTGCCGGCCCGGAGGATGTGGTGCGTCCGCACCTTTATATACTGGGCCCCGACAGCAAAGGCATCAGCGGCCGGCAATTCACGGCGCAGGGACATTCACCAAAGAACCATTGAACCGCAAGGACGCAAAGACCACAAAGAAAACAATTTCTTTCCTGGCGATCCTTGCGTCCTTGCGGTTCGATATTAGCCGGGATCCCCGAAATATCCGCCGCTGCATTCGCACTCGCTACTGCATCAGGTCCACATGAACGCCCTGCGCTTCCAGTGCATCGGCACGCGCCTGAATAAAGCGCTGGAAATTCGGCTGTTCCCGGTATGCGCCGGACAACACATAGTCCAGCGCGGACTGGATGTGGAATGCTTTCAGGTAGGCTTCGGTGCGAAACACTTCCCGCCCCGAGCTGTCGAACATCACCATGGTAGGCGCATACTGGATGTTCAGTTGCTTCGACCATTCCGCAGCACTGGTATCGCTGCCGCCCGGCGTCTGCACGGCCGTTTTCGACCACATATCCAGCAGCACCACATCAAAGCGCTTTAACAGTTCGACGCTCTCCCTGCGCTTGAGGATATCGAGGTGCAGTTCGTCGCACGGCGCACATTCCTTCTGCTCGAACAGTACCAGCAGGGGTTTGCCGCCAGCGCGGCCGGCGAGCCGGTAGGGCTCCTGTAAATAATCTTTGTCCCGGTGCAGTTTGCCGCTGGACGCCGGCGGCGCCAGTTTCGCCCAGTATTCACGGAAACTGATTTCCTTTT
>JBHHXO010000206.1:0-6013 GCA_046757125.1 Thiogranum sp.
GCGCTGGAGTCGCTGGAAGTCGTACTGATCGCCGCCGCATTCGAGCAGGACGTGACGCTCGTATTCATGGACGACGGCGTATATCAGATCAAGAAGGAACAGAATACCGATGCTATTGGCGTGAAAAACTTCTCCCCGACCTATCGCGCCCTGGAGGGTTACGATGTCGAGAAGCTGTATGTGGAAAAAGAGTCGCTGGAATCGCGCGGCCTGACCACCGAGGATCTTGTTGTACCCGTACAGGTGATCAACAAGGACCAGCTGGCCGAACTGATGGAAGAGCAGGAAGTCATCCTGAGCTTCTGATACGGAGAGAAACGCTATGCCAATGTTACACACGGTTAACAAATCGCCTTTTGAGCGTCGCACGCTGGATACCGCGCTGCGCCACGCAGTCAAGGGTGCAGCCATCCTGCTGATCGAAGACGGCGTATACGCTGCATTTGACGGCACTGTGGTTGCAGACAAGGTCAAGGCCGCACTGGCTGATCACAAGATCTACGTGCTTGGCCCCGATGTGACTGCGCGAGGCATGTCTGAACACCACGTAATCGACGGCCTCGAGGTCGTTGATTACGGCGGATTCGTGGATCTTGTCACCGAATACGACAAGGTTCAGTCCTGGTTATAAACCGCAATTGAGTTGCACTGTAGCTGCAAACGAGGAGAGCTATCATGGCTATCGAAGTAAACGGGAAGTCTCTGGAAGTTGATGAAGAAGGTTACCTGGCTGACCTGAACCAGTGGGAGCCGGAAGTTGCCACAATCATGGCCAAGGAGGATGGTAGTGAGTTGACCGACGCCCACTGGGAAGTCATCAATTTCCTGCGCGAATACTATGAAGAGTATCAGATTGCACCGGCCGTTCGCGTTCTGACCAAGGCGATCGGCAAGAAACTGGGCAAGGACAAGGGCAACAGCAAGTACCTGTACGAGCTGTTCCCCTACGGTCCTGCAAAGCAGGCCTGCAAGTACGCCGGTCTGCCCAAGCCGACCGGTTGCGTCTAGCAACAAGCTGTTTGTGATCGTGGGGGAGCCGGCCTCCCCCACACTTTGATGTAGCACCTGTATCAAAAGGAGAGTGAAGCGTGTCTTTAGTGTCGACTCTGTACGTCGGACTGTTTTACGCTGCGACGTTGATCCTTGTGGTTGGTCTCGTCATGCGTATCAAAAAGTACGCACAGACCCCTGCTCCTTTGGTTATTCCCACCATGCCGGCCCCGCGTACCGAGACCGGTGTAGTCATGCGCCTGTTCCGCGAAGTCGCATTTTTTGAAAGCCTGTTCCGTTCCAACAAATGGATCTGGGTGCTCGGCATCATGTTCCACTTCGGCATGCTGCTGGTACTGTTACGCCACCTGCGTTATTTCACCGAACCCGTCTGGTTCTGGGTGAACTGGGTACAGCCTTTCGGCAAATACGCCGCATTTGCAATGCTTGCCGGCCTGCTCGGCCTGTGGGCACGACGTTTTCTGGTTGCACGCGTCCGTTATATCTCTACCCCGTCCGATCACCTGATGCTGGCACTGCTGGTAGGCATAGCCATGAGTGGTATCGGCATGAGCTTCCTGGTGCACACCGACATTGTTTCGGTCAAGGCGTTCTTCCTCGGGCTGCTGCGTTTCTCGCCGCAACCGCTGCCCAACGATCCTCTGCTGCTGGTCCACCTGGGCCTGGTCGCGACACTGATGATTATTTTCCCGATCAGCAAACTGTTGCATGCGCCGGGCGTTTTCTTCAGCCCGACCCGTAACCAGACCGACAGTTCGCGCGAGCAGCGTCATATCGCTGATTGGGCGAAGGCACTGGAAGCGGGCGAACGGTAGACCGGAGCGGAGGATATAGAGCGTGGCTGATTACGAAGTACCCAAACTTGAAGAATACCTGATTGTTCCCGAACCACGGGACAATATGACCAATCACCTTGCGCCCTTCGTTGCCAAGCCCCCGCACCAGAGCGACCTCGGTTTTCCCGAAGAACTGGTCGATAACTGGAAAGAAGTCGCCATCGAAAAGATGGGCGACCTGCTGGGCAAGTACCGCTCACTGCAGGTATTCCTCGACATATGCGTACACTGCGGCGCCTGCACCGACAAGTGCCACTACTATCTGGGCACGGCCGACGCCAAGAACATGCCGGTCGCGCGCCAGGAACTGCTGCGCAAGGTATACCGCCGCTACTTTACCTTTGCCGGCAAGTACTTCCCCAGGCTGGTCGGCGCCGTCGACCTGACCGAAGAAGTGCTGGACGACTGGTACAGCTATTTCCACCAGTGTTCACAGTGCCGTCGCTGCTCGGTATTCTGCCCCTACGGCATCGACACCGCCGAAATTTCCATGGCGGCGCGCGAAATCATGGCCTCCGTCGGCAAGGGCCAGAAGTACTGCAACGAGATTATCGCCAAGGTCTACAAAATCGGTAACAACCTCGGTCTGCCCGAGCCGGCGCTGGCCGATACACTGGAAGGTCTCGAGGAAGATATCGAGGACGACACCGGCGTAAAGGTCCGCCTGCCGCTGGACGAGAAAGGCGCGGACATCCTGCTGGTCACCCCTTCCGCCGACTTCTTCGCCGAGCCGCACGTCGACGGACTGATGGGTTACGCCAAGGTGTTCCACGAGGCCGGTGTTTCCTGGACCCTGAGTTCCAAAGCGTCCGAGGCCGCCAACTTCGGCATGTTCATCGGCAGTTACGAGAACATGCGCAAGCTGTCACTGCGCATTCGCGAAGCCGCCATCGACCTGGGCGTCAAGCGCATCGTGTTCGGTGAATGCGGTCACGCCTGGCGCGTGGCGTACAGCTTCCTCAATACCCTGGCCGGCCCGTTCGACTTCCTCGACCAGAACTACCCGATCCCGCAGCACATCTGCGAGTTCACCAACGATCTGATCAAGCAGGACAAGCTGCGCTTCAACAAGGAAGAGAACGACCACATGACCGTCACCTTCCACGACTCCTGCAACGTCGCCCGCGGCGCCGGCATGGGTGGCTACGAAGGCGGCCAGTTCGAGATCCCGCGCGCGGTCATCAAGGCGGCCTGCAACAATTACCACGACATGGATGACGATACCATCCACGACGCCACCTTCTGCTGTGGCGGTGGCGGCGGTCTGCTGACCGACGACCTGATGGAAATTCGCGTCAAGGGCGCCATGCCCCGCATGCAGGCGCTGAAGAAAGTTACCGAGGAACACGGTGTCACCAACCTCGCAGCGATCTGTGCCATCTGCAAGAGCCAGTTTGCCAAGACACTGCCCTACTTTGGTTTCACCATGGACCAGATTGTCAGTGTCCACCAGCTGGTCAGTAACGCAATCGTTATGAAGGGTTCCGAGCAGGAAGCGGAACTCGACGGCAGCGCCGAAGAAGAAGGCGAGGCCGAAACGGCATAACCCGAATATTCAATTATCGTATAGCAACATTGAACCCCGAACGGGTTCAGATAACAGGAGAACAGGCATGGCTACTTCCCGCGACGACAAGAAATTAACGTTTCGCAAGTTCGAAGAGGGCGACAATACATGGGATAGCTGGACTGAAGCCATTTTTGAGGGTGACAAGTCTCATAAGTGTCCGACCTACGTGCAACGTACTCCGCCTTGCCAGGGCAGCTGCCCGTCCGGCGAGGACATCCGTGGCTGGCTGGATATCGTGCGTGGTATCGAGCATCCGCCGGAAGGTGTCAGCATGCAGGAATATGCATTCCGCCGCTCCACCGATGCCAACCCTTTCCCGGCCATGATGGGCCGTGTCTGCCCTGCACCCTGCCAGGACGGCTGTAACCGTAATGAAGTCGAGGACTTCGTCGGCATCAACGCCGTCGAGCAGTACATCGGCGACAGCGCCTTCAGGGAAGGTTTCAAATTTGAAGCGGGTGCAGCACTGACCGGCAAGAAAGTCGCCATTATCGGCGGCGGACCGGCCGGCATGGCGGCAGCCTACCAGCTGCGCCGCCGCGGCATCGCTTCCACCATTTTCGACGATCACGACAAGCTCGGTGGCATGATGCGCTACGGCATCCCCAACTACCGTATTCCGCGTGACGAACTGGACCGCGAATGTGAACGCATTCTCGAACTCGGCGACATCGAGTTCAAGGCAAATACCCGCGTCGGCCGCGACATTTCCGTCGACGAGCTGGACAAGGAGTTCGATGCCGTACTGTGGGCGCTGGGCTGCTGGGTCGGCCGTGGTCTGCCGCTGGAAGGCTGGGACGAAACCCCGAACTGTGTCTCCGCCGTAAAATTCCTCGAGCAGTTCAACAAGGGCAAGATGCACTACACCGCCAACAGGATTGTGTGCGTGGGTGGTGGTGATACCTCCATCGACGTGGTGTCCGTATCCCGTCGTATCGGCACGTTGAAAGACTACAACGAGAAACCTGAAGCCGTGGTCAATGGCGAAATTACCCACGAGGACGTTGATCTTTCCAGCAAGAAAGCCTGCGACAATGTCACCCTGACCGCCCTCTTCCCGCGCGACCAGATGACTGCCGCCGAGCACGAAGTAAACGATGCGCTCACCGAGGGTGTGACCATAATGAACGAAGTCATGCCGGTCGAGATTATCCGCGACGCGGACGGCCGTGCTACTGCCCTGAAGCTGGTCGATGCCAAATGGGAAGGTAACGGACCGGTCGCGATCGAGGGCGGAAAGGAATACACCGTCGAATGCGACATGATCGTATCCGCCATCGGCCAGGGCGGCGACATGAGCGGGGTGGAAGATTTCGCCAACGAGCGCAACCTGATCGACGCCGACAAGTTCTACCAGGTGCCGAACCGGCCGGGGCATTTCGTGGCCGGCGACATCGTGCGCCCGCACCTGCTGACTACCGCAATCGGTCAGGGCGCCATCGCCGCCGAGTCTATCGACAACTACCTCAAGCACGCCGAACTGAAAAAGCGTCCCAAGGTCGACAAGCACCACTTCTCCCTGCTGGACAAGATGAAAGAAGCGGGCCTGGAACCGGAGCCCTACACCGTCGGCGAAACCCGCGGCACCAGTGAAGGGAAGTTTGCCATCCACAACTTCGAGGACCGTTCCAGGAACGAGATCATTACCGCCGACCGCCTGTTCCTCGGCCACTTCGAATACACTGAACGCGTGCTGCGCGGCGAAGACGTGCCGGATTCCGAGCATGTGCTCGGCCACTTTGAAGAACGCATGCAGGGCTACAGCGATGAACAGGCCGTCCAGGAAGCCACGCGTTGCATGAGTTGCGGCATGTGCTTCGAGTGCGACAACTGCGTTATCTACTGTCCCCAGGACGCCGTGTTCCGCGTGAAGAAGAACGAGGCCACTACCGGTCGCTACGTGGATACCGACTACTCCAAGTGTGTCGGCTGCCACATCTGTTCCGATGTCTGTCCGACCGGCTACATCGACATGGCACTTGGTGAATAACGGAGCCAGCCAACAATGACCTACGCATCGGTTGCACGCCGCGTTTCAGGGTTACTGCTTTCTGCCCTGCTGATGCTGCCACTGGCGGTTTCGGCAGAGGAGGAAGCGGAAAACCTGCCGTTCTCCGACCTGACCATGACGGAGCCCGAACGACACGTCAGCGCCACTGAAGAGTGTGTTGCGCCGGAAGATGAAATGCGCCGCAACCACATGCAGTACATCCTTCACCAGCGCGATGAAACCATGCGCAAGGGTATACGTACCGCACGTTTCTCGCTGGAAGAATGCGTCAACTGCCACGCGGCACAGGACGAGCGGGGCGAGTTCATACCGGTGAATGCAGAAAACCAGTTCTGCTCCAGCTGCCACACCTACGCATCCGTCAACATCGACTGCTTCCAGTGCCACGCAACCAAACCGGTGCGCCCGTCCAGACTCGACGGCCGTAGCGCCAAAGCCGCGATTCCGGAAGAATATGGCGCGGCAGGTCATGCAGCGCCCCAGCTTCTTGTGTCGGAGGGTAACGCCCCATGAGCGATGCCAGTAACAAGATCGATTCCTCGCGCCGCGACTTCCTGAACAAGGCCGGCGCCACTGCCGGTGCGG